>JBMOIG010000237.1:0-4101 GCA_049317445.1 Myxococcota bacterium | reverse complement strand
TGACCGCATGGTGGCACAGGGGGCAGAGCAAGCACAGGCCGGGCATCACAGCCACCAGCGCCCCACCGTGCCGCTAGGCGAGTTGCGGCACGTGCGGGCTGGTTAGGGCTTGACGCACACTCCGTCCTTGGCCGTGCACTCGCCGTATTTTTTGCAAAGATCCGACGCCCCGCATCCGGCATCCGTCGCAACGCACACTCCGTCCTTGGCGGTGCAGAAGCCGTAGCTCTTGCAGCCTGGTGCCGCCGAACATCCGGCTGCCGTTGCAATGCACAGGCCGGGGCCCGCCGTACAGTAGCCTGAGTCTTTGCATTTTCTAGACGCCCCGCATCCGGCATCCGTCGCAACGCACACTCCTTCCTTGGCCGTGCATAGGCCCATCTCCTTGCAGGCTCCAGACACCGCGCATCCGGCATCCGCCGCTACACACTTGCCGTCCTTCGCGACACAAAGGCCCTCAGCCTTGCAAGCTGGGGCGCGAGCGCAGGCCGCAGTCTCAGCTGTGACACACTTGGCCGCATCCGCATCGCACGTCAAACCACCACCGCAATCGTCCGGCTTGGCGCACCGATCGCCCTCGCCAGCCTTGCACCCGACAACCGCCACCAGCAGAAACAACAACAGCCACCGCATCGCAGACCTCCGTTTGACCGCGAGCATGGCACAGTTCCGCAGGGGCAGGTGAGGCCCGCACCCTTCCCGGCTCTGCGGGTCCGCTTTTTTTTCCCAAGGCCAGGGGTTCGGCGCAAAAGGCGCGGGGCTAACACGCCGGGCGCCGACCCCCGCCGCCTTAGAAACGGGACCGGGGGTGGCCACCGCACTCCTGTGACCTGGGATTACTCGCACTTTGTCCGGGGCGAGACCCCGGCACAACACACCCCCCGCCCCCCAGAACACGCCAAAGGTCGCGTGATCGTCGCTGGCCATTGTTTCGACCTCATGCGCTCGCCCATGCCGGCGCGACGTCCCTGCCCGCCGCCAGACAAGTTGCCCTAGCGACCGTCCGTAGCGTCCGCCGCGTCCGTTCTCCTGGAACTCCCTGCCCCCGCTGCATTTTCTTTGTCGCAAGGTCGGACGCAGTGCGGACGCAGTGCCCGTGTGCGTCCGCAAGTGCGTCCGCCGCAAAGTGCTCACTCTGCCGCAGTAAACAGATCGTCGGCCACACCGGGCGGAGGTTCGCCGGCTTTGTCGGTGGCGCACAGGACGATCAGCCGCGTGCGGTCCTTGCCCTTGCTGCGGTCGCGAATCACCGCAACGCCGGACTCGCGCAACAATGGCGCCGCCCGCCGCAGCCGCTCGCTAAGGTCGCGGGGCGTTGGCGTGTGTCGCCCATCGAACGCGCCTGGATTCATGCCCTTGGCGATGCTCAAGAACTCGCTAGCGGTGCCTGTCCAGCCGTCGTCTTCCCTTCTACCCAGCGTCAGCGCCACTTGAGCCACAGGATCGGCCTCAAGCGTCGCCGCTACCGCGTCGGCGTGGTTGCCGTCGAAGGCATGCCCAAAGTCGCCCTCGGGCCACAACCCTGGCTCGCAGGCCTGGACCCAAAGCGCAAAGTCGGCCAGTCGCGGCAGTCGGGCAGGTCGTTGCATGGTCGGCAGCCTCCCGAGTCCAACCGCAACCGCGTCGAGCAGAGCGCCCAGGATTCCAGGGCGCACGGCCTCGAACTCGGGCAGCAAGTCGCTTTCGGGCCGACGTCGATCTTCGGGGATCGGTTCAAGGCACAACCGCACCGCTCGGGATGCTAAGTCGCCACGGCTCACAAAGTCCGGAATCCCGTTCAGGATGATCGGCCGCTGCGCCTCGAATACCTCTTCGTCGCGTCCGGTGTACAACGCTCGCACCGCGACCCCCCCACCCGTCGCCAGCCGGCACAAGGCGTCAGACAACCAGGCCGGAAGCGAGGATACGTTGTCGAAAGCCAGGATGTGGATGTTGTCGGCAGCGATCGCCATGTCGCGATCCTCGCGCGGCACACAGCGCACGGGTGCGCTGTTGGGGTCGACTAGACCGCGCAAGAACCTCGCTGCCGAGGACTTGGCGGTACCTTGTTCGCCCGACAGAACGAGGACAGGGAACGGCCCAGCGGGCCGCAGTGCCGCCAGCAACCACGCCACCGCAAGGATCCAATCGGCTTCGCTGGCGGTATTCAAGAACGGGCGCAGGTCGTCCAGGCTGCCGTTGCGGGTCGGAGTTGGCAGAGCCAGCATCGGCCGCGAACGGCGGAAGCGCACGGGCGGAGCGTCGACCACCCGCCAGCCGTCGGCGTCGACCTCAACCGCCCGCCAACTGTTGTCGCCCAGGTCCAGATACAAGGCGCCACCATGCGACGCGACGCGCAAGAACACGGTATGAAGCGCGCCACCCCGATGCGCCGCTGCCTCGTAGGTGCACAGCACGCGCTCGCGGGCCTCTGCGGAAGGTGCTTCGCCGGTTGAGTCGTAGTAGGTGCCCACCAGCCAGTGCTTGAACGTGTCGCAGCGGATCGGCATCGTCTCGCGATGCCCGTTGCGCCGCACATCGGCAAAGCACTTGCCTTCGGGCGTACAGAACACGTCGCACAGGGGTTGCGTCAAACGCAGCAGTCGCGTGTGCTGGCCGGGTTCGCGCTTGTTCGGCTCGACACCGCCTGGATCGGCTGCGTCTGTGGGCAGGTACCGGGCCAGGACCGTGCACAGGTCGGCAATGTGCCGGTCGGAGCAATGCCCATGCAGACACTTGAACCATGGCGCACCGTCACGCCCCGCTAGAATCACAGTGTCTGACTCGCCTTGCGCACCTCCGCCGTGCTCTTGCCGCCATGGGCAGGCTATCGCCCACTTGTCACCCGACAGCGGGCGAGGGCTCAGGTTCGCGGCCTCGCAAGCGGCAAGCAGTCGTTGCACGGTCGCGCCAGCCGGTGCGCTTGCTGCGCGGTTGCGGGGGGGCCAGTCGACGACGGGCGCCGGGGTTGGCGGGGCCAATGCTGTCAACGCCTCGGGACCGATGATCGGCAAGGTGTTCGCCGGCGGTATCGCAAAGGGGTCGTCGGGCGCGTGCGCCCAGCGGTACGGCTCGCCCGTTTCGGGATGAATCGAGCCGGGCAGCACGACTTGCCCGCCAACCCCATAAAATGCAAGCTCTTCGTGGGCGCCCGCTTCGCCTTTGGCGATGGTGTACTTCTTTGGGCACGGTGCGTCAGACCGCCAGCGGTAGATCAGGTGTCCGCCCTTTCCGCTTCCGCTGATTGTCCGCGCCGGGGTTGGCGGCAGGATCGACAGCGCCCGTTGCAGAAATGCCGGGCCGTCGCAGTCGAAGGCTACAAGTGCCACCGGCGCGTCGGCGTGCGGGCCTGTAATCAGCCCGATGTTGCCGTTGGGCAGGCGGAGCCATTGCGCTTCGACCTCGGCAGCATCGCGGTAGCAGTGCTCGGGCCATCCGTCCAGCATCGGGCGCTTGTCGCGGGGCTTGCACGGGTGAATGCGGTAGCCTGCGATGTGGTAGGCATTGGCAAGCTGGGCATGCGTGCTCACGATTGCACCTCCGCCGCTGCTGGATTCAGCGCACCGGAGGTCAGGTCGCGCAGAAAGGTGATCGTCTCGCGGGCCTGTGCCTGCGTCAGACCGGCAATCAGCCCCGACAGATACAGCTGTTGTGCTCGACTCATGTTCTGGGGCGGGCCGCGAAGCCAGCTGATCAGGTAGCGCGCTTCGTTGTTGCTCAGGCGGGCCAGCCGTTCGGGGTCGGTGAGGCCTTGCAAGTAGCGGATTTGGGCATCGGTTGCAGGAGTAGTTGTGCTCATGATTGCACCGCCGCAACGGTGCCCGGAGCGTCGGCACAGCGGACCGCGACGTGCTCGCGCGACCGCAACCACAGCTCAACCTCTTCGCTGTTCCACGCGACTGCGCGATCGCCGATCCGGTACCGCTTAGGGAAGCGGCCGGCGGCCTCGAAGCGGTGAAGCGTGGTCTTGGAAAGGCCAGTGAGGGCAAGGACTTGGGGCAGTCTGATCAGCGACATGGGAACCTCTGCAACGCTGTAGCGCGTCGTTGAGGTTCAAGCTAGCCGTTGCGGGTTCGGACTTTCTAGAGCTACATGGACCGTCGGCGGGGCACGCGACAGTCG
>JBMOIG010000236.1:0-4106 GCA_049317445.1 Myxococcota bacterium | reverse complement strand
TCGCGTCGATGCAGGCCATTTGTCGGCCGGGCCGCTGGGCGACGGGTTTGCGGTCGAGGCGGCGTTGGAGCTGCCGGACGAGCCGTTTCTGCAACGCGCGCGCAGCACTTGGGGCGGGTCGCTGGACGGCGGCACGCTGGCGGCGACGCTGAAGCCACACGGACGAGGTTGGGACCTGCAGGTCCACGCCCAAGGGCTGCTGCACCAGCATTTTGAGATGCAGGTCGCGCCGATCCCGGAGTTGCGTATTGACGACAGCCACTTGCGAGGAACGGTAGAGGCGCGGGTGTCGATGTCCGGCGGCGCGATCCTGCGCGCCTTGGGCGGAGCCGAGACCGAGATGTCGGTCACCCCCCGCGGTGAACTGGAAGTGACGCTGAGTCTGGCAGAGGCGACGCTGGCCGGCCGCCGCGTGTCGTTGCCTGAGGGTACGACCCTGATCGGTCGCTGGCATCCGGGTGAGGTGTCGTCCAGTCAAGCGCAGGACTTCGCGTTCGAACTGACCTGGGACCTGCACGGCGAGCCCTGCCTGCTGCACGGCGCCGACCGTGCGGTGTCGCTGCTGACCGACGCGCTGCGGCAGGGGGCGTTGACCGTGTGCGTCAGCCCGGGCGGGCGGTTCTCGTTTCGCGGCGAGCAGCAGGGGCTGTACGGCGTGCGCTTCTTCAACGCACTGCTGGATCCGGCGGGCGAGGCAGGGCACTTGCTCGAGATCCTGAACTCCGACGACGCCTTGTCGCACGTCCAGGCCGCGATCGAGGTGTTCGACGCGGAGTGGGCGCAGCAGTTCGTGACGCTGCGCAAGTGGGCGAAGCGTTTGCGGGATCACGTGCAGGCGCGGGGCATCGCGCGGCCGGGCGATCTGGTCCCGCGCCACCAGATCGCGGGGATGCTGTCACGCGTGCTGGTGGACGACGACTCGCTGGAGGCGAGGATCGAGCCGCTGGTGCGCGACTTGACCGAGTGCCGGGGACTGGATCTTCGCGCTGCGAAAGACCTTTTGTACGACGCATGGGGCGATCGGCGGCTGGACTATGAGATCGACGGCGTGCTGCGCTGGCTGGATCTTGTCACCGCGCCCAGCGAGCCCCTGCCGCGTCCCGTGGCGGTCGAGGACCCGCCGCTGGTCGAGAACCCGCTGTATCTGCCGGATCTGCAAACGCTTCCTTCGGCCGATGACCTGTACCGCGCCGCCTCGCCGGGTCCGATGCCGGCCGACCTGCTGGCCCGCATCGCCGATCTCGCACCAGAGCTGTCGCTGCAGCAGATCGACCACCTGCTGGCCCATGTGCAGTCGTCGTGGGACTCGAACGCGGTGCGTCGTCTGCGCCATGTTCGGCAGGCCAAGCGCCGCGTCGCGACCATCGCCGAGGGGTGGGGAGGCATCGCCCACGCCGCGCAAGCCAGCACGATTGCTTCGTTTCTGGGCGAGGCCGTCGGGCCGCTGCCGTTCGACCACCGGACGTCGATCCCCGACGCGTGGCCACCGCCGTGTGCGTTGGGGCCGCGCGACGTCGCGGTACTGCTGCACGCCGGCATCGTCGAGGGCCACCAGGGCCTGCAGTCGCAGATCAACAACCGATTGCTGATCGAGCACTTGCGGGCAAGCCCAGGCGACCTGACGCGCCACGTTTTGGTTGAGATGAGCCAGCAGGTGCCGCGCATCCTGACGGGAGCGCTGTTCGCCTTTTTGCACCAAGACCAGGATGAACTGCGCGAACCTCTGGATCTGCCTGCGTTTCTGGAAGAGAAGCTGGGGCTGCCGGTGCCGCGTCAGGCCGACTATCTGGCCGGCGGGCGCAAGGTGCGGCAGAGCTATTACGAGGCGCTGGCAAGGCTTTCCGACAACGTGATGGCGCAAGGCGGGCCGTATTTGGCGCGTCGGTCGCGGCTGCTGGATGTGCACCGACCGCCACCGCCGATGCCGCAACCGCGGGGCAGGGCGGCGACGCTCGAGAAGGACGCCAAAAGGGCGATCGCGGTGGCGGACAAGTTGGCGCACAAGCTTGCGTTCAACGGTCGTCTGGGTGAGGGGCACACGGCCGCGACCCAGGCCTACCGTCAGGCTTTCCAAGCGTGCGGAGAGCTGCTGACCGAGGTCCCCGACGGCTTCCAACTGCCTTGGTTCAAGGACTTTTGGCAGCGAAACGAAGAGGCACTGAAGGTGTTGTCGGTCGTGCGTAACGTTCAAGACGACGTCGACGACGTGCGGCATTGGTTGCAGGTGCAGGGGGGGCACGAGCCGGGGTTGGCGGACCAGGACCTTGTGGAAGCGGTCGCGCGGTCCCTGTACTACCACCGCAAGGATCAGGACGAGGTGCTTGCGGATCCGTTGACGCGGCTGCTGATCGAAGAGCCAGCGGGTGCCTACGACTTCACCATCGTCAGCTGCATGGGCGTGGTGACCGACGGGGCGAAGGGGCGCGAGCTCGAGGAGTCCTACCGTCGGCTGGCCAAGCGACACGGCGTCAAGGTGATCCGCGCCCACACGGGGCTGTTCCGGTCGCTGGAATACAACGCGGCGGCCATCTTGCGCGCCATCGAGCGGACCCGAACCCCTTGGGGAACCATCGGCTACAGTCAGGGGTGCCCCAACGCGTTGCTGGCCGAGAGCTTCTTGTGGAGCGGCACCCCGAAACAGCGGGCGCTGCTGGACCGGTTTGTCGCCCGTAACCTGTTGTTCTCCGCCGTGAATGGGGCAGCGCACGGGGCCAGCGGGTCCGTCAAGCTGCTGCGGGCGATGGTCGACGGCGAGCGCTTCCTGAAGCACTACCAAGCCACATGGTCGCGTGAGGTCGTCGAGATCTTCATGCGCGGGCTGAAGTCGGCGATGGAGTCGACCGCGTTCGTGGACACGCTGGCGGGGACGCACTCGCTCAGTTTGGAGCGCGCCCGTCTGCTGCACCGCGACCGCCAGTTCGTGCCGGGCATTCCGACCTCGACGACGCGGGGCATCGTGGACCTGAACAAGCTGCCGGAGGCCTTGGAGTACCTGTACTTCGCGCACGACCGGCTGCTGCCCGACGTGCCGCACGACAGCCAGGTACCGGCCGAAGAAGTGATCGGGCAGGCCAGCCGGGTGCGCAACGCGTGGACAGAGGTGCTGGCTCGTGCGGACATGGGCAGTCGCATCCAAGCCACGCATCACTGGTCGCCGTTGACCGCTGAGGTCGAGTTCCTGACGACCGACCGCGACCGCGCGCGTGCCGTGTATCAAGGACCAAAAGACCGCCATGTTTTCCCATGGTTGTGGGTGAATGGACGGTTTGGACGAATTGGACGAATTTAGGGGTCGATCTGGATCACAAATGATGAGACAAGCCCTTGCTTATGCGCAGGTTTGTCCGGTTACCCTCGGCCATTTGACTAGACCGACCGCTGCCACTCAGAGCGGTCCTGCAGCCAGACCTTCACCCCGCAGAAACGGTCGCCCTCGGTGCAGTACGGACGGATCCCTGCGAGGTGCCGCACCGCACACGGGGGCAGCAGGTACCGGCCGATGTGCGGTTCGACTTCGGCGATGGCCTGCGCCTCGTCCACACTCGCATGCCAGATCTCCTCTTGCGCGTTGAAGCACAGGCGCATCCAGTGCTTGTGGCGCAGCGCGGCCAGGTCCGCGGTCTCGGTGAACCGCAGCGCCACCGCATTCGGCAGCAGATACGCCCGCCACTCGGCATCGACGCCCAGCGCCTGCAGCTCCGCAATCGCCGCCCAAGTTCGCTGCATGGACTCGGTGTAGTGCGTCACCGCCTGCGGTCCCGCCTGCGTCACCAGCCCGGGCATCATGAAGTCGGGATCGGGACTCAGGAAAGCGTGGACCGACGGTCGCGCGGCGGGTGTCATGCGGTGGCGTTGGTCCTGACTGTCGGCGGCATGGCTCAGCCGCTTGTGAAAGGCGTAGTGCGCGGCGTGCAGGGCCCGACCCAGCTTCTGATGCGACACGTTGGCCAGCGGGTCGGCCAGCAGCGGGTTCTGTCGCGGATCCAGCACCTTGGCGATGGCCGCAGCGTCGTCCAGCTCGGTCGGCAGCACCCCCAGCACCTCGCGCACTGCGTCGGCCACCCGGCGCTCGTTGTGCGCGAAGCGGTCGATGAGCAGCGACGTCC
>JBMOIG010000235.1:0-4173 GCA_049317445.1 Myxococcota bacterium | reverse complement strand
GTGCGCATCGTCGAACTGGTCACGCCAGTAGAGCAACGCTTGGCGAGTAGCGACCCAGTGTTCCAGCACGGCAGGGTCTACGGCATACGGGTAGATCATGGCTACAGCTCCCGCAGCCGCTCGGCAAAGAACCCCTTCGGCCAACGCTCCGTGAATTCCCCGTCCGCGTCTACGCCGATGGCCTTCATCACCACCGCACCGTCGACCTTCTCCGCCCAGTAGATCGCAACGTCCTCGGGCGCCAGTTTCGGAGCGTCAGGCTCAAGTTCACCGTCCGTGGTCTCACGGATCCGCCGTAGGAGCCGCAGGATCAGGTGCTCGCTATGAGTCTCGATGAGGAACTGGCGCTCGTTCCGTTCGCCGGTCTCGTCGCGGATCGCGGCGGCGAAGAGGTCGCCAAGTCCGGTCTGCACCGCCGGATGCAGGTGCAACTCGGGTTGCTCGATTGCTGCAAGGTGGACCTTTCCGGTCCGGCCGTTTGCTTGGGGCTGGTCTTGCACAACCGCTGCGGCAATCACCGGAACGACTTGCGCGATGCCGACGCCAAGGTCGGCCGGATGGTGGTCGGTCGTGGTCTCCAGATCGACTACGCGAATGGCGGGCCGCTGCGGCTGCGCCTGCCACGCCTTCAGCAGCACATCAGGATCCTCGAGGCCCTCAGCGACCCGAGCCAGCAGTCGTGCAAACGCACCCTCTTCGTCAACCAGGCGTCGGCTTGCGATGGTGAGCGCGTACCCGGTGCCGATTCGCTGCATCCAATCGCCGATCTTGGCGGCGAGAAAGACGTCATGCGTGGCGGCGTGCCAGGCACCCAGGCCTTGCGACCACTCGGCAGGCGCCGTGTGTGTCGGAGGGCGCAGCCCGCGCGGCGGAACGGCACGCAGCGGCCCAACGTGGAGCATGCGGGCAAGTTCGTCTCGCAGGCAGGCGCCGAGCCCCACGACTACGGCCTCGAACCTGGTACGACCGGGATCAAGGCCCTCGTCGACGGTGTCGATTCCGAGCGACTGGCCCCAGCGGGGCAGCGCATGCTTCTCGCCCTGGAGGCAACCGTGCGCGATGCCGTACTGAGCTGCCAAGCCGACGCCGAGCGGGTGCTCCTCGTTGACCGACGCCAATTGCACGCCGGAGCCGTCGGTCGCGGCGACCAGTGTGGCGAAGGGTTCACCGTTGACACCAACGCTGTATCCGCCGACCAACGGCATGGACAGCAACTCGCTCCAGACAACGACAATGCTCACCACGGCAGACTCGACCGCGGCAACGAGGTCTTCCGCGATGAACTGCTCCGCCATGTAGGTGTAGGGCAGGTGCGTCAGCTTCAGGTCGTCGCTCGGCGTGAAGGCGACGGTGAGGATGATGCCGCGGTCCAGGTCGCGGCCGTGTACAATGTTTCTGAAGTCGCCGAAGTCGCACCCTCGGCTCCGCAGCGTCGGCGTGTCGGTGTCTGCGCTTCGGTGCTCGAGTATCGAGTGCAGGTACAGGAGCGCCTGGAGCACCGTGCTCTTGCCAGCGCTGTTCGCGCCGAAGAGGAGCGTGACCGGAGCGAGCGTCAGCGCAATACCGTCGCCGGTGATACCCTTGAAGTTGCTGATCGCGAGTTGGGTAATCATCTTTCCTCTCCAACGCTTTGAGCGCCCGCAGCCCGATAGGCCTGTCGCGGATGCCGAGCCGCGCCCGGAAACCGCACAACCAGCAGTCCTTGCTCCACAAGCCCTGGAATCATCTCGTTGCGCAAGTAGCTCGGCGTGCGCGCAACGGCTGCCGCGATTTCCGCCACCGTCCGCCAATCCGCCGCGCAGGCAGCCAGCACCGCCGCCTGCAGCTCTTCCCGCGGGATGCGACGGCGATCGCTCGGCGCCTTTCCCGCTCGGCTTGGCCGCGGAGCTTGCCCCGTTGGCCACGGAGCATACATGGTAACGCCGTCAGCTTGCATGGTAGCGACATCACCACCAGACATGCTCGACGCCTTACCATGCAAGCTGTCTTCGACCACCAGCGGCGCGGCAACGGCCCGGTCGCCACCCACGTCGTCGAACAAGCCAACCTGAACCGCAACCCTGCCTTGCAGCGCCAGCTCAGCCACCGCATAGGTCACCGGCCGCCGCCGGTCGATGGCGACCAGCAGCCCGCGCTGGACCAGGTGCTGCAGCGCCAACGTGGCCTCGCGCGAGTGCTCGCCGGACATGGCCGTGAGCCGGGTATGCGTGACCTCGCCTTCCTCGACCGCCAGCGCCAGCGCAAGACGCTCCGCCAGCGGCAGCTTGTCGAACTGGACGCCATGCTGCTCCCGCAAGGCCGTAACGATCTTCGGGCTCAGCAGGCTTGCCCGCGGCAACTCCAACTGTGTTTGCTCATTGGGGCCCACCAGTTCTGTCCACTTGGGCATGCGCCACTGGTGCCCGTGCCAAGCGTCGAGGATCTTGGGCAAACCCGAGCCAGCCTGGTCACCAAAGCCAACGAGCCGGAACATGGCTTGAAGTCTCCGGTTCCGGCAATCGGAGTCGCCACCGCGCTGCGCGTCCGCCAGCGGCAAGCGGAACGCACCCGGGTTGCGAAAACCGAACAGGTCTGGGCGCTTGACTACCAGCACGGAAGTGCGCCCGGTGTAATCCGCATGGATCAAGGTGTTGACCAGGGCCTCGCGCAATGCCTGGTGTACAGGAGAGTCGTCGATCCGCTGGTCGCCGCGCAGTTGCCACCCGGCGCCAAGACCCTCGGCGAGTTTGCCGATGACGATGTTATAGAAATCGTAGAGGTTGCCCGACCACGTGCCATCCAGGCAGACGCGCTCGATCCAGCGCCGCTCGGTCCGCGCCTCGGCACGCTCCTGGTAGTCCACGAAGTAGTTGGGGAACTCATCGATGATGTCCGACTGCCGCCCGAACATCAGCAGGCCGCCCAGCGTCACGCCCGCACGGCCCGTCTCCCGGTCTCGCCGCCAGGCGCCAACGCTTCGCAGGAACTGGTCGTCATCCAAGCTGTTCCACGGGTGGCCAGTCGCGTGGGCTTGAAAGCGCTGGCGGTAGCGGCGGATCGACGGTTCGTTCAGGTCTTGCACGTGCAGACCGACGCAGATGCGCTCGTCGCGGCTTTCCTCCACCTGCTCGGCCAACATGCGCCGCACTTCCTCCGCCGAGCACTTCTGATCCGCTGAGCCGCGACGACGAAAGCTGCCGTCGAGCGGGTTGGCGCCGACGTACACCGGGCGGTTCGAGCGGGCAGCCCGAGGTACCAGGACACGGACCAGCGCGACGCCATTTTCGTGGTGGATCGAAACGTCTTGACTTCGCAGCAGGTTGGCGCTCACGCAGGACTTGTTGTTGACGTCGGTCCAGAGCTGGTCGACGACGCGCTGCGGGTTGGCGAGACCCACCGGCGTCAGGACGCCGTGGTTGTCCTGGACGCCGAGCAGGATCACGCCGCCGTCGGTGTTGGCGAAGGCCGAGTACGTCTCCCACAGCGAGCGCGGCACCTCGCCCTGGCCGTCGCGGCCGTGGGCGAGCTTGGCTTCGAAGTCATGGGATTCGAGCAGGTCTTCAAGCATGGGGGCCTTCGTCCAGGGTGCCGCTGAACGCCCGTTCCTGCAGGCTGGCGAAGAGGGTGTCAGCTTCACGCATAGCGCTCGCATGTGCTGCGCGAAGCCGATCCATCTTCCAAACAACTTCAGCAAACTCCGCCTGCATCTGAACCGGCGGAAACGCGATCTTGACTCGATCGAGGTCGCTAGCGCTAATGTTGGCCATGTTGATCGATGGTTTGGCCACCGAGCGAAGAAGCGCTTTGCCTGACGGCATGTTAAGAGCCACGACAACGTAGTCGGGCAGCGCGACAGCCGGATCCAATTGCAGGCGGACGAGGTAGCCGGCGAAGGTCATGTACTCGGTCCCCCTCCAAACCGCAGTCTTACCAACAAGTTCAAGGCTGTTTGTCCGGTTGAACAGCACATCGCCGGGACACAGCTGCAGCTTGGCTGCTTCCTTCGCGGGCAAATCAACGTACTTCATGTCCGAGAGATTGAGTCGCCCGTCATTCGTAAGGTTGTTCATTCGGAGCACGGGAAGACCGCGGCCTTCCGCGTTGGCCTTCTCGGCAGTCCCGTACTGCCGTACCAGGCACGCCTCGCCGAGCGATTGCGTCGGCCAACCCTTGGGATTCAGGACCGCGTCTCCG
>JBMOIG010000234.1:0-4184 GCA_049317445.1 Myxococcota bacterium | reverse complement strand
GACTCAGCGAAATGGCCGAGTGCATCGACTCCCAGCTTGCAGTCTTCTCGGTTTGCGCCGTTCAAACGCTTGCACGGGACACTCAACCACGCAACATCAGGTCACAAACGCCTCGGAATTAGCCTTTCGGCCGTCACCATTCCCAAGGCCTCCGCTCAGTCCATCGAAGAGAGTGTGTGGCGGCCGGCGCGACAGCCTGCCCTGAGCCTGTCGAAGGGTCATCGCGGCGATCCCACCCCGTCCCCTCGTGTGCAGGATCCTGACCGACCTGCGTTTGCCCACTACCGTGGTGACCCGGCGACCGATCGCGTCCACCAGCAACGCCTTGTCCTCCACCTGCCACAGCCGCGGGGCGCGCGCGAGCTGCGGCCTCTTGGGGGCACGCCGTTGGGTATCGCTTCGAATTAGGGCGCCGATCGCGCGCAGCGAAAACCAATCTGCCACGACCGAAAGCTGGGGCCGCCGCCGTCGTTGTGCCGAGACGCCCGGAGGTCTTGCGGCTTATGGCTGAAGTCGCCGCCGCGGGTGACACGCCCACATCCCTCGTCGAAGCTGGGGCCGGTGGGGTTCGTCACCGAGCCAAGCGGGTACTTTCCCCAACAATCGAAGACCCATTCGTCGGCGTTGCCGGCCATGTCGAACATGCCGTAACCGTTGGGCATCCCTGTCCGGACCGGCGCCGTGGTCCCCGAGCCGCAGCCCGATTCGGTCACCCAGTCGCCGCCGCCCTCCCGATAGATTGTCGAATTCGGCTTACCCGGCGCGCAGGTCGGCGGCTCACTTCCCCAAGGGTACAGCTTGCCCGGTAGCCCGCCGCGAGCTGCCCGCTCCCACTCGGCTTCGGTCGGCAGGCGCCCACCAGCCCAGGCACAGTAGGCCTGTGCTTGCGACCATGTCACCTCGTTGACGGGATGCTCCGCGCGTCCGGGTTTGCCCCAGTTCACTTGCGGCACGTCCAAGTTGTAGGGCCATGAGCACGCGTCCTGATCCACGCAGGCCTTGTACTGCGCGACTGTCACCTCGTGCACGTCGATCGCGTATGCATCAAGCGTCACCTTGTGCTGCGGCTTCTCGTTTGGATCACAGTCCGCATCACCAGGCACACACCCCATCAAGAAGCTGCCGGCCGGTAAAAGCACCATTGCCGAGGCGACCGCGACGCAGGCTCCGTTGACGCACCCCTTGCCGCCCCCGCACGCCTTCTGCACTCCAGGCTGGCACATACCGCCCACGCAAGTGTCCACCTCGGTGCACGGGTTGCCGTCATCGCAATCCATGGCCTTGCCCGCCACACACACACCGTCGACGCACATGTCGCCCGTCGTGCAGGAGTTTCCATCGGAGCATGAGAGCGTGTTCGGCGCGTGCTTGCATCCGCTCGTCGGCTCGCAGGAATCTGCCGTGCAGACGTTGCCGTCGTCGCAGGGCGCGTCCCCCCCCGGGACGCACGCCCCGTCTTGACACGCGTCGCCCTGCGTGCAGGCGTTTCCGTCCTCACAGGGTCCTGTCACGCTGGAGTGCGCGCAACCGGCCAGGGCGTCGCAGACGTCCCCGGTACAGGGGTTTGAGTCGTAGCAGGCATCGGCGCCCAGGCAGGTGCCTGCCGTGCACGTATCCAGTGCAGTACAAGCGGAGCCGTCGTCGCACGGCAGCCCGTCGCACACCCCGCCGCAACCGTCTTGGCACCCAGCGCCGTCACAATGCGGTGTGCACACTGGGAGTTCGGGCGTGTCGAAGTCTGCGGCGTCGGGTGGCGTCGGCGCGCCGTCGTCGGAGTCCGATGGATCGCCGAGTTCGCTGGGAGCGTCCACCGTCGCGTCCGGGGGGCCGACCGGTCCCGCCACCGTCTCGTCCTCGAACACGCGGCATCCCACGCAGGCGAGAGCGAGAAGGACCAAGTTGGTTGCAAAGGAGACGGGGCATTGCATGGGGGCACCATGAGTCGGTCTCGATACTGTGGCCGAGCCTACCCGGGATTGGTGGTGCAGGGCGAGGTCGCGCCATCGTGCCATTTGGGCTCCCTCCGCCTGACTGGCGCGGCGACGCTTGCGCCAGCCAGACGGGGCCTGCAACGCATATGGCGGCGCAATGGAGGCTGTGGGCGGGTCAGAGATCATCGAAGTTGTCGATCTTCCACGCGAGCCCGAAGTACGTCTGCGTGATCCCCTGTCGCCAACTGGCCACGTGCAGCTTTATGACGTAGTCGGTGTTCGCCTGGACCGAATAGTCCAACATCTCCCACGCGTTGTCCCAAGACTCCGACGCGAACACCTCAGTGCCACCAACGAACACCTTCAGGTCGACGTCCGCGTCCTTCCCACCAGAGCAGGTGCTCGCATCGCTCAAGTCGGTGCAACTATTGGTCGCATCCCAAACCAGAGCGATCCGCAGGCGCGTGCCAGACACGCCCGTTCGCGCGGTGTAGACCGTGTTGTGATTTCCCCCGTTCAGATCTGTCACCGCCTTGTACAGCGTGCCTACAGCCCAGCCCTTTGCTGCCGTTACGTTTCCGTAGTTTCGGAACCCTGCAAGGTCACTGGCCTTGGCGATGTTGACGATGCCGACTCCGTCCCGCTCGGGGTTGCCTCCGAGCACGTGGAGCGTATGGCCATCGACCGTGGTCTCCGGCGTGGCGATCAGCAGTGCGCGAGTGCCTTCCGGCCAGTCGTCGAGCCCCGCATACGCCCCGATCAGTTGCGCCGCGCCACCGGCCGCCAGCGCGCTTGCCCAACTCGTTCCGTTCCCGCACTCGATCCAGTCTGCGTGGAGATCGAAGGCGGGAGCCACGACGTGCGGATACTGCAAGTCGGTGCTTCCCGACGGCAGGCCGGACTTGGTCGGGCAGAACATCGTGTCATTTCCGCGCGATCCAGTCGAGCCATCACACGAACCACCGACGACGAGCCCGTTGTTCAACACGCCGGAGGTCGCGGTGGGCGTGTTTCCACAAGACGAGCTGCACGTGCTGCCGGCGTCCTGCCCCGTCGGCCGTACGATCACCGGATACGGGGGATTGGTCACGTAGAAATCGAGCAGCTTCGAAAACCCAGCGTCTGTCTCGAACCCTATGTTCCACACTGAGGCGTCGTTGTCGCGGCACCACTCGTAGGCGTCTTCATCAGAGTAGCTTCCCGCGGTCGCCGCCCAGTATTGCCAGCTGTCGCGTGCATCGCCGCCGGGCCAATCTGAGCTCGCAATCATCCCCGCGCTGCACCGGGCGTGCGAATCCGAACCAGCGTTCGCATCCAGGTAGTGCAGCGCTGCTTGATAGGTGTATGACGAACCGGGGTTGTAGGGCTCGATCATGCAGATGGTCACGCCATCCGCCGTAAGGCCGGTCGTGTCAGCGTCGATCGCATCGACGTAGCTAGTCGAGGACGCCGGCTTCCCCGGCTTGAAGGGCAGCAGATCCGCCACCGAACTCAGGCGCGCGAGCGCGATGGTCTGAGGTTCGGTCAGTTCGGCCCTAACGCAGGGCGCGCCCGAGATGGGTCGGGCGATGGCGGCGAGCCACGGTGCCTCGCCGAACACTCGCTGTCGTGCCGCGGCGGACCGCGCACGACTGCTCCGACGTGCCTCCCCCATCGCGGTGGGGTCTGCGATTAGCGTCGCTTTGTCGACGACAGGCTCGACAACGGGCAGCCAGACCAGCACCGGGTAGACACCGCCGGGCGCGACGGCGCCGAACGCCTGCCACAGGTCCTCGCTGAGAGCGCCCATGTCCGCACGCCGGGCGCGGCGTTCGGCGAGCTCGAGTGCCGCACCCCCGTCCTGGAGCACGTTGCCCGCTTCGTCCCACGCCCACTGGAACGGTCTCTGCGAGCGAAGCTCGGTGCCCTTCACCTGATGGATGGTCTTGTTCAGCCACGGCAGGTACGTGCTGTGCACGCTGCCGGATCTAGCGCTGCCGCCAGTGAGGGCGGCAGCAATCGCCGGCGGCGTATGCGCTGGAAGGGCAGATGGACTGATTGCGAAGACTGACTTGACCGCTGTAACGTGGACCAGGAGAAGCATAAGTGCCAATGGCATGTGCCCCACGAACAGCTTCATCGTCTGCCCCCGAACGCCCAGTCAGAGACTGGGTTAGTCACTACTACCTCGACTGTGATCGGAAGTCAAGCCGCTTGGCGCGGGTGAGGATCCCGCAAAGGGGATCGCGAGCGGTCAGGTCGGTAAGTGGCGAG
>JBMOIG010000233.1:0-4193 GCA_049317445.1 Myxococcota bacterium | reverse complement strand
GCAAGGTTCTTCAGCCGATCGGTGAGGCGGCGGGCGATGTACGACATGTGGGAAGACCGACTTCCCGATTTTCGGGAAGTGGCGCGAATGTATGCGATGGGCTCAGGCGGCGCAAGAAGACCCAGATTGGGCCGGGATGACCCTCAGAGGAACGCGAGCGTTGCGGACACATGCCGGTGGGACCAGCGAGGATCGAGTGCGCGCCCCTCGTCCTTTGCCCCGGTGTTTCCCCTTGCCCCAGCCCCCGCGGCCATGCTACCCACCGCCGCCAGCCGCGCCTGCGACGTCATCCGGTTTTGCCCGTGCCCACCTCGCCCCACATCCCCGCCCTGACGCCCGAAGGCTGCCTGCACCTGCGGCCGGCCGCCGATGCGCCGGTGCTTGCCCAGGCTGTTGACTCGCGCATCCGGGACGCGTTCGCGCTGAGCGCAGCGCGTGGGTTGCTGCACCTGGGCGCGGCCGAGGTCGCCACTGCCCTGCCCCAGCCCTGGGCGTGGTGGCGCGACCTCGGCGTCCGCTATGTCACGGCGTTGCGTCGCGCGCCAGAGCCGACCGCGGGAACGCTGCCCGAAGTGCCCGTTCCGCGGGAGGATCTGCCGGGTCTCGTGCTGACGGCACCGCCCTTTCCCGGGGGCGAGTACCTCGACGCCGTGGTGCTCGCGGCTGTCTGGGCCGAGTTGGGTGTTGCGCTCGCCGACATTGCGGACGGAAACGGTCTGCCCGGCCTGCATGCCTGGCTGTCCGCTCAGCACCCCTCGTGGCACGCCGTCGGTCGCGTACACCTGCATCTGGCCGAACACAAAGGCGACCCGGAGCTGCCGTTTGCCTTTCTCGCCACGTTCACCACACGGTTGTCGGCGGCGGCGCGTCCGCAGCACCTGCCTCTCGGGCGTGCCGTGCGCGAAGCCGCGGCTTCAGGCGATCCACAGGGCTTGCTGGCACTGCTGGAACCCGTGCAGCGCGCCGCGGCGCAAAGCCCGTGGCTGGCTGAGAAGGTGGCGGCGGGCGAGCTCTACGCACCGGTGCGCTGGTCGGCGGCCGAAGCGCTTGCGTTTCTTCGCGAAGTGCCGGTTCTAGAGCAAGCGGGGCTGCTGGTGCGCATGCCCGAGACCTGGCGCGGTGGCCGGCCGGGGCGCGCGCAGGTCACCGCGACGGTCGGAACGGTGCAGAGCGGTGGGCTGGGAGCCGATGCGCTGCTCGACTTCCGCTTCGGCCTGACGCTCGAGGGTCAGCCGCTGACGCCCAGTGAGGCGCGGCATCTGCTTGCAGGCGTTGACGGATTGCAGCTTCTGCGCGGCCAGTGGATCGAGGTCGACCGGGCGCGATTGCAGGCGATCCTGCAACACTACGAGGCGATCCAGGCCCGCGCCGCCGACGGGGGGCTGGCCTTCCACGAGGCGATGCGCTTGGTTGCGGGCGCCGACCTGAACGCCAAGGCCGGACCGGATGCGGAGTCGCGGGCTTGGGGCGAGGTGGTGTGCGGGGCCTGGCTACAGGACACGTTGCGTGAACTGCGCGATCCGGCCGGGCATCTGGCGCCCGTCCTTGCCGGTGACGAGTTGCGGGCGACGCTGCGCCCCTACCAGCACCACGGAGTTGCCTGGCTGCACCTGCTGGCGCGACTGGGCTTGGGCGCGTGCCTGGCCGACGACATGGGCCTGGGCAAGACCGTCCAGGTGCTGGCGCTCTTGCTGGCGCTGAAACGTCAGGGGCGCGGGGGGCCGTCGCTCGTCGTGATGCCCGCGTCATTGCTCGGCAACTGGCAGGCCGAAGCCGCTCGATTCGCGCCGTCGCTGCGGCTGCGGGTGGCGCACGGCTCGGCGACTCCCGGGGTGGCCCTTGGCGAGTGCTGCGACGCGGCACTGGCCGGGGTGGATCTGGTGCTGACGACCTACGGCACGGTGCTGCGAGACGATGGGCTGCGGGCGACCCAGTGGCGGCTGTGCGTGCTGGACGAGGCCCAGGCCATCAAGAACCCTGGAGCCCGTCAGACGCGCGCGGTCAAGACCTTGCAGGCGCAGGCGCGTATCGCCATGACCGGCACGCCCGTAGAGAACCGGCTGGGCGATCTGTGGTCGCTGATGGACTTCCTGAACCCGCGGCTGCTCGGGACCGCAGCCGAGTTTTCCCGCTACAGCAAGGCGGTCGAGGCGACCCCGGACGGGTACGCGCCGCTGCGCAAGCTCGTGCAGCCCTATCTGCTGCGCCGGCGCAAGACCGATCGGACCGTGATCGCGGATCTGCCCGACAAGACAGAAGTCCAGGCGTTTTGCGGCCTGTCGCGGATGCAGGCGGCGCTGTACCAGGCCGCGGTGGAGGCCCTGCGCACCCAGCTTGCCGAGGCGGTGGGCATGGCGCGACGCGGGGTCGTGCTGGCGTTCCTGATGCGCTTCAAGCAGATCTGCAATCACCCGTCGCAGTGGCTGGGCGACGGCGCGTGGCTGCCCCAAGACAGCGGCAAATTCGCCCGACTGCGGGAACTGGCCGAAGTGGTGGCCGAGCGGCAGGAGAAGCTGCTCGTGTTCACCCAGTTCCGAGAGACGACGGCTCCGTTGCAGGCCTTTCTGCAAGGCGTGTTCGGCCAGCCGGGCCTGGTGCTTCATGGCGGTACTCCGGTGCGCGAGCGGTCCAAGCTCGTGGCCCGCTTCCAAGACGACCCGACGGTGCCGTTCTTCGTGCTGTCGCTCAAAGCGGGCGGTACCGGCCTGAACCTGACCGCGGCGTCGCACGTCGTGCACTTCGACCGGTGGTGGAACCCGGCCGTGGAGGATCAGGCGACCGACCGCGCCTATCGCATCGGCCAGAAGCGCAACGTGCTGGTGCACAAGCTGGTCTGCCGGGGCACGATCGAGGAGCGGATCGATGCGCTGGTCGCCAGCAAGCGCGATCTCGCCGACGCAGTGCTGACGACGGGCGCGGAAGTCTCCCTGACCGAGCTGTCGGATCGCGAGCTGCTGGACATGGTTCGGCTGGATCTGGCCGCCGCGCAAGCGGAAACGGCGTAGGGACTCTGCTGGCAGGGAGGCGTGCGATGGGGTACTGGGGGCATTTCGGACCGTATGTCTCCGTGGGCGAGCGGCGTGCCAAAGCGCTGCGGGAGATCGCCAAGCGCGCCAAGAAGGGTCAGGTGCTGGCGCCCATCCAGCCCGACGGCCGAGCGCTGGCCACGACGTTTTGGGGCAAGGCCTGGTGCGACCACGTCGAACACCACTGCGACGAGGCCAATCGGCTGCCGCGCGGCCGGTCGTACTTTCGCAACGGCGCAGTCATCGACCTGAAGATCCTCGAAGGCAAGGTCACGGCGCTGGTGCAGGGTTCGGACCTGTACGAGGTCGAGGTGACGGTCAAGCCGCTCGAAACCGCCGCATGGTCTGCGGTGGCGCGCGACTGTGCCGGGCAGATCGACTCGCTGGTCGAGCTTCTGCAAGGCCGCTTGGACAAAGGTGTTCTACAGCGGCTGTGTGACCCGAGGGAGGGCATGTTCCCGCGTGCACGGCAGATGACGTTCGAGTGCTCGTGTCCCGACGGCGCCCATCTGTGCAAGCACGTCGCAGCGGCGCTGTACGGCGTTGGCAACCGCCTGGATGCCGCGCCCGAGCTGCTGTTCCGACTGCGGCAGGTCGACCAGCACGAGCTGCTGCGCCAGGCAGCCGTCGCCCCGGTCGCGACCGGCGCCCCCAAGGCACGCGTGCTCGACGACGCCAGCCTCGGCGACGTATTCGGGCTCGAATTCGATGCCGCCGACGTGGCGCCAGTCCGGTCGGTGGTACGCGAGCCGGCCCGGGTCAGCAGCGGTTCGTCTCGCCGCGTGGCCAAGAAGGCAGAGATATCCGACTCGCCTGAGGAATTCGTGCTGCGGGTCCTGCGGGAGTTTTCGGATCGTGAACTGCGTCTGGCCGACCTGGCCAGCGAGGCCGGCGGCCGCCACACCAAGGAAGCGCTGCGCCAGGCGGCCACTCGCCTGCACCGTCAGGGCTTGGTCGAGCGGACGAGCGAGGGCGGAGCTGTCTGGTGGGCGGTGGTCCATGGCCCCGGGGACGGCCAGGCGTAGGGCAGACGAGGCACTGCGGGCCTGACTGTCGCTGCTGCAGACCGTCAACGCTCACGCAGGCGATCCTCCTCCCACGCCAGACAACCTTGAAATCCCGATCGATACGATCACGATTTCAATGTCGGCAACCTCCATGCAAGAG
>JBMOIG010000232.1:0-4209 GCA_049317445.1 Myxococcota bacterium | reverse complement strand
CCGCCGTCTTCGCGTACACCGTCAGGTCCGGAGCGCCCGTCAGGTCCGCGTAGGCGCCCGTCGTCGCCACGTCGGCCAGATTCGCCGCCTTGACGAACGACGTCAGGTCAGGCGCGCCCGTCAAGTCGGCGTAAGAACCTGACAAAGCCACCGTCGCCAAGTCGCCGGCCTTCAGATAGCCCTTCAGCGCCGCAGCATCCAGTTGGCTCGCGCCCACGCAACCCGTGCAGGAGAGGCCTTCCGCCACCGCAGCCCGCAGCGCATACGCCACCGAGTGCAGCGGCTTGCGAGCAAGCTCCGGATCCTGGCCGATCTTCATGCCCAGCCATGCGCCCGTCGTCAGGTCCGCCGGCTTCAACGCAACGCCGGTACCCAACGCGTAGCTGAACTGGCCCGCCGCAACCTTGACGGTGACCGGTCCTTCAAACCAGACCGGCGACCCGCCCACCTGATCCTTGTAAATCGCAAACACCGTCGCGTAGTCGCCGTCCGCTGCTGCGCCGCCACCGGAGGAGTGCAGCGTGCCCTCAATCAAAGCCGTGCCCGGCACCGCAGCAGAGGCCATACCACTCAGCAGGGCGAGCAGCCCGACCATCGCAACAAGTTGAAATCGCTGGCGCATCTGCATGTGACAACTCCAAGGCGGACGGAATAGTGATGTCAACGGACGAAGCTCCCCAGCCCCGACGGTTCGCGGCCGCACAAGCGGCGAACGCACTGCAGGCATTGTGCAGTGCCCGACGCGCGGTGTCATGGGAATAGTGATGAGCTTCGATGAAGTACTCGATGCTACCGCGTTATCCGTGGCGCCCAACGAGTGCCCTCGCTGGGTTCGATCGCAACAGTGGTCACAGCGGGGAGATGGGAAGGCGAACTTCAGCTGGCCTAGCGCGAGAACGGGGGCGGGACCGAAACGTCCGCACCCCCGTCCCGAAGAGCGCTAGATACCGAGCAGGGCCTTGACCCAAGAGTAGAAGCCGAGGCTGGCCGAGTACTTGCCCTGGCCACCGCTCGCGGTGCCGGCGACCGTGCTGGCGCCCGTCACGGCGCGTGCCGCGTACTTCGTGCCCTTGCCCGAGACCGATCCGGTCGAGAAGTGGGCCGAGAAGTCCTTCGGAGCACAGCCCTTGTCGACGATGCCGTCGCAGTCGTTGTCGACGCCGTCGCACGGGTCGCCAAGGTCCGGCAACACCTGACCAAGGCACTGCCCCAGCGAACCGTCCTTGCACTGTTGCGTGCCGTCCTTGCACTTGCCCTTGGTCCGCGTCGCCGGGTCGCCCGTGTAGCAGGCCACCTTGGCGGTGTTGTCGTTGACCTTGACGCAACCGTCCTTCACGTTGCAGCTATCGGTCGTGCAGATGTTGCTGTCGTCGCAGACCACGGCCTTGCCAGACACGCAAGTGTAGGTGTTGGTGGAGACGTTCTGCCCGCACGCGTCGCCCGAAGTGCAGGCATTGTCGTCAGTGCAGGACGCCGTCAGCTTCTCGAACGAGCACTTGCCCGTTGCGGGAACGCAGGTGTCCTTGGTGCAGCCCTCACCATCGTCGCAAACGGTCTTCTTGCCAGCAACGCACGAGCCACCCTCGCAGACGTCGCCCACCGAGCAGGCGTCCTGGTCGGCATCGCACGGGCTGTTGTTGTTCGTGAACTTGCAGCCAATCTGCGCGTCGCAGGAGTCGCTCGTGCACGAGTTGTTGTCGTTGCAGACCTGAACCGGACCCGCCACGCACTGCCCGTCCTGGCAGCTGTCGTTCTTGGTGCAGACGTTGTCGTCAGCGTCGCAGGGCAGGTCCTTGGGCTTCTTGACCAGACCGCACAGGCCGGACTGCGGGTTGCACACGTTGGTCTGGCAGGGTCCGTTGACCGACTCGTCGCACTTGATGACGGTGTCGATCTTGATCTCGCACTTGAACGGCAGCTGGACCTTATTGCAGTACAGGGTGCCGTTGCACAGGTTACCGTCTTCCTTGCCAGCGCATTCGAGGTCGGCCTTGCAGTCGCAGTCGTTCTTGCCGGAGGCGCACACGCCGGATTCACACTTGTCGCCGACCGTGCAGTTGTTGCCGTCGTCGCAAACCGCACCGCTGCCGGGCGCGTGCACGCAGCCCTTGATCGTGTCGCACGAATCGGTCGTGCAGGGGTTGCTGTCGTCGCACTTCTTGGCCACGTCGACGGCAGCGCCCTTGCAGGCGCCCTCACCGCACACGTCATTCTCCGTGCAGGCGTCCTTGTCGTCGCAGACCGACGTCAAATTCGCGTGTACGCATCCAGTCTTCGGGTCGCAGCTATCGGCGGTGCAGCCATTCTGATCGTCGCAGTTGACGGCGGTGCCGAGGCACTGCTCGCCCTTGCAAAGCTCGCCGGCAGTGCAGGGGTTTCCGTCGTTGCACGGGGAGGTGTCCTTGACCACGTAGGCGCACTTGCCGTTCAGCACGTTGCACTTGCCTTCGATGCACTGGTCGCCCGTGTCGCAAGACTTCTTCGGGCCAGGCTCACAGGCGCCCGCCAGACAGGCGTCGGACATCGTGCACTCAGAGTCGTCCGCGTTGCAGGGAGTTCCGTCGGCGGGGGTGAACTTGCAGCCTTCCTTGGGATCGCAGCTGTCGGTCGTGCAGACGTTGTTGTCATCGCAGACGATCCCGGCACCGGGGACGCAAGAGCCGTTCACGCAGACGTCGTCCTTGGTGCAAACGGAGTTGTCGGCGTTGCAGGCAGAGGTGTTGTTCGTGTGCTTGCAGCCGCCGTTGCCCTGACACAAGTCGTCAGTGCAGGGGTTGTCGTCGTTGCAGGTGGCTTCGTCGGTCTCGCCGTCGCAGTCATTGTCCTTGCCGTCGCAAGTCTCAGCGAAGGGAGCGTCGGCCACGCAGCCCGACAGACCAGCGGCGCCGCAGGTGCGCTTGCCTTGGCACTTCTGATCGCCCGACTGCGAGAAGCACTTGGTCGACAGACCAGCGGCCTTCGCGGAATCCGAGCAGCTGCAAGCGCCGCCGTCCTTGACGATGCACTGCTTTGCGGCAGCGCCACCAACGTCGGTCACGTCCTTGCACTCGTAACCTGCAGGGCATTCCAGATCCACGACGCAGGCCGTACCGCAGAAGGCGCCCGAGTCAGCTTGGCTGACGCAGCGGTCACCAGCATGGCCGGGCCCCTCGCACTCTGCATTGGTGTTGCAGGGGTTGCACACCTTGCCGAACTTGGGAACGCAGATGTTGGCCGGCCCGTCCGCGCTGCTGACGGTCGCGCACTTGAAGGCCTCGTCGGCGCATGCGTCGTCCTTGCACAGGGCCGCGCACTGCTGCCCGGCTGGCGTGTCAATGCAGAACGCCGAAGTACACTGGCTGTTGGACGTACACGCGCAGCCCTCGCCGCCCGGGCACGGGTTGACGACGGTGTCGGTGTCATCGGCGACGTCGGTGGCGGCATCGGCGTCGTCCGCGACGTCGGGGCTGACGTCCGCAGTCACGTCTGCATCCAGATCGACCTGATCCGGCGCGACGTCGGGCGGCAAGACATCCGCGACGACATCAGAGCCGATCTCAGCGTCATCTTGCAGCTGGTCCGCCGGATCGACGTCCGAACCTTCCACGGCGGCATCGTCCGTCGAGGTCGTTGCCGGGTCTCCGCACCCCCAACTGAAGGCAAGAGTGGCGGTCAGCGCGACCCACATCGTGGCCTGTCCAAACCGCATGTCCGATCCCTGGATGGCGTTTCGCATCTCCGCTCCTGTGGCGTCGCCGGTTGTCGCGCCGCTGTCCGTTCAGAAACCCTGCTTGTTTCCCTGATGCGCCCGTGTTCCGTCGTGCCATCCGCCAGCTCTGCTATCGCTGGCAATTTCCCAAGACTTACAAGAAGCTCGATGCGCAATCTGACGGCACGTCTCAAGTCTTCAAAGCCTTGGGAAGCGGAAGCACTTCCATAGCCGACTACGTTACCACTATCACCAACGCGACGCTACTCCGAAGCGAGCCGCAGGAGCAAGTTGTGAAGGAAAGTGTTTTCCCGGACGGCGGCGTCCGCGAACCGATCTTTGGAGAGTTCTTTCGATGGCTGGCTGGTGTTCTGCACGTTGCGAGAAGAAGGCGATGCGCCCAGAGCGAAGTCCCGCAGTAGGGCTCCCGGATCGTGAAGTTCGGGCGATCCGGCCTCTAAAGCCTGCGGAAACCTACAGCCCAAACGCGGCCTTGACCCACGAAATGAAGCCCAGGTTTG
>JBMOIG010000231.1:0-4219 GCA_049317445.1 Myxococcota bacterium | reverse complement strand
CGACCAGTACCGCAACCGCCTCGCCCAGCAGGGAGCAACCCCCCGGAACTGGTTGCACCGTCTGAGCTTTCGCAACCTCGATGGGGCACCACTGAACGTCGAGCGCGCCGTCCTTGCCCACACGCGGCTTGCCGTCCTTGTCGCGCACGACCGCAACCCACTCGCCCCGCTGCCCCTTGAGCTCGCGCACGACCGCGGCCTCGATCGTGTCGCCGACCTTGCGCACCGTCAGCGCCGACAGCCCGGTCCCGGCCAGCGGCACCTCGCCCAGCACCTGCCCCGAATCATAGTCCAGGATCGTCCATGCGAGGCTTGCCTCGACACCCTCTGCCTTCGGCAGCTCCTCGACCAACGCCAGCACGTCGCCCCACCGCGCCACGCCGCGCATCCGCCCCGTGGGTTCGAAGACAGGCTCGAGCCGCCCTTGGCGCGCATCGATGGCGGCAATGCCTCCAGCGTGGACGAACAGCGGATAAGGGCCGCCCAGGATCTGCCCCACGGCAGGCATCGGCCTGCCTTCCCGCACGGGAGAGGCCGGCAGCGACGCCTGCAGGGTCCGCTCCAACGTCAGGGCGTTGCGCACCTCGACCGTGTGACGCTCGACCTTCTGTGTGCCGACGTCCACGCGGCAAACACGGGGCACCAGCAGACGTCCCTCGCTGCGCACCGGCACCCCGTAGTCACAGCCGGGCATCGAGGCCATCGGCGCAACCGCAACCGGCTGGCACGTCCACGCGTGTGCGCGCGCAGGAGACAACACAAGCAAACCCGGCAGCAAACAGGCAGCGGACAGCAGGCACAAGCGCATCGGAGTACCTCGGGGGCCGACGGACGGCACCGGGTCACTTTGCACGACCCCGGCGAACGTGCCAAGCTCGGATCGAACCCGCCGGAACGGCAGACGAGGGGGCCGATGCGCTGGCAACTGGTGCGCGAATGGAGACAGTCGCTGCGGCAGACCCACGCAATTGCGCTGGACGGCCGACCTTCGGCGCGAGCCTGGGTTGCGGCGGTGGCCATCGCCGTCGTGCAAGTCGCTGCGGTCGCTTGGGGACTGTCGATCCTGAACTGAGGGTCCTGATGGTGGACGAACGGCCTCGCACCCCCACTGAGTCCAGCGAAGCCGTGCGCGTGCAGTTGGGCAGCCCACCCGACGAGATCTATGCGCGGGCCGGCCTGATCGCCAGCGAGCACAGCCTGTTGGGTCTGGGCGCCGGCACCCTGATCTCCACCACGCTTGCCGTGCTGGTGCAGGGTTCAGCAGCGGCGGGGCTCGTTTTGCCGGCGCTCGCGGCCTCGTCCGGACTTCTGGCGTGCGGCGTCGGCGTCGCTTTCGTGGGGCGCTATCTGGGGTTGGGAGGGTCGTCACGGCGCCCGGCGGCCCTGCCTCTGACGTTTCGTCCCGTGGTCGCGCTGGGGGCGGTCGCAAGCGTGCTCGGCTGGCTCGCCGTTGCGCTGGTGTCGCGCGGCAGCGCGGCGGGCCCGCCCTCGTATCCAGGGGCGCTGGACTCTACCGGGTTCGCCGTGATGGCGGTCGCGAGTCTGGGGGCGGCGTTGCCGTTGCTGGCGGCCTTGGGGCTGCGGGCGATCGCAGCGGTCGACGGGGGCGCGCCGATGCCAGTGGCGCAGCTGTTTCAAGCGACCGGCCACAGCATGTTGGGCGGGCTGGGGCTGCTGGTGTTGATCGCGTTTGCGTCGGGGGCGATGGGTCTGGAACTGAAGATTGCGATGGGCGCAGCGGTGACGGCAGCCTGCGCCCACACGCTGCTGTGGTCCGCTTGGCTGTTGCGAGGGTCGCGGCGACGCATGGACCGGATGCGCAAGGCGGGGTTGCGGGTCGCGATGCTGGAAAGAGGTCACTCGCTGGCCGCAGCAACGACGGTCGTGGGACTGGTGGCGCCGGGCCTTGTGGTGATGGCCGACCTGCTGCTGGGGCGCGATACCGGCCTGGTCATTGCGTGCGCGGTGCTGGCGGTGTCGAACCATGCGATGCGGTATGCGTGGGTGTTGCTGGCACTTCGGCGCGGCGGCGACTGACGCAGCGAGGGTGTGCGCCTTGACACCCCGAGGTCGCCTCCTACCTTGACGGCGCTGTTGCGGCGACCGCGACGGCAAACCGGACATCGACCCCACCGAACGACCTCGTCGCCACACGGCGGCAGGCGCATGGCCCGCCGGAACGCGGCCAGACGCCACTTCGGTTGGACCCAGCGCCAAGGAAAGCCATCCATGCAGATCAAACCGCTCTTCGACCGCATCGTCGTCACCCGCTCTGAGGGTGAGTCCGTGTCTCCCGGTGGCATCCTGCTGCCCGACGCATCCCAAGAGAAGCGACAAGAGGGGACCGTGGTCTCCGTCGGCACCGGCCGCGCGACAGAGGACGGTGTCATCGTCCCGCTCGAGCTCAAGGGCGGCGAGCGCGTGCTGTTCGGCAAGTACGCCGGCAGCGAAGTGAAGCTCGAGGGAACGACCTACTTGGTGATGCGCGAAGACGAGATCCTGGCCGTCCTCGACTAGAGCCCGGACCGCGCGCCCCCAAGACGAACGCAAGCAACCATAGAGAGGGAGAAAGCAAAATGGCAGCGAAGGACATCATTTACGGCTCAGAGGCCAAGGACAAGATCCTGGCCGGCGTCAACGCGCTCGCCAACGCGGTCAAGGTGACGCTCGGCCCCAAGGGTCGCAACGTTGTCATCGAGAAGAGCTTCGGCGCTCCGACGATCACCAAGGACGGCGTCACCGTCGCCAAGGAGATCGAGCTGGCCGACAAGTTCCAGAACATGGGCGCGCAGATGGTGCGCGAAGTCGCCTCCAAGACGTCCGACGTGGCCGGCGACGGCACCACGACCGCGACCGTGCTTGCCCAGGCGCTGTACCGCGAGGGCCGCAAGCTGATCGAGGCTGGCGCGAACCCGATGGAGCTGAAGCGCGGCATCGACCAGGCCGTCGCGGTGGTGGTCGAGGAGCTGAACAAGCTCAGCCGCCCCGTCGAAAACAAGAACGAGATCGCCCAAGTGGCGACCATCTCGGCGAACGGCGACTCGACCATCGGCGACATCATTGCCGAGGCGATGGAGAAGGTCGGCAAGGAAGGCGTCATCACCGTCGAAGAGGCCAAGTCGATCGAGACGACCCTCGACGTCGTGGACGGCATGCAGTTCGACCGCGGCTACATCTCGCCGTACTTCGTCACCGACGCCGAGTCGATGGAGTGCGTGTTCGAGGACCCGTACATCCTCATCTACGAAAAGAAGATCTCGAGCGCCAAGGACCTGCTGCCTGTGCTCGAGCAGGTGGCCCGCGAGCAGCGCCCGATCGTCCTCATCGCTGAGGACATTGACGGTGAGGCCCTGCCGGTGCTGGTGCTGAACAAGCTGCGCGGCGCCCTGCAGGTGGTGGCCGTCAAGGCACCCGGCTTCGGCGATCGCCGCAAGGCCATGCTCGAGGACATCGCGGTCCTGACGGGCGGCACGTTCCTGAGCGAAGAGCTCGGCTACAAGCTCGAGACCGTGACCGTGGATCAACTGGGTCGCGCCAAGCGCGTCGTCATCGAGAAGGACGCCACGACCATCGTCGACGGCGCCGGGACCGAGGAGCAGCTGACCGCCCGCAAGAAGCAGCTGCGTCGCCAGATCGAAGAGACCACGTCGGATTACGACCGCGAGAAGCTCGAAGAGCGGCTGGCCAAGCTGTCAGGCGGCGTGGCCATCGTGCGCGTCGGCGCAGCGACCGAAGTCGAGATGAAGGAGAAGAAGGCCCGCGTCGAGGACGCCCTGCACGCCACGCGCGCAGCCGTCGAGGCAGGCATCGTTCCCGGCGGCGGTGTGGCGCTGGTGCGCGCCCAGAAGGCCCTCGCAAACCTGAAGGGCGAGGGCGATCGTCAGTTCGGCATCAACTGCGTGCGCCGCGCCATCGAAGAGCCCATGCGCCAGATCGCAGCCAACGCGGGCTGGGAAGGCTCGATCGTGGTCAACAAGGTCCGCGACGGCGTCGGCGGCTTCGGCTTCAACGCCGCGACAGAGACGTACGGCGACCTGGCGGCCCAAGGCGTCATCGACCCGACCAAGGTCGTCCGTTCTGCCTTGATCAACGCGGCTTCGGTCACCAGCCTGATGCTCACGACCGACGCCATGATCACCGACAAGCCCCGCAAGGAAGAGGCCGGCCACGACCACGGCGGTGGCATGGGCGGAATGGGCGGTATGGGCGGAATGGGCGG
>JBMOIG010000230.1:0-4277 GCA_049317445.1 Myxococcota bacterium | reverse complement strand
TGTCACGCACACGGCGAGGACGTGGACAATCTGGACTCGGCCGAGGTGAAGACGCTGGCGACCCGCGACGGCGACGGCTGGCGGCTGACCGGCGAAAAGCCTGCGGTGGTGGGGGCTTCCCGAGCATCGCTGGCGGTCGTGACGGCGCAGGTCGCGGGCGAGGCCGGGCTGTCGGCGTTTCTGGTGCCGCTGGACCTGCCGGGTGTGTCTCGTCAGCCGGTGGCCGACATGATGGGACTGCGGACGGCGGGCGCCGCGACGATCCGCTTGCAGGACGTGCAGTTGGACGATTCCGCGCGGCTGGGTTCGGTGGGCGGTGCGGCGGCGGCGCTGGAGCCGGCGTTGGACGCGGCGCGGCTGGGTACGGCGGCGGTGGCTTTGGGTGTGGCACGTTCGGCCCTGCGCGAGGCGGGGCGCTATAGTCAGGAGCGTCACCAATTCAACAAGCCGATCAGCGCGTTTCAGCCGATCCAGTGGATGATCGCCGACGCTGCGGTCGAGCTCGAGACGGCCCGGCTGCTGGTGGGACGGGCCGCGTGGCAGGCGTCGCAGGGCAAGCCCTCACCGGCCGCGATTGCGATGGCCAAGACGCGGGCCTGCGACGTGGCGATGCGCATCGCCGACCGGGCGATTCAGGTGCTCGGCGGCTATGGCTTCACGACGGACTTTCCGGTCGAGCGGGCTTACCGCGACGCGGCCGTGCTGAAGCTGCTGCAAGGCTCGGGCGCTTGGCACCGGGTGCGGATTGCCCGAAGTCTCGCCCGCTGAGCGGCCCGCTCGACGCAACCTCCCAACTCCTCTGGTCTTTCCTTCGCCGTCGACGCTGGCCCGTCGGCCGTTTTGCCGTGTCGGCGGTTGCGACGCCGGACCGGTAACACGTTCATTCGGAAGGCAAGTGGGTCATGCGGCTTGACAGGCAGGGGCGGGAACGCCGACGATCAACCACATTATCGATGCATAAGGTAGACAACCGGAGCCCACGCGATGACCCTGACCCTGCACGAGATCGATGCCCTGATTCGCGAAGAGGAGGCGGAAGACCGCGACTTCGTTCACTTGACGTCGAACGAGACGCTGATGTCGCCGCTGGCCAGCCAGGTGCTGTCGTCGCCGCTGGGCAACCGCTATCTGCTTGAACACATCGACATGCGGCAGGACTCGCCCTCGCGGCTGAACGGTTTTCTGTTCAGGGGCTTGGATCGCGTCAACGCCATCGAGCGGTCGGCCATCGAGGTCTGTCGCCAGATGTTCGCGGCGGAGCAGGTCGAGCTGCGCTGCATCTCCGGTCTGCACGCAATGCAGACGACGATGGTGTCGCTGACAGAGCCGGGCGACGTGGTCATGCGGTTTGGCGTGGCGGACGGCGGGCATTTCGCGACCGAGAACATCATCAAGCTGTTCGGGCGCAAGAGCACCACGTATGGGTTTGACCGCGAGCGGCTGACCATCGATCTGGACGCCACGGAGCAGATCTTCAAGCGCGACCGGCCCAAGCTGCTGTACCTCGACGCGATGAACTATTTGTTTCCGTTCCCGATTCGCGAGCTGCGCGAAATCGTCGGCGACACGCCCATCCTGTACGACGCGAGCCACACGCTGGGCCTGATCGCAGGCGGCCAGTTTCAGAACCCGCTGCTGGAAGGTGCCGACATCCTGCAGGCCAACACGCACAAGACGTTTTTCGGCCCGCAGAAAGGCATCATCCTGGCCCGCAACCGGGAGCTCCTCGAGCGGGTCAGCTACAGCCTGTCGCAGGGGCTGGTGTCGAGCCAGCACACCGCGTCGCTGCTGTCGCTGTGCATCGCCCTGCACGAGATGCAGCAGGTGGGGCCTGCCTTTGCCCGTCAGGTGATCGCCAACGCCCGCTATCTGGCCGCGCGCATGGCCGACGCCGGGCTGCCGGTGCTGGCGCGCTTGGACGGCGAGCACACGGCCAACCACCACTTCTTCCTCGACATGACCGGGCGGACCTCTGCCAGCCACGCGATGGAGCGGTTGCTGCGGGCGCATCTGTCGGTGCAGCGCGGCGTGCCGTTTCGCAACGTCGACGGGCTGCGGGTAGGTGTGCAGGAGATCACGCGGCGCGGCTACACCAACGGGGACCTGGACCGGATCGCCGAGTGGTTCGCCGCCATCGTGCTGGGCGGGACGCCGCCTGAGGAAATTGCTCCGCTGGTGATTGCCCTTGCGCGCAGCCGACGCGATATCCTGTTCACCGGCGACGCGCCCAGCGTGACCACGGCGGCGGTTGCGTCGCCGGTCGCCACCGTCGGGTCAAGAGATGCCGTCGCCGATGCCGGTGACCGCTGGGTCGACTTCGAGCGTCAGCCCGAGCCGTTCCAGATCGAGGACCAGACGGTGTTGCAGATCCGGGCGTTGGGAGCTCTGGCGGGAGCGTTCCCCAACCAGACCGACGCAACCGGCAACCTGAGCACGCGCGACGGCGACGACGTGCTGGTGACGACCAGCGGCTGCTACATCAAGCACCTGGAAGCCCACCACTTCGTTCGGCTGCTGAACTATCGCGACGGGGTGCTGCAGTATTCGGGCACCGGCGTGCCGTCGTCCGAGTCGCTGATGCACTTCCTGATCTACCAGACGACCGCTGCGGGCGCGGTGGCGCACACCCATTACCTGCTGTCGAATCAGGAGGCAGAGGCGCTGGGAGTGGCGATTGTGCCGCCGCAGGAGTATGCCTCGGTCGAGCTGGCGCGCCGGGTGGCGGAGGCTTGCCGGACGCACGCGATTGTCTACGTCCAGAAGCACGGTCTGATCTTCCACGCGCCGGACATCGACGCCTGCCGCCTTGCCGTTGCCGACTTTATCCAGCAGAGCCAGGGACTTCGCCATGCCGACTGAGCCGCGTTCGCTGCACGTTCGCACGCCCCTGTGGCGATCTCTGCCGATCTCGCGGGCGGCGGGCTGTCCGGTGTCGTTGAAGATGGAGGCGCTGCAGCCGGACGGGTCGTTCAAGATCCGCGGCATCGGCCGGCTGTGTGCGCAGGCGGTGGCCAACGGCACGCGGCACCTGGTGTCGGCTTCGGGGGGCAACGCCGGGATTTCGACCGCCAGCGCTGCGCGGGAACTCGGCGTGCGTGCGACGATCTTCGTGTTCGACGGGGTGCCGCCGACCGCGCTGGACCGCATTCGCGATCAGGGGGCCGAGGTCGTGCAGGCCGGCGCCACGTGGGCCGACGCCAACCGCGCGGCGATTCGAGCTGCCGAAGCACCGGGCGCCTTCTACGTCCATCCCTTTGACCACGCTGAGATTTGGACCGGTCACTCCACGCTGGTCGACGAGATCGTCGCCGACGGCCTGCGCCCGTCGCACATGGTGCTTGCGGTGGGCGGTGGCGGTCTGCTGGCCGGTGTGTTGGAGGGGCTGGACCGTCACGGGTTGCAGGACACGCAGATCATCGCTGTCGAGACCGAGGGGACCGCCTCGCTGCACGCAGCGCTGCAGGCGGGTCAGTTGGTGCGACTGGCCAAAATATCGTCGGTCGCCAAGACGTTGGGCGCGGACCAGGTGGCGGCTGGAGCTTTCGAGCGCGCCCTGACCCACCGGGTCGAGTCGCTCGTCGTGACGGACGACCAGGCGCTCTCCGCCGTGCATCGATTCGCCTTGGACCATCGCGTGTTGGTGGAACCGGCGGCGGGTGCGGCGCTGGCGGTGGCCTACGGGTCGCTGGGGTCGATCGGTCAGGCGCAGCACGCGGTCATCGTCGTGTGCGGCGGCGCGGGCATCGCGTTGGCTGAGCATCCGTTCGCCTATCGGTAGGCGCAGGCAACGGGCGTCGAGAACGCCGTTCGATGGAGGTCCGGTGCTTCAATTCGCTTGGATCTGTTTGGGCGGCGCGGTGGGCACGGGGGCGCGCTACCTGATCGGTCAGTGGGCGGTCCGGGCACTGGGCGCGGGCTTGCCGTACGGCACGTTCATCGTCAACGTCTTGGGTTCGTTCCTGATCTCGCTGATCATGGGTCTCAGCCTCGAAGCCGGCGCCGTCTCGACCCCCGTGCGCCTGTTTCTGGTCACCGGCGTGATGGGCGGCCTGACCACGTACTCGACGTTCAATTACGAGACGCTGAAGCTGTTTCAGGGCGGCGCTTGGGGTCTGGCTGCGTCCAACGTGCTGCTGACGGTGACGGCTTGTGCTGCGGCGGGTGTGCTGGGGCTGGTCGTCGCGTCGCGGCTGGTCGCGTTGGCTCGGTAGCACGGCCTTGCACCGCTTTCCGGTGGGCAGACGCCGTCGGTTGTGCTATCTGGGCGCCGCGGTTGG
>JBMOIG010000229.1:0-4401 GCA_049317445.1 Myxococcota bacterium | reverse complement strand
GCGAGTCCGAATCCGTCGCCATGGGCCCGGGCCGAGGGTCGTCGACGGAAGACCGAGAGCCCCATCCCTATTGCGCCACCGAAATCACGAGACGTTTCAATGGATCACGCAATGGGGAGGGGGCGGCGGCAGCGGGGGAGGGGCGACACCCCCGCCCCGCAATTTCCCCTTCCCCTGCCCGTCCGCGAGTGCCACCCTTCCCCGCATGAAGCTGACCATCCTCCCCCTGGCGTCGTGGCTCTTGCTCCTCCCGCTGGCGCTCGCAAGCTGCGGCGGTTCCTCACCCGGCGACACCGATACCGTCACCGATGCCGACATCGCGGTCGACGGCGATGCCGACGCGACCGATCAGGACACCGCGACGGACACGACCGACGCGGTCGTTCCCGACGTTGCGCCTGAGGTCGTGGACGCTGCCGAGGTGGACGTCCCGGACGTCCCGGACGTGCTGCCCGACCTCCCAGACGTGGCGCCGGGCCAGCCGTGTGTGACGAACAAGGTCTGCTCGTACACGGCGGAAGCGACCGGCAAGCCCTTTTGCGCCACCGACCTCGGCTACTGCGTCGAGTGCCTGTACGACGTAAGCTGCCCCAACACCGGACACTGCATCGACCATGTGTGCGCAGAGCTGAGTTGCACGCCGAAGGCGACCGAGTGCGTGGGCGACCTGCTGCAGACGTGCAACGCCGACGGCAAGTCGTTCTCGACCCAGGCCTGTCCCGCCGCCACGCCTGCCTGCATCGGCGGCAAGTGCCTGACCTGCAAGCCCAACGCCAAGTTCTGCGCCAAGATGGCCCCGGGAGCCCCGCAGAGTACCGCCGTGCTGCAGTGCAACGCCGACGGCAGCCAGGCGACGTTGGCCCAGTCGTGCGACCCGGGCGAGATGTGTTTCAACGGCGCGTGCATGGCGTGCGTGCCGGGTGCCAAGGACTGCCAGGGCGACAAGGCGACGGTGTGCACGGCGGACGGCGCGGGGTATGCGGTCGTCCAGGACTGCGCGGCGAATGGCTGGGGGTGCCTGGGCGGGTTCTGCATCGACACCTGCGCCACGGACTTCAAGGGCAACATCGCGTCGGGCTGCGACTACTGGGCCGTCGACCTGGACAACGCGTATGTGCCCTGCTCGAGCCAGAGCGGCTTCTGCGACGCCCAGAACGCGCCGTTCGCGGTCGTGATCGCCAATCCCGGCGAGGCCAAGGCGCTGGTCCTCGTGCTGTCGGGCGACGGCAACCAGGCGAGCCTCGTGCTCGACCCGGGTGCGTGGAAGGTGACGCAACCCCTCAACGGCAAAGGCGCGCCGATGAATCAGGAAGGGACCTCGGTCAACAAGAACGTGTACCGCATCCAGGCGGACCACCCGTTTGCGGCCTTCCAGTTCAACCCGCTGCAGACGGACGAGGCGTTCTCGTCGGGCGCCTCGCTGCTGCTGCCCTCGAATGGCGTTGGCATGACGTACTGGGTGATGACGCGCGAACAGAGCCATGCGGACCTGCGCGGCTACTTCGCCGTCGTGGCCACCGATGTTGGCGAGACCGACGTGACCGTGGTCGTCACCGCGCCGACGCAAGCGGGCACTGGCGTGTCGGCGATGAAGGCGGGCGACTCGCAGTCCTTCACGTTGATGCAAGGACAGGTCCTCAACATCGAGACCAACGCCCTGGGCGCGGACCTGACGGGCTCCCGGATCCAGGCCTACCGCCCCATCGCCGTGTTCGCCGGCTCCGAGGCCGCGAATTCGCCCAACACCGACCGCTGCATCAACGGCGTGTGCGAGTACCAAGGCTGGGCGTGCGAGACCAACGCCGACTGCCCGCAAACCTGTTGCGCCGACCACATCGAGGAGCAGTTGTTCCCCGTCGACGCATGGGGCACCAGCTACGTCGCGACGAAATTGCAGCCGCGTGGGGCTGAGAAGGATGCGTACCGGATCCTCGCCAGCGAAGACGGCACGCTTGTCACGACCGACCCGCCGCAGACCGCGGTACCGGTGCTGGCTGCCGGCGGTTGGTTCGAGTTCGAGTCGAGTCAGGACTTCGTGCTCCAGTCGAACAAACCCGTGCTGGTCGGGCAGTTCATGGCGTCGACCAACGCGCCCAACCCGAACAACGACACGTGCGACGGCAAGTTCGGCGGTCAGAAGGTGTGCAAGGCGTCGATGGAGGTGGGCATCCCGTGGGCGTGCTCCAAACACGTGGACTGTCCGAACATCCAGGAACCGACCGACGCGAAGGTCGGCGACACGGCCTTTGTGCAGAACGTGCCGACCGGTCGGTGGTTGAAGACGTACACGTTCCCGACGCCCGATACCTACGCGTTGCACTTCGTGAATCTGGTCGCGCCCGCCAACACGCAGGTACTGCTGGACGGTCAGGCGGTAGCGGCAGAGGCGTGGCAGCCGGTGGCGCAAGGCTTCGTGCGGGCGCGGCTGCAGGTTGCGGGCGGGCTGCACACGGTCACGGCGGCGGTACCGGTGGGGTTGCTGGTGTACGGCTGGTCGCCGTACGTCGGCTATGCGTATCCGGGCGGCATTCGGCTGAACTAGTGCTCGAACTGGCGGGGTGGTGGTCATGACGCGCAAGACGGAATGCATCGTGGTGTTGGGCACATGCGTGATCGCGTGGGCACTTGCAGGTTGCGGCGGCAACGAACCGGATGCGGACGAGGTGGTGACCACCGACACGACTGCAGACACGGGCGGTGACGCGGATGATGCGACGGACAGCGACGCAGACGTTGCCGACGACGCGACCACGGACGCGGATGCCGACACGGCGGTGGAGCTGGATGCCGACGCCGAGGTCGTCCAGACGCCCTGCCTGAAGATCGAGCCGACTGGCGGCTACCTGCACTTTGGCGGCGTGGTGTTCGGGATCAGCGACACGCGCGACTACTCCCTCGTCAATTGCGGCAGCGTGGATGTGGTCGTGACTGACATCAAGCTGACGGGCAACGGCTCCTCGGACGAGTTCACGCTGGACTTCAGCAGCACGACCAACCAGTACCCTGCGGTGGGAAACACGGGGCCGACGGAAGACAAACCGCTGGTGATTCCGGGGCAAGGCTACGCCGTCGCTTCGGTCCGCTACGACCCGAAGGACATCACGCCGGTGGACGGCTACGGCAACCCGAATCCTGTGGACGCCGACACCGTTGTGGTGACCTCGAACGCCGGTCCGTTCCTGCTGAATCTCACGGGCTGGGGCGTGAAGACACTGTGCCCCCAGGCCAAGGTTACGGTGGTGGAAGGCGAAGAAGTCGTGCCGCAAACGGTGATGCACCTCAACGGCGACCAGTCGTACGCTCCGGGCGGCGGCACCATCAAGAAGTACCAGTGGACCGTCAAGCAGCCGGCAGGCTCGGCCAAAGGGTTCGCCCCCAACGCAGCTTTCGCGAACCCGACCTTCCAGCCAGACGCCGCGGGCGAGTACCAGTTCTGCCTGGACGTGTGGGACCAGAACAACACCAAGTCCTGCACCCCAGCGTGCGTCACCGTCCTGGTCGTCCCCAACAACGCCATCCATATCGAGCTGTTGTGGGACACGCCGGCCGACTCCGACCAGACCGACTCAGGCGTGGGCGTGGGCGCCGACATGGACCTGCATTTTGCCCATCCGATGGCTGCCAAGCCAGACCAGGACTGCGACGGCGCGCCCGACCCGTGGTTTGCCAATCCCTACGATTGCTTCTGGTTCAACCCGAACCCGAACTGGGGCGGAGCTTGGGCCGGGGCCAACGACGACCCCAGCATGGATCTGGACGACACCGACGGCGCCGGACCGGAAAACCTGAACCTGGAGCAACCGGAAGGCACGGCTGACGAGCCGTTCACCTACTCCATCGGCGTGCACTCGTATCAGGACAACGGCTACGGCACCTCACTCGCCAGCGTAAACCTGTACCTGAACGGCGTGTTGGCGCTGGCCATCGCCAAGGTCGAGCTCGCGCCGCTGGACATGTGGTACGTCGGCAAGCTCCACTGGCCGCACCTTGGCATGGGCGGGTCGCTGCCCATGTTCACCGTCTGCAAGCAGTCCGGCGACGCGTGCATCGGCGCCAAGGACCCGACCAACCCCAAGGGCGGCGCGATGTGGCAGGCCAGCGGCGATTGGTGCATCACGCCCAAGTACGATTCGGGGGACTTGATGGGACAGTGACCGGCGAGTCCCTTTGAGATGTCAGCGCGCATCCGCCAACTGATTGTTGGGCCTCTGTGGCGCGGGTGCGGGTCCTTCGATTGGACTGCGAAGCGGCACGAGAGCAGCAACGTGGACGACATGGAGCGGGCGAATCGGCCCTGCCATCGGTGGCCGTAACCGATCGCGCCTCTCCCCGTCGCCTATCGGCGCCACCCCTCTCCATGCTCACCCGACGGCGGCGGCTCGCCGCCCGTCTGGGCGACAT
>JBMOIG010000228.1:0-4432 GCA_049317445.1 Myxococcota bacterium | reverse complement strand
CCCCAAAACATCGCGCAATGGGGAGGGGCGGGCGGCAGCCGGGGAGGGGCGCGCCCATTCCGGCTGGGAGCGGACTTCCGGACTCGTGCCGATGGATCAACAACCGGCCGCACGCCCTCAGCCCGCCTAAACCCGCAACGCCCCGCGAAACCCGCGTGCGGCGTAGTAGGACTGAACGCCGTTGTGGTACACGAACACCCGCCCGTAGCGCCAATCGCCGAAGATGGCCCCGCCGAGCTGGCGAACCTCTGCAGGCGTCCTCAGCCAGCTCGATGTCTTCTCATCGAAGCGTCCGACCTCCTGAAGCGCGCGGTACTGCCCCTCGTCGAGAAGGTCGATGCCGATCGCTGCCGCCAGCTCGTCGGCGCTGCCTTCGGGCGGGGCGTCCTTGCGCGACACCCGCGCCTCGCGGTCGTAGCACAGGCTGCGTCGGCCCTTGGGGGACTCGGCCGAGCAGTCGACGAACACGAACTCGCCCGTTACGGCGTCGCGGCCGATGACGTCAGGCTCGCCGCCGGTGCGCTCCATTTCGGCGAGCGACCACAGCTTGTCGGGGTAGCCTTCAAGCCGCGCCTGAACTTGCGCCCAGTCGAGCCCGGGATGGCGCTTGGGGTTCTTCTCGAAACGGGCCTTGCACACGCGAAGCAGCTCGGCACCTTGCTCGGGCGTCAGGGGCTTGGGTGTGGTGTTCATGCGCTCCTTTGACTGCGAAGGGATGACTGCCACCGCGTCCAGAGTGTCGATCCTGCCACGGTGGACCGCCGGTGTCCGTGCCGCCCACATCAAGCATCGATTTCCACACGAGAAGTTGCTCGTGACGCAGGGTGTCCGCTGTGGCCAGCAGGCGAGCGTCGCCGCCGGTGCATCGAGAGCCCCGGCAACAAGTACCCCGGGTGCCACTGCGAAGACTAGGGCAGCAACACGAACCCCAAAGCCGCGGCGTTGGCCCGCAACCGCTCGTCCAAGCACGCGAAACCCACGACCTCGCCGGGCACGCGCACGCTCAGCGCGGTGGCAAGATGCAGCGCGTCCAGGGTGCGCAAGGGTTCGATGGGGAAGGGCCGCGCCAGCCCGTCGCGCAAGTCCAGATCGATGGGGCACAGGTCGATCCGACGTTCGATCTGGCGCAATCGCTCGGCAGCCGGCGCGGCGCGAGGTCCCAGGCGTCCCAGCACCCGGCTCGCCTCCAGCACCAGCAGCTCGGACGAGCCCAGCGACCTCGCCTCGGAAAGGCACGCCACCACCTCTTGTTCGCGCGGCTGGCCGAGCACGACCTCGAGCAGCGCGCTGGTCTCGACGTAGACCCAGTTCATCGGTCACCCCGCAGCTCGGACAGCAGGGCGGCGGCGTCCAAGGCGCGCATGGCCTCGGGAAGCGGCGCGAGGTCTGCGGGCCAGCCAGACTGCGAGGCGGGCCGGCCTCCGCGCGCAGCGATGCGGTCGTGAAGCGACGGAAGTACGCATTCCGCCTGGGGTGGCGCGGGGGCCAGAACGGCGACGACACGACCGCGGTCGGTGATGGCGACGGTTTCGCCCTCCGCGTGGACACGGCGCAACCAGCCGCTCAGCTGGGCCTTGAGTTCGCGAATGCCGACCTGGGTCATGGCTGCTCCCGGTCGCGTCATGCGGTCCGTGTGGACAGGATGCTGGGCTGGTGACTACTTGTCAAAGGTTGTGACTACATCGATGTCCGGAGGCCACCTGTGCCCTCACGCGTGCCGTGGCCGTCGTTATCAAGCTGCCTCTTCCACCCTCGCGCCTTTCGGAGCCTTGCCGCCAAACTCGCCCCGGAGTTCGGCCAGCATCTCGGGATGGCGGTCCAGAAGTCGAAGCAGTACGCCAAGTGCGTGCGTCGTCGCGACCACGCCGCGCTCGTACTTGTGGAAGGCAATCGGCCCGCCGCCGATGACACGCCCGGCCTCCCGCTGCGACATGCCCAATCGTTCCCGGATGCGCTTGACCTCCGCGGGATGCAGGCCGCCCTCGACGACGACCCGATGGGCCAGCCGGAGGGGCTCAGTGGCCAGCGTGTCGGCCTCGTCCAAGACGTGGTCATGCGTCCCGTCAACCGGGCAGAACCATCCGGGCTGCGAGAACTCGACCGTCTGACCCTTGTGCGTCCAACCGAGGCGACGTTCGTCGCGCGCCATGACGGCACCGCAGTCCGGGCACTTGGGGGCGTTTGTGGTTTCCATCGGGAGCCTCACTTCCGCTTGAAGGACAGGAGCACGAACTCCGCAATCCCCTCGTCGGTGAACTTGACGTACAGCAGGCCGACACGGCTCGGGACGTGGTAGACGTCCTGCATCTGTCCGGGGCGCTTCTCACTGGGCATCGACTTGCAGAACATCCCCGGTTTCATCGACGCCACCGTCGACTTCACGTCGACGACCGCGAACCCAAGCGCGTCAGCTCCGGCGCGGGCAACACCCGTCCAGCGCAGGTTCTGTGCCATCGCCCGCCTGAACGCGTCCAGATTGTGCGTCGGCCGCCGGTTCATGGCCAAACATTGCTACCATGGAGGTAGCGCGTCAAGTCGGTGGGGGAGAAGTCCTGGAGCGCCGGATGCTTTCTGTCGTTGGCCAGAAACCGAGCAGTGTCGCCGGTGAATCGAGAGCCCCGCCCCATTGCGCCAGCGAAACCACCCACGGCCGCGAAGCATCGCGCAATGGGGAGGGGCGGGCGGCAGCCGGGGAGGGGCGCGTCCCGACCCAACCAACGGCAATCCCGCACAAACCAACGCTAATCCACCGTAATCGACTTGCTGACGTTCTTCGGCACGTCCGGATGCACGCCGTGGTCCTGGATGCCCAGCCGGTCCAGGTACTGCATCTTCAGCAGGCTCATGCGCAGCGCCAGCCGCTGCAGCACGATGGTCGCCGAGAAGACCGCCATCAGCGTGTCGTCGGTGCGGGGCAGCGGGATGTAGACGCTGCGGTACACGGGGTTGTCGACCGGCGGCTTGCCCGCGGCCTGACGCAGGGCCGGGTGGTCTTCGGCAATCACGATGGTCGACGAGCCGCGGATCTTGTGGGTGTTGATCTGCGAGACCAACAGGGCCACGTCGCGCTCGTCCGGGCCAGTCAGGTAGATCAGCGGGTAGTCGGCGTACAGCTGACGCACCAGCTCTTGCCTGTCCAACGCCGCGTCGAACAGGGCCTTTTCTGCCGGCGTCAGGGCAAACGCCCGGGGCGTCGGCGAAAACACGGCGTCCGTCACAGCCTGAATCAGCCGGTGGTGCGCGTCTGGCCCCATGCCCGCGGCCGTTGCCTTCTGCACCAGCCCGTCAATCACTTGCCCGACCGCCCGCAGCAGCGCGTCGACCTGCTGCGGCCCCAGAATCGTGTTGAAGCCGAGAATCGTGTTGGGGCCGTGCTTGAACTCCGAGCCCTCGAAGCCCTCGGCGTGGTTCAGCACCACCTCGCGGATCTTCAGCGCGCCCTCGCGAGCCAGCGCCGTCATGCGAATGGCCAGCAGGTGGATCGAAGGCTTGAGACACAGCAGCTGCGCCGCCTCTTCGATTTCGGTCTGCGTCGCATCGAAGGCCGCCCGCAGCAGCGACGGCAGGTTGGGCAGCTTCTCGCGCCGCAGGGCCAGCTCCTGAATCCAAGCCTTGCGCTCCGTCTCGTCCAAGCGGGAGGTGCGGCTGCGGTACTCTGCGAAATGCAGGGCCAGGCAGTAGAACACCGCCATCTGGTTGATGAAGCTTTTGGTCGCCGGCACCGCGATCTCGGGGCCACAGCGCAGCGGGATCACCAGGTCGGACTTCTCGATGGCCAGCGTCGAGTTGACGTTGTTGACGATGCCGATGCGCTTGATGTCACGGCCCGACGCGATGGTGTCGTTCATCACGTCGATCAGGTCTTTGGTCTCGCCGCTCTGACTCACGGCAATCAGCAGGTCGCCGTCGCGCAGCGAGCGGGTGATGCGCTCGCGGAACTCGCCGGGCAGCAACGGGACAAGGTCGGTGCGCGCCAGCTCGTTGAAGAACAGCGCCGCCGCCCGCGCCGCGTTGTACGAACTGCCACAACACACCACGAACAGCCGCCCGCCGCGCGACAGCGAGTCCGCCGAATACTCCGTGAATTTCGCAATCGCCTGGGCCAGTTCCGTCGCCTCGCCGCCTTCCAGCAGCGCATCCAGCAGTCGCACCGCCAGCGTGTCCTGGCCGTCGCGCGCCATGGGCAACAGGTCGGTCAGGAATCCCGCTTCAGACGAGTGCAGCGTGTCGGCCAGGCGGTCGGCCTGCTGCTCGTCGCCGGTCGTCCGCAGCCGGGAGGGCACCGTTGCCAGCAGTGCGCGGAAGCCGGCGTCGTCGACCAGTTCGTGAAAACGCTGGCGAATCAGCTCGTCGGCGTACTCGTCGCGCAGGGCTTCCAGGTGCTGCCACAGGCCGTCGGTGGTCGCCTCGGGCGCCGCCTCCAGCACGGGCT
>JBMOIG010000227.1:0-4483 GCA_049317445.1 Myxococcota bacterium | reverse complement strand
CGGGGCCGCACCCGCTCGCGCAGCGCTGCCTCGACGGGACCCTGCGCGTCGTGGACGTTGACCCGCGCCATCAGCTCGGCAGCGAACCGGCAGCCGCCGGGGTAGTTCGACTCCATCTGCCCCATGTACCACGCGAAATCCGCCTGACCGGGGAGCCACGGCGTGTGCGGTGGGGTTGCGGCAAGCAGGACCACTTCGTCGCCCACGTCGCCGGCCCACACCGTGTTGTCGGCGTCTGTGGCGACTGTGGCACCACGCGGTAGGGCCGCCAGAGCCTGCACAACTTGCGTGGGCGAGGGGAAGTGGAGGATCGGCAGCGGGGTTCCGTCCATGGGTGCCTCGGGGGCGGGTCGGCGGGAAGTCCAGACAGGTCGACCATCGTGCCAGAGGACCAACGGGCTGTCAGCGTCGCCGAGGCGGCAACTGTCGGGCAACGGAATGATCGTGTAGGATGCGGCGTTCGCAGCACGAGCAAGACCGTGCAGCAGGTTGCGTCCGGCGGTGGACGTCCCAAGCGACCCCCCGGGCAAGAGGTGTCATGGCAGAAGGTCCGATGAGCGTTGGAGGTCAGGCGATCCTCGAGGGCGTCATGATGCGGTCGCCCCACTCCTTGGCGATCGCCGTTCGGCGCGCCAACGGTGAGATCGTGGTCAAGGAAGCTGCGTGGCACTCGATCTGGGAAAAGGCGCGGTGGCTGCGCAAGCCCTTCCTGCGCGGCGCCGTCGTGCTGTTCGAGTCGCTGCACAACGGGATCAGCGCGCTCACGTTCAGTGCGAATGAGGCCGCGCGTGACCTTCCAGAGGAGGGGGCCGACGGCAAGGTGGTGGACGCAAAGCCCCGGCAGGACAGCGGCGCCTCCAACCTTGCGATTGCGGGAACGATTGCGCTGTCGGCGGCGTTCGGCTTCGGCATGTTCGCTGCGCTGCCGCACTTCGTCACCTGGCTTGCAGGCGTCATGTTGGGCAGCGAATCGCTTGCGTCCGGCAAGGACTTCGGCTTCCAGATCGTCGATGGCATCGTCAAGATCGTGTTTCTGGTCGGGTACATGGCGTTGATTTCGCGGATGCAGGACATCAAGCGCGTGTTTCAGTACCACGGTGCCGAGCACAAGAGCATCTATTGCTACGAGGCCAGCCTGCCGTTGACCGTCGCCAATGCTCGGACCTTCTCGCGCCAGCACCCGCGCTGTGGCACCAGCTTCTTGCTGATCACCGTGGTCGTCTCGATCCTGCTGTTTTCCGTCGTGTTTCCGTTTCTTCCCACGATTTCGCAGACCGGGTGGCTGAACCAACTGGCCTACGTCTTCATCAAGATCCCGTTGATGTTCCCGGTTGCGGGCATCGCCTACGAGGCCACCCGCCTGTCGGCCCGCCATCCTCGCAACCTGTTCGTCCGCGGCTTCACTTGGCCGGGCCTGATGCTGCAGAACATCACCACTCAAGAGCCGGACGACACCCAGCTTGAGATTGCCCTTGTCGCATTGCAGAAGACACTGTGGCGCGAGGGACAGCTGCTGCAGAACGCTGCTGCCGGCCTGCCTGCGGGCGACGCCGAGCCCTTGGTCTTTCCGACCTACGACGCGTTCGTGTCCAGCATCGCCACGTTGCCGCCGCCGCCGGTCGACACCTTGGCGGCCTGACCCAACGACCGACCCCTTTTGAGGCCCCGATGTACGAGCGTTTCGAGTCCGTGGTCGCACGGTTCGACGAGCTGAGCGAAGCCTTGGCCACCAGCGAAGTGGCCTGCAACCCCGAGCTGTCCTTGCGCTTGATGCGCGAGCGCGCGGGGCTGGACGAGACCGTGCAGGCGTATCGCGCCTGGAAGTCCGTCAACGAGCAGATCGTCGAAACCGAAGCGATGTTCGACGACAGCGACCCGGAGATTCGGGCGATGGCGCGCGACGAGCTGGCCCGGCTGCGGGCCGAGTCCGAGTCGTCTGAGGGCAAGCTGCGCGACCTGATGGTGCCCCGCGACCCCCGCGACGGCGCGAACGTGGTGTTGGAAGTGCGCGCCGGTACGGGCGGTGAAGAAGCGGCGCTGTTTGCGGGTGACCTGCTGCGGATGTACACGCGATTTGCAGAGAAGCGCGGCTTCAAGGTCGAGTTGATGTCCGAGAGCGAGGCAGCGCAAGGTGGCTTGAAGGAAGCGGTTGTCCTGGTCAACGGGTATGGCGCGTGGTCGATCTTCAAGCACGAGTCGGGGACTCACCGGGTGCAGCGCGTGCCGGTCACCGAGTCGCAAGGGCGCATCCATACGTCGGCGTGTACCGTCGCTGTTCTGCCTGAGGTCGAGGAGGTCGAGGTTGACATTCGGACCGAGGACCTTCGGATCGATACCTATCGTGCGGGCGGCGCGGGTGGACAGCACGTCAACCGGACCGACTCGGCGGTGCGCATCACGCACTTGCCCACCGGCATCGTCGTGCAGTGTCAGGACGAGCGTTCGCAGCACAAGAACAAGGCCAAGGCCATGACCCAGCTGCGGGCCAAGATGTTCGATGCGCAGCAGCAGGCGGCCGACGCGGCGATGTCCAGCGCGCGCCGGGAGCAGGTTGGCAGCGGTGACCGCAGCGAGCGCATCCGCACCTACAACTTCCCGCAGAACCGTCTGACCGATCACCGAGTCGGCTTGACGCTGCACTCGCTGGATCTGGTGATGGAAGGCGAGCTGGGGGCGGTGGTCGAGGCCCTGCAGGCTGCCGAGCGGGCGCGCAAGCTCGCCGAGACGCAGGAAGCCTAGTCACCACAGCTACTTCCGCAACACCGCCAGCAGGACGACCAGCGCCGCCTCGGCGTCCGCCTGCGCGTCGAAGCACGCGGGTTCGCCCGCCCGCGTCTGGGTGGCGACGGCCTGCGCTGCCCGCAGCTTGCGCAGGTGCCCGGCCAGCTTTGCGGCCAGCTGCTCGGTCTTTTGGGACACATCAAGCCTCTGTTCGATGGACAGCGGCGGCGGTCGGGGCGGCGGAGTCCACAGCGGCTTCAGGTCCCAGTCCAGCTTGAGGCTATAGCCGGTCGCAGCCGTGGCCGCAGCACGCTCAGACAGCAGCCCTGTCGAGCCAAGGTAAGCCCCGGTCCCCTCCTGCAATTGCTCTCGCAGACCCAGCGACACGCGGTCGGGAAGCAGCGCCGTCCAGCGCCAGCCTGGAGCCGTCACAGTCACGGGGCGTGTCAGGGTGGCAAGGGCCGACTCGAGCAGGCCGTCCGGCAGGTCCTCGACCTCGCACGGGTGGCTGGGCGGCGGCTCTGCTTCTGGGGGTGTCCGAGGCTGTCCTCGGGCCTGCTGCACCAAGGCGCCCAGCAGCAGCGCTGCAGCGACCAGCGCGGCGGCGACCCAGGCCCCGGCGTCGACAGAAGGGGAACGGTGACGGTGGGCTGGCGGCATGGCGGTCCTCCGGGCGCGGCATGGCGCCGGGACGAAGGCAAAGCAAGAGGCGTGCCAGTCGCCAGATGTCGCAACCACGCCTAATGAAGGGTAGTTTTCGATCCGCCAGACGGTCTGCTGGTCTCACCCGCAGTCTCGAGACCGCTCTCGAGACCGGCACCGAGATGGCGGCGGGCCACGAGACACCGACCCGTGCACCAGCCGACGGCGGGCAACCGGCACGGAATGGTGCGGGTGGAGTGGATATCGTTCGCGATGTTGACCAGCAAAGTCAGCTAGTTGTGCGAATCACGGTTGGACGAACGGCGAAAATGGTGACAGCGGTGCCGAACGTATGCAAGCTGGGAGAAGGCCGTCGCCTGCGTTGCGGCGTCGTGATGATGCGAATCCCGGCATCTGGACAACTCCGCATGGAGCCGAATCTGACCGACAAACCCGAGAATCCCGCGCCCTCGGCCCCGCAGCCGAAGGGATCCGTGCAGTTGCGAGTCGTCACTGCTGACGAGCCGGCTGTGGTGGCGGAAGCGGCTGTACCGGCCCCTCGCCCTGCATCCTCTGCCGCGGCGTCTGCCAAGGGCCGCGACCAGCCGTACACCGGCGACCCGGCCGAAGCCCCCGTCGTCATCGAGGGCGTCCCGACTGCCGAAGAGCTGGTCGCCACAGTGCGCAGCTACCTGCCAGAGGGTGACCACGACATCGTCCGTCGCGCCTACGCGTTTGCCGCACGCTGTCACATGGGCCAGACCCGCAAGAGCGGCGAACCCTATTTCGCGCACCCGGTGGCGGTCGCTTTCCTGTTGACGCGCCTGCGGTTGGACAGCGCCAGCATCTGTGCCGGTCTGTTGCATGACGTGGTAGAGGACACGACGGTCGCCGTCCCCGAGATCGAAAAGCGGTTCTCTGAGGAGATCGCCCTCATCGTCGATGGCGTGACCAAGCTGGACCGCATCACGTTCTCCAGCCGCGAGCACAAGCAGGCAGAGAACTTCCGCAAGATGCTCGTCGCCATGTCCAAGGACATCCGCGTGCTGCTGATCAAGCTCGCGGACCGTCTGCACAACATGACGACGCTGCAGCACATGAAGCCTGAGGCGCAGAAGCG
>JBMOIG010000226.1:0-4498 GCA_049317445.1 Myxococcota bacterium | reverse complement strand
CGAGCGCCGCCATCGCCAGGTGCAGGTCCGGGTCGGCCGCAGCTGCCATCGGCACGGTTCGGTACAAGGGCGCAAGCGCGGGACCGAAGCCGTCCGAGCTGGAGACCGACGAGGGCGTACACGTCTTGCGGCTTCAACATCGTTCGTCTTTCGCATTTCGCGAATCGCGAAACAAGGGCCAGATCAGAGCAGACGCGGTGGCGACGCAAGTTCCGTCGAACTCGCACTCACCGACCGCAACCCCGCCGTCAAATCGTGCAGATCCTGGGCAAGGTAGCCCGCGTCCCGTAGCGCCGACCGCTGCACGCCCGACAGCACCGGGGCCATCGCCACGCGCTGCACCGTCCAATCGGCATAGCGGGGCATGGCGGCCAGGAAGCCTTGAACGTGCCGATTGAACCTGCGCAGGTCTGGCAGCAGCTTGTCCGGCTGCCGCTTGCACGTCCCGAGGCGAATCGTGCGGCTGGCCTCGTCGATGGCGACAAGGTCGATCTCGACTTGTGACGCGCCCTTGTCGGCCTTGTCCCAGTAGCCCTCGATCCGGTGCGTGAGACTGAAGTCACCCAACGCCTTGCGGCTTCGTTCCTCGTACAGCGCGGCGACCAGGCGTTCCAGGCCGTGACCCTCCGCTTCGGCCAGCCGGGCATCGGCCTCGGCCACAAGCTGCGGCAACGGGCGGAAGTGAACGGCAGCGGTCGCGGTCTGAAGGGCGGCCAGCCACGAGCGCAGGAAGTTGTCGGTGATGTAGAACCGGCCGTTGCGTGCCGTGGGCTTGGCGAAGATCGGTTGCAGCCTGTCGATCATGCGGAACTTGTCGCGCAGGATCTTGATGTAGCCGCCCACCTGCTTTTCGCTGGCGGGGTCGACCGAGCGGGTGTGTGCGTCGATGTCGCCGTTGGTGCAGCCGGGGTGGGTCGCCACGTACTTGAGCACCAGGTCATAGCGGCCGCGAAGCTCGCGCAGGAACCAGTTGTCGGCCTCGTTGCGCAGCGGCGACGAACTGCTGAAGAACATGCGTTCCAACAGCTCGGCGCGTGGCGCGGCAAGGACGTCCTGCTCGAAGCAGTCGCGGTAGAACTTCGGCACGCCCTCGAACAGGTTCCACAGAAACAACAGGCGCTCGGGCGTCGGTTCGGCGTGCGCCTCCAAAATCTCCAGCACCGAGGCGATGTCCAGGTGCGTGACTTCGAGCTCGTCGGTGATGCGGTTGAACAGTGGGGCCGAACGCTCTTCGAGCAGGGCGGCCATCTCGGTGTGGATCGAGCCGAGCACCAGCAGCCCACCCGACACCTGGCTGGCCTGAGCCGTCAGGCGGTCGACCTCGAGTTGCAGGTGCGACGTGAACTCGAACAGCGCCTTGCGATGGAAGTACTGGAATTCGTCGAGAGCGACGATCCAGCCATCGCGCATCAGCCGGGCGAGATCCTGTGCCAAGGACTTCAGGTCGGTGGGACGCGGGCCAGGAACCTGGAACAGGTCGTAGAAGTCGCGCGCCGTCGCCAGAACGCCAGCCGGGTCGGAGTCCGGGATCTGGATGTAGAGCGCCCTGGACTGGCCTGCGCGCGACAGCGCCTCCTGCACGAGGGCCGTCTTGCCGATGCGCCTGCGGCCGGTGATCTTCACGAAGAACCAGCGCTTCCGGCTCAGGATCGCGGTCAGCTTGTCCAGCTCTGGGCTGCGACCGTAGAAGTTCCAGGCGGGGGGTGAGTGTGGTGTCATGGAGATAAGGTAAGAAGTTTTTCCTTGTTTGTCCATGCTGACGAAACAGCAGGAGATTCGGTAGCTTTTAGATCGCATCTGTTGCCCCCGCCTTCCGCCCCGTCGCGCACATCTCCCAAAGCACCCCGCGCGACGCCAACCGCTCGCGCGGCTCGACCAGCGCGTGCGCGACGCCCGAACCTTGGGTGCTCGCGATGGAAGTGCGCTCGAAGGCCTTGGTGACGATGTGGCGGCGCAGGTCGCGAACGCTCCGACCGACCGTGGCGGCCATGCGGGCGTAGAACCCGCGAGCGGTCGGGCTTCCAGCGGAATCAGGTCCACGAAGACGCTTCAGCTCAATTGTCGCGACACCGTCGCGACAATCTCACCGTCAGGAAACGTCGAGTCGCGGCCTGGGCGAGTGTCCCCATCCGACACCAACTGTCGCATCCACAGCGCATCCTCCGCTCCATGGGACCGCCGTCGACCCCAGCCCACCGCGCCAGCCGCGCCCCTGACGCGGATCCGGCGTCAGTCGCCTCCGCACGACCCCACCTTGCCAAACACCGGAACCGGCATAGTCTGCCGGCAACATCGACCCCGCCCGCCTCGGCCACACCCGCCCCCCCAGGAGTTGCCATGCCTCGCCACACCTCCCTCTTGCTCCCATGGCTCGCTTTCGTCCTCGCCGCCTGCGGGTCGTCCGGCGGTGGCGGTGGCGGGTACCTTCCGTGGACGCCGCCGGCCGACACCAGCGAGGCGCCGGACGTAGCGTCCACCCCAGACACCCCGCCACAACAGGTAGCCGACGAGTGGACGGGCTGGGCGCCGAAGGCCGATGCCGCCGCGCCCGAGCTGACCGTCGACGCGGCATCGATCGACATCCAGAAGCCAGAAGAACCGACCGACCTGTTCCAAGAGGCCGCGGCACAATGTGCTGTCGAGCTCGTCGATGCCGAGACCGCCGTAGTCAAGGCCTGCAAGCACTCGACGGCCCATACCGCGGTGCTGTCGTGGGCGGTCAAGGCGGCGTCTGAGCAGATCCAGAGCGATGCGAGGCTCCCCGGCAAGGACTGGCCTGCGGTCCTGGGCGTCGCCCCGTACACCTCGTTGGGCGACCAGGTGCTCGACGCCTATACGTGTTCCGTCAGCCCCCTGTGGGTGTTCGACGACCCGCCCATCGAGAACCTGGACCCTGCGGCGAGCATGAACGCCTTCGCCATGCCCGACGCGGTGTGGATGCTCGACCCATTGCTGTCTGCCATGGCCGAGTCGGCCGCCTGGTACGACAAGGTGCAGGAATTGCACGGATCGCCGCTGCCCGAAGCCGCCGGCGAACAGTTGGCGGTCGGCATCACGACGGTGTTTGCCAAGGCGTTCGCGGGCGACCACTGGACGGTGGTACCCAAGGCCGAGGTCGACCAGCGCCTGAAGCAATCGCTGTTCGCCAAGGACGTGTATGCCGGGGCCGTCGCGTTTGTCCTCTTCCACGAGATCGGCCACGCCAACCTGAACCACGGCCTCATCCAGTGCGTGATCCGCAAGGGCATCGTCGACCTGCTGAAGCAGCGGAACATCGAGCCGACACCGGAGCAGATGAAGGAGATTCAGGCAGACCTGAGCCAACTGACGCGCAACGCCGAGGTGCAGGCCGACATCTACGCGCTGACGATGCTGAAGAGCCTGGGCTTCGGCAAGCAGGGACCGACCGTCTTCGCGATGGGACTGCTGGGCTTCAAACTGTTGCAGTGCCAGGCGAAGGGCGTGCCCGACTACGAGCTGCAGGGCTGCGCGTTGACCGACTTCGACTACAAGACCAGCCACCCGCCCATGGGCGAACGCATCGCGCTGATCCAGAAGATCTTCGACAACGGCGAGGACCTGACGGGCCTGTTGGTGCCGACGGCGCTGAAGGATGCCCGGTCCAAGGCCTGCGGCAACGGCATCTGCGAGGCCACCGAGTCGTGGATCACGTGCGAGCCGGATTGCCCCACGACCTGCGGCGACGGCAAGTGCCAGGGCAGCGAGTCGCCGCAGACGTGTGCCAAGGATTGCGGCGCGCCGCCCCCGGTGTGCGGCGACGGCAAGTGCGAACCCCCTGAAGTCGCCGCGAACTGCGCCAAGGACTGCGGCCCCGTGGTCGCGTGCGGCGACCTGACCTGCAACGGCAACGAGACCGCCCAGTCGTGCCCGGACGACTGCGACCCCGTCACGCTGTGCATCAACATCAAGTGCAGCCCCGAGCTCGGTGCGTGCCAAGGCAACCTTGGATGCGCGACACTGATGAACTGCACGGCGGCCTGCACTACAGACGCGTGCATCGATGGCTGCTGGAACAAGACGCCCAGCGCGGCGCAGCAACTCTACATGGCCGCCGTGCAGTGCGCCGAAGACCAGGGCTGCATCGCGCCCAGCAACCCGGGCGGCGACTCGTGCCAGGGCATGTGCGGCCTGCAGTCGGGTGCCTGCTATTGCGACGCCGGGTGCACCCAGAACGGCGACTGCTGCGCCGACTACGCAACTAGCTGTGCGGCCACCGGTTCCTGCGCCGGCAAGTGCGGCGGTGCGGGCACGGGCGGCTGCCAGTGCGACGATCAGTGCGGCCAGTACGGCGATTGCTGCACCGACAAGGCGTACTACTGCGGTTGACCGGGGGGCAGGGCGCACTCGAGGCGCGACCGTGAGCGCACCCTCCGACGAAGGCTGCAGCAGGCCTGCGGCCAAGGTTCCTCGGCAGCGACGGTCTGCGGGTTCAGAAGTCGCGGCCTCGGAATGACGGGACCCGAATGGCGTTGCCCGG
>JBMOIG010000225.1:0-4632 GCA_049317445.1 Myxococcota bacterium | reverse complement strand
TGAAATCCCGATCGATACGATCACGATTTCAATGTCGGCAACCTCCATGCAAGAGGTCCGCCGACTTCACCTCGATCGCGTCCGTGCCCTGCTGCGCCAGTTTCCGGCCGTGGCGCTGATCGGTGCGCGCCAGACCGGAAAGACGGATCGGCGGGGGCGGAAGAAAGAACACCGGGACAGCCCGCCAGACGCGTCGCAACGTTCAGGGCGGCTCGCAGGTCGCCCAGCCATCGTTCGAGGGTGTGCAGGCCGTCTACCTCGACGATGCAGTGCCCCAGGTCGCGGGCTAGCGCCACCGCATATGCCAAGCGATTCGCAATGCCCGTACTTCCATCCTCTTGCGGCATGGCGGTGACTTCGCGCCAGAGCCCAGGCCGTGCGGCGTGGGAGATCGCGGGGGAGGCCAAGCTACCATCGCCTGCTCGCCTTCGCGGTCGTTCCGCAACCTACCCCTTGGTCAAGTGCCACCCGTTCCCGTACGGACACTCGTACACCTCGAGCGAAACCCCGCGCTCCTTGAACAAGATGCGCGCCCGCATCACGGCAGCGGCCTCCGACACGTACGCCTGCTTCGGCGTTCCGTCCGCGGAGCTGCAGTCGTGGCACGTCGAGCTCGGGGTGTGGCGTTCCGTCGGCGCCAGGTGCCAGCCGTCACACCGGCGGCAAGCGTAAGGGGTCATCTCGTGCCGGTACGCCGCGCGGGCGTGGTCGGCACCCTGCTGCGCGGACCCTTCACTGTCGTAGGTGGCCAGCGGCTTGCCCGTCGCCTTGCCGATGCATGTCGGGCTCTTCCACATCGTCATTGCCAATCTCCTCGCGAATCGCGGTTGCTGTGACCGGATGCCACGCGGTCCCCCGGCCGCACCTGTTCGATGCAGCCGGGGAACCCGCTTGGTTGCTACTTGCCGCCGCCGGCCGGGGCGTTGGTGCGGCCGCCGCCACTCGGGCTGCCGGTCGTGCTCGGCCAGCCGCCGGGGCCCTTGCCGCCGCCTCCGCCGCCACCGCTGTTGCCGCTGCTGCCGCCGCCCTTGGCACCACCGCCGCCGTTGCTGCCCGTGCTGCCGCTGTTGCCGCCGCCCTTTCCTGCGCTTCCCTTGCTCATGAGACACCTCGTGCTGCCGCCAGGGCAGCTCAGATCCGCCGTGATTGGCGTGACCGGCTCAGGGTGCTCCGAGCCGCCACGCGAGTGCAACGAATTTGCGGGCCACATCGCAATCGCACGCCATCGCAGTCGTCCACAAAACCACTTGCACCGCACCGGGCCGTGGGCTAGGTTCGACGCCCGGAGGTCGTCATGGACTGGAAGACGGTGCTTAGAGACAGAGGTTCTGATCGTGAAATCGGAAGGAGTCTCATGGACTACTGGCCGATGGACGACGAGCGGCGGGGCAAGGTGAAGCCGGTATCTCTCGGGATGATGGTGGGGCAACTGCGCAACGACATCGAACTCTGGTGGCGAAAGCCCGAGAATGGCGGGGCCCGGGCAGCTCTCGCAGCTTTCCTGGACCTCGACGAAGCCGACGCCTTCCCGAACCTCGGCCAAGAACACCTCGGCGAATGGGGCTTCCCCGAATTCTCGGCGCTTCGCCCGCAGAATCCGGCTTCGGAAGTGCCGGTGAAGGCCTCGCTCGTGCAACTGGGCACGTGGGAGCCGCCCATGCGGGATGACGTCGTGGGGGTAACCCTGCTCCCGATGCACCCGACTTGGGTCACGGTGCCCGATGGCGGCGGAAAATCCTTCGCAGTACGTTGGGCTCGGCAACGGTTGCGCCACGTCCTGACGGTGGACACCTTGGCGGACGCCGCAGACCACCTGGCGCCGCTTGGCGCGATCTCGGGCGGGCTACTTGTCGAGGTGCGGCGTGCGGACTCGACAACCGATGGCCGGGCGCTCGCGGCGCTTGCGGCGCATGAGCGCTTCACTGTGCTTGCATCCTTCCCGCGCCCTGGCCAGGTCGCCGACCTGGGCATGTTTCACGAGCCGACTGTCGCGGCGAACCCGGACGAGGTGCCGGCACCGCAGAGTGCGCCGGTGTGGCAAGACTGGCACTGGGTGCCGAGTGCTACAGCGCGACGGGAACTCATCCGCTGGGCGTGCACGCGCGTCCCCCCGGATTCCCTATTGGCGGGCGGCGCGGATCAGGTACTCGAATGGCTGGAGGAAGTGGACCCGGACGCCGCGCAGTTCGGCAGCCCGTCCAACGTGTTGTGGCTGCTGGCCCGCGTGCACCATACCGGGATGCACGCGGTCAGGCGTGACGGACTAGAGGGGCTCGCGCACGCCTTCGTCGAACAGCTTGCGGCGGACGCCGAGGCCAAGGACCCCGGGTTGGCGGCGTGGCTACGAGACACCGGTATCAAGGTGCTGGCGGGCATCTGTTCGAACCGATGGCACGATCTCACGCTTCCCGTGGACGGGGCGATCACTGAAGCCGACTGGCAGCACCTCGTACCCGCAGAGTGGTCCAGAGGCGACGCCGACGCGCTACGTGCCGACCTGCTTGCGAAATTGGACACGGACACCATTGTCGCGCGCTTCGATCGGCCCCGACCCGATGTCGTCGTCGCCCGGCTGCAGCGGGCAGGCATACTGCGAAGCGAGGCAGCCGGAGTGCTGGAGCTGGGCCCACCGTGGCTCTCGCTCTATTTCATGCGACTGGCGGCCAACGCTGACCTCGCCATCCCGGGCGAGACGGACTGGGGTCGGCTCTGCTACGCCGTTGACCGCCGCAGGGTCATCGACGCAGAACTAGTGGAACTTGCCGCAGATGATGATGTCTTCGCCGCTCACCTCGCCGCATTGCCGATTCCATCTCAGACGCCGGCCGCGGTGGGCGCCGTCGATGCCTGGTTCGTCGCACTTGGCAAACGTCTGATGAGCGGCTCGTCTATCGGCGGCCGAATCGATCTTGTGCACCGCGTCGCCCTCGCTGAAACCGACTCCCTGGCGGCCTTCTACCGCGGTACGACCTGGCGGCTTCCGCTGTCACGACGAGCCCACGACGGCGCCGAGAGCGGGCTACACGACTGGCTCGCGGCGGCATGGGCGCTGAGCATGACGGTCCCGGCGCCGGACCAGAGCTTGCCTGGCCACATGGACTGGGTGCTCCCGGGCTGGACGAAGCCCAACCTGGCCGACGCCCCCCGAGACCTGCCCCTGCACGGTCGCCATGAGCGCGACTTCCTGAACTGGATCGCCAAGATGGCGCTGGAGCGCCCGGCCGATCATCCGGCCGAAACTGCGCTTCAGGAGTTCTGGACCGGTTGGGCACTCGCGATGCTGTACGGTGGCGGTTCCCTCGCGCAAGCAGTTGCGCCGCCGTCACGCAATTCGCAGTCGAGCGTCGGCCTGCTCGTGTTGGCAAGGGGCGCGACGGTGAGGGCGGCCGGCCCGCAGAAGTGGGACCAGCAACTGGTCGCGGGGGCCGTCCTGAGTTGGCCCGACGACGTGCGAGAGCGCGCCATCCGCTCGCTGAGCGAAGTCGTCCTCCTGCGCGCGAGGCCCGTGAGGGCGGGGCTCGAACAGTGGCAGCAAGGCGCCTGCCTGGACCTCCGCACCGAGGCGCTCAAGCTGCTGAAGGTCGAAGACTTGGTCGAGGCCCTCGAAGCGCCAGACGGGTATGCGCGCGGCGATGTGGAGTACCTGATTCGGACCCTGCCAGCGCGCTTTCACCTGCCGGTGGTCGCTGCCGTCGCGAACCTGGCGACAAGAGACCTCGCGCTGATCTCGAGCGGTGCTGCCAACCGCATCGCGCTCTCGCCGGACGCGATGGAGTGGATCGCCCTGAACACAACGTGGCCCGCTGCTCGGTCATGGGCGGAGAAGCAGCCCCAGCGTGCGCTTGCGTGGTTGAAGCAGGGCGGCCTTGCGCATCCCCTTGCAGAGCATGTGCTTCCTGCGCTGCCGGCCCAAATGTTGGACGAGGCGCTCGCATGGGTGGAGGGCCTGCCCCGCGGCGAACATGACGCACTGGTCCGATGGTGGGCGATGTTCGCGATGTCCGTTCGGCCGGATCTGCTGGAACGGTGGTGGGGGCTGTGCGCACGCGCGAGCGAACCGTAGCACCAGATGCCAGAGTTGCCGGCTACCCGACAGTCGCGTCGTAGGCCTGTACCGCGAGTCGAAGCGCCGTATCGAGCGACGCAGTGGCACACAGATTGTAGAACGCTCCGCCGGTCTGGGTCGCATTGGCCAGGAACTTGTAGCTGCGCGCGTCCCCGAGGTTGCCGTCGGCACCGTCGCAGTCCGAAAAGTCGAGGCCAAGCAATAGCACCAGCTTGTCCTTTCGCGGCAGCACCTCGACGAAGTAGTTGCCGCTGGGACCGTGGTACACCACCGATTTCTCGCTCGGAACCTCGATGACACCCGGCAGCCGAGCCAGCAAGCGGATCTGCAATTCGTCAAACAGCTCTCGCGTATTCGGCGACGGCCATGCCACCGACGCGATGTTTCGGCTCAGGGCCTTCTTCTTCAGGTCCGCCTGTTTCGCCGCGCTGATCGCTGCGGACGGAGCATGAAGCGGGGACCACACCTTGAGCGCTTGCGCCGCGAGCAGTTTGCCCCGTTCCGCAATGTCGTCTGCTCAGCGACAATAAGAACTGACCAGTGACGACAACTAGAATTGACCATCG
>JBMOIG010000224.1:0-4707 GCA_049317445.1 Myxococcota bacterium | reverse complement strand
CCAGCCTTCTGAACCGCGACGACGCCGGGTTTGCCAAGCGCATCCCGTTTGGCGGCGCGACGCGAACGCGCATCAGTTCGCAGTGCTTGAAGAAGCATTGGCGCGACCACAAGGGCCCACTCTCTCTACTGGCGCTGTGCGACGGCGACAAAGTCCAGATGGCGGTGCGGTCTCGCAAGAGCTTCGAGCGCTTTGTGATCGAGCCGATGCTCAGCGTGGGCGTCGCGCGAGCCGTAGCCGACAGGATCGCAACGGAACTGCAGAAGCTCGTGTTCAAGGGTAAGTCTGCGGACGCCAAGCCCAAGAAGGATGACGAAGCCGAGAGCGAATCACCGGAAGTGGGTGATGGCGGCAAGTCGAACCAGATCACGGTTCTGGGCCGACGAGAGTTGGCCTACTTGGCGGGGCTCGCGCTGGACCTGGCAAGCGACCCGGACTTTGGCAAGGCCATGCCGCAAAGCGACGGCAAAGCCAAGAAGAAGGCAGAGGATCCGATTGCGGCGGCGATCAAGGCCAAGCTCGGCAAGGACGGTTTGGAGGCCAATCTCAAGGCGCTGGGCCGCGGTGCTGAGGGCCTTGATGCCGCCGTCTTTGGTCGCATGGTGACGTCAGACATCCTCTCGCGCACCGACGCCGCCGTCCACGTCGCACATGCGTTTACCGTTCACCGTGAGGACTCCGAGTCGGACTACTTCAGTGCCGTCGATGAACTGGTCAGCGAGGCCGGCGAGCTTGGGTCCGGCCACATCAACTCGACGGAACTGACTACAGGCCTCTACTACGGCTATGTGGTGGTCGACGTCGAATTGCTGCGGCAAAACCTGCAAGGGCTGGAGGCAGATGTCGCCTCTGACGTTGTCGAGGTTTTGATCCACACCATCACCTCCGTCTCCCCCGGCGCCAAGAAGGGCTCGACGGCCCCGTACAGCCGCGCGCACCTGGTCTTGGTCGAAGCTGGCGACGCGCAGCCGCGCAGCCTCGCAAATGCGTTCCTCAAGCCGGTCAAGGCTGACGACCTGCAAGCCAACGCGTTCAAGGCCATGGGCAAGCATCTGCAAGAGCTCGACGCGATGTACCTGACCGGCGAGGCGCGCAAGGCGGCGGCGATCGGCACCAAGGATGCCCTGCAATTCGCCGACGCCACTTGGGTGGCGAGCGTCGCAGAGCTTGCGCATTGGGCGGCCGAGCAGATCAAGGAGTAACCGATGCGCGACGTTCTGTTGCTGCGCTTCGACGCGCCGCTGATGAGCTTTGGCGCGCCGACGGTGGACGCGTTGGGCAGGACCGCGCGGCATCCAAGCCGTTCGATGCTCGCGGGGCTGTTGGGCAATGCGCTGGGCTGGGACCATGCGGACTGGGCGAAGTTGCAGGCACTGCAGGAACGGCTGCGCTGGGCGGCGCGCCTGGACCGCGACGGGCAGCCGTTGACCGAGTACCAGACGGTGGATCTCGGGCAGCCGCACTTGCTGACGGAGAACTTCGTCATCGAAGGCAAGAAGTTTGGCCCCGTGTCGTGGACCACGCTCGGTCGGATCGAAGAAAGGCGCGGCGGCCCGGCGGCGAGCAGGGGCACCCACCAGCGCTGGCGCGACCACTGGGCGGACGCGCTCTACACCGTTGCCGTGGGCTTGGACGGCGATGGCGACCCGGGCATTGCCGAAGTTGCGCAGGCCGTCCGACACCCGGCCCGACCGCTGTTCCTGGGGCGCAAGGCCTGCCTGCCTGCCGCACCGCTGTACCTTGGCATCGTCCAAAGCGAGTCGCTCGCGGCCGCGTTGTTGGCCGACTGGCAGGACCCGACGCGTCGCGTGCACCGTGATTCGCCGGGGCCGCGGCCCATCTGGTGGCCCGGCGACGAACCGCACCCACAGGGCGACTCGCGACACGAGGAGTTGTTCGTGACCGAGGAACGCGACTGGCGCAATCAAATCCACGTCGGCGAGCGGCGAATCTTGCACGGCCTGCTTCGGCGCGACACGGCCACGGGAAGTGCAACATGACCAACAAGTCACACGCAGACCAGATCGACCTGTTCATGCCGGATACGCCGGACTTGTTCGCGCCGGCCGCGCCGGCACCGGTCCCGACAGTGGCACCCGCACTGCTGTACCTGCTCGATTTGCGGCTGGATCTGCCCGGTCTCTGGCGCGCGATCCGCCACGATGGCCAGCAGGTTCGCGACGCCGACGAAGGCTATGCGGTCCACGCCGCGCTGTTCGCGCTGTTCGGGCCAGAACTCGCCCCCAAACCCTTTGCGCTGCTGCCGATGACGGCCGGGGCGCGCGAACTGCGAGTGATGGGCTACGCGCGGGCCGACCAAGCGGCGCTACAAGCTGCGACGGAACGCGCCGAGCCGCAGTGGCGTCAGGCGCTGCGCGGCCTGCAGGTCAAGGCCATGCCACAGGCTGAGTTGTGGCGCACGGGACTGCAGCTGGCATTTCAAGTGCGCGTCAGGCCGACGGTTCGCAACCACAAGATGGTCGATGGCCACGAACGCGACCTCGAACTCGACGCTTATCAGGCCGAGATCCAGACCCACGGTGCGGACGCCGCGCGCAGCCGGGAGGTCGTCTACGTTGATTGGCTGCGCGGGCAGTTGGCGCGTTCTGGCGCGGCCCGATTGGTGTCGCGCGATAGCGCCGATGACGTGGGTTTGCGGGCTTGGCGGCTAAGCCCGCTGTATCGCAAGGCCGGGCCAGTCGGTGGCGACCGCAACGCCCGACGCGGCACCCGGCTGATGACGATGCCGGAGGCCGAGTTCGAGGGCACGCTGGAAGTTCTCGACGGCACTGCGTTTCATGCGGTGTTGGCACGTGGCATCGGTCGGCACCGCGCGTTCGGCTACGGAATGCTGCTGGTGCGGCCAGCGAGCGACTAGGCGGGAACCATGCTGCCAGGACGTCTCGGACTCGATGCCGCGCGGGTACCCCATGCAGATCGGCATGGCCTTTTGTGGATGGGGCGCGGTCGGCTGTCGGCAGAGGACGGCACGCTGCACTTCGTGACGGCGGGCACCACGGATCTGCCTGCCGGGGCCTACGACATCCCTTACCAAACGGTGTCGGGCATCGTGCTGCAGCCAGGCTCGGCGGTGACGCACGACGCGCTGCGATTGTTGGCGCGCCACGGGACGGCTTTGGTGGCGGCCGGCGACGACGGCGTGCGGATGTACGCGTCCATGCCCTTCGGGCCGGACGACTCGGCATTGGCGCGACGGCAGGCGGCGTGGTGGGCGGATCCGGGGCTGCGCTTGGCCATCGTCCGCCGCATGTACGCCTGGCGCCTGGGCGAAGTGCTGCCACAATCCGACATCGACACGCTGCGCGGCATCGAGGGTGCGCGCATGAAGGTGACCTACAAGCGTCTGGCGGAACGTTTTGGCATCGCGTGGCACGGCAGGCGTTACGACCGGCAGAATCCCGACGGCGACGACCACGCCAACCAGGCCATCAATCACGCCTCGACCGCGGTGGTGGCGGCGGCGCAGATTGCCACGGCGCTGGTCGGCGCGATTCCGCAACTGGGCTTCATCCATGAGGACTCGGGCGTCGCCTTTTGCTTGGACATCGCGGACCTGTTCCGCGACAGCGTGACACTGCCGGTTGCCTTTGCTGCGGTGAAAGCCTGCAATGGCCAGCCCAAACCGGATATCGAACGGGCGGTGCGAGCGTTGTGCGGCAAGGAATTCCGCAGACAGCAACTGGTGGCCACGATGATCGACCGCATCAAGATGGCGCTGCGTGCAGACACCATCGACCCCAAGCGCCCGGCACCGCTGGAGGACATGGAACTTCCGCCCACGAGGAGCGCACATGGCGATGACGGTGGTGGTGACCCGTGACGTCCAACCGCGGCTCAGGGGCTTCCTGGCGTCGGTCATGCTGGAAGCGGCCCCTGGGGTGTACGTGCAGCCGCGCATGAATCCTCAAGTGCGGATGCGGGTATGGGCGGTGCTGGGCGATTGGCAAGCCGACCTGGGCGGCAGCCTCGTGATGCTGTGGCAAGACAACGCTCGGCCGGGCGGCCTGGGGTTGGAGACTCTGGGCTCGCCGCCGCGAGAGATGGTCGAAGTCGACGGGCTGTTCCTGTCGCGGACGGCGCTCGACAAGGCCGAACGCAAGCTTGTCGAGGCCGCCGAGCGCTTTTTGAAAAGTGAGCATCCGTTCCTGCCGTCGCGAGGCAGGCCGCCGGCACCGGAATTGGTTGGCCTCGGTGACCATCCTGGGCCCACTGACAAGACGACATAGTTCGTCGCGGCCTCCGCCGCAAACCGTGCCGGCGTGACGTGCGGCGCGAAGTGTGTTGGAATTCTCCACAGAGACCGCCCCGTGTTCGCGGGGATGGACCCTGCAGGTGGTCACCCCCGGCGTGGTGTCAACGGACCGCCCCGTGTTCGCGGGGATGGACCGGCCCCGTGGCCCCAGTGCCGCCAAGGGCACCCGACCGCCCCGTGTTCGCGGGGATGGACCCGAGATCGGCGTGAACTACGACGTGGGCTGCACGACCGCCCCGTGTTCGCGGGGATGGACCCGTCATCCGGGTCTCGATGCCGATGGGCTCGGAGACCGCCCCGTGTTCGCGGGGATGGACCCTGGAAGGGCCTGAAGAACTCGGCTCCGGACGCGACCGCCCCGTGTTCGCGGGGATGGACCCTGGACGACCCTCATCACGGACGAGCACCTCCTGACCGCCCCGTGTTCGCGGGGA
>JBMOIG010000223.1:0-4714 GCA_049317445.1 Myxococcota bacterium | reverse complement strand
CAGCTGATCTTCACCCACGACGCCTCTGCCGACGCCGAGCTGTCCGCCCTGTACCGCACAGGCGCGGGCCTGCCGCCGGGGCTGAATGTGTTTCTGGTCGACGCCGTGCAAGTCGCCGCCAAGCAAGGGATCCCGACGCTGGTGCTGGGCCTGGCCGGAGGCATCCCCGGGCCACTGTACGTGGGCGGGCCGAGGTCGGGCGTGGTGCTGTCGCTGCAGGCGGCGCCGCAGGGCCTGCTGCTGGGGCGGGCGATGGCGCACGAAATCGGCCACTATCTCGGGCTGTTCCACTCGTCGGAAGAGCATCTTTCCGGGCAGTCCGCCGTCCACGACAATCTGCCCGACACGCCTGATCAGGACCCCGACAACCTGATGTTCTGGCTCGTCAACGACACGAGTGCGGGCAAGCTGACCCCGCAGCAGGCCGACGTGCTGCACCACAACCCCCGGGTCGCCCCCGTTCTGGAGACGCCATGACCGCCAAGTTCCTGCCGCTCCTGATCCTTTCCTGTCTGGCCGCCCTGCCGCTGCACGCCGCGCCTGCGCCCGCCGGGCTGCGGTCCTGGCTGCAGGCGGTCGAGGCCGTCCCGACGACCGACCAGCTGCGCATGGCCGGTGGCGCTCAGGTCGACCGCGCGCTGGATGGTGTCGTGCGCGATGCCAAGGAAGCCGCCTATGCGCGGCACCGGGCGCTGTCGTTCCTGGCGATTGCCAACACGCCGGCGGCGACCGAGCGGCTGCGGGCGCACTTGCGCATTCGCGACAATGACTTGCGGGCGACGGCGGCGCTGGCTTGGGCAGCGGGGCCGGTGCGTCGAGGTCATCCCAAGGGCTGGATCGAGCTGGACCGTCTGCTGGCCGACCCGGCGGTGAATGTCCGCGCGGCGGCAGCGCGAGGCCTTGACCTGACCGGCAACGCCCAAGCTGCAGCCAAGCGCGTGGCGCAACGTCGGTTGATCGAAAAGGATCCCGGAGTGCTGCGGATGCTGGAGCGGATGGCTCGCTAGTCGCCGCTAGAACTGCAGCGTCAGCACCGCGCCCGTGCCCAGATCAGAGCCGAACAGCGGAGCGAGCCGCCACGTCGTCTGCGGCTGCTGCGGCGCGGTCTGCTTCACGGGGGCGACCCAGTGGAGCACGGCGGTGGCAAACGCGAGCGTCGCACCGGCTCCTATACCGATGTACGCGGCGTTGCGGCGGGCCTTGAACGCGTCGATGCGGTCCTGCCCCTCCTTGTCGACACCGGGACAGCTGCCCGGCGGGTCCCCCAGCTTGCACGCGGTGACCCCGTCGGCCTGCTTGTAGTCGGCCAGCGTGGCCGCCTTGGCGGTGCCGTCGGAGTCGAAGCGCGTGTAGTAGTCGTCGTTTTCCTGCAGCGCCAGCACCCCAAACACCGCCGCCGTCATCAGGCTTGCCGCAGCGGCACTGCCCGCCACCCAGGTCCACGTATGGTCTCTTGGAAGCGTGCGCGGGTCGATGGGCGCCATCAGCACGACCTCGATCTCCTTGATCTCACCGGGACCCACGGCGACGGCCGCGCGCTCAAACGGCATGCGCTCGTCCATCGTGACGACCACCGTGTGGGTGCCCGCGTCGACCTTCAGCTCGCCCTGCGTGTCGGGGTCCGCTGGCTTGCCGTCGACCAACAGCTTGGCCCCCGTCGGCAACCCCTTGAATTTCAGGATGCCAGGGCGTGAGGAGAGAATCCGCTCGACCTCTTCCACACGCTTGACCGTGGTCTCGCGGTCCTTGGCGAACTCCTTGTCGGCAGGCGCCAGACGCAGGAAGGCCTTGTAATAGATGATGGCTTTCTCGTAGTTCGCGTCGCGGTCGTACGCCTTGCCCAGCGCAAGCGCGATCAACGGTTCCTTGTCGTACTTGGCCCAAGCGCGAAGGAAGAGCTGTTGCGCCGCGCTGTAGTCGCCGGCTTTGTAGCTCATCTTGCCCTGATTGAAGATCTCGAGGGCTTCCTGACGGTTGTGCTCTTCGTCAGGCGAGAGTTGGGCCGTCTGGGCAAGCGCCGGCACGGCCACGACCGCCGCCAGACAACCGGTCAGCAGCGTCGCGATCAGTCTCGAGGGGATGAAAAATCGGCAGTTGGGCATGGCGGTCTCAGTCGATGCGGAAGTCGTCGCGGGTCGGCTTCGGCTTGGTCGGGTTCGCGTCGGGTCGGGGCAATCGATTGTCGGGGCGCATCCGGTCGTCCGGAGCCGTCGGACCTGCGTCCGGGGTCACCACCGCCGGGCGCGGCGAAACGTCGGCAGGGGCGGGGCGGCCAGTGCCGGGCTTGGCGGCAACAGGCACAGGCGAAGGCTGGGGCGGGTCAACCGGTTGCGGCGGCGGGGGCAGCGGAGGCTCGGCCGAAGGCAGGGGCTCCGGAACCGGGACCGGCACGGCGGTGGGCGCGGCAACCGGCGCAACGGGCGCAGCGAGGACCGGCATCGCAGCGGGAGCGACGGCGGCAGAAGCAGCAACGGGCTCGGGCGGCCGGTCCACCAACAGCGCCGCCAGAACGGCGATCAGGCCGACGATGGCAAACGCGCCCAAGCCGATCCACAGCGGTGAGCGGGCCACCGAGACAGGACGCGCGGGAGCGATCAGCTCAGGCACGGGGGTCTGGGCGGGCGTGGTCTGCGGAATCGGCGACACGGTGGTCATCGCGCCGGCCAGCAGGTCGTCGTCCAGACTGTCCATGCCCAGCGTGTCGTTGGTCTCGATGGCCGTGTGAGTGACCGGCAGGCGGGCGACACGCATCGCCTCCGTCAGGCGCTCGACCAATCCGGCGGTCGACTGCGGGCGTCGCGCCGGCTCTTTCTCCAGGCACGCGAACACCACTTCCTCAACCGCCTTGGGCACATGCGGGATACTGCCATCGCGGGCGATCGGCCTCGGCAGGTCCTTGATGTGGGCGACCAGCACCGTCATCGGCGACTCGCCCACGAACGGCGGCTTGCCGGTCAGGGCTTCGTAGAGGATGACGCCGATGGAGTAGATGTCGCTGCGGGCATCGATGGGCTCGCCACGCGCCTGCTCGGGCGACATGTACGTGGGAGTCCCCATGATCATGCCGCTTTCGGTCAGGCTGTTGGCAGATGGCTCAGACGGGTCCTTCTGCATCTTGGCGATGCCAAAATCCAGCACCTTCACGAAGTTGGAGTCGCCGGCCACCGGCAGCAGCATGATGTTCTCGGGCTTGAGGTCCCGGTGGATCAGCGGCAGGGCGTGGGCTTCGGTCAGCGAGTGGCAAACCTGAATGAAGATCGGAAGCAGTGTCTCCCACGGCAGCGTCTTGACCGCGTCCAGGCGACTGCCCAGCGTCTCGCCCTCGATGTACTCCATCGCCAGGTACAAGGCGCCGTCGGTGTGCGTGCCGAAGTCGAAGATGTGGACGGTGTTGGGGTGGCGCAGGCGAGAAGCGGCCTGGGCCTCGCGGGTGAAGCGCTTGACGTGCTCGACCGACGTCAGGTGCTCGTTGCGCAAGACCTTGACGGCCACCGTCTGGTTCATCGTCAGCTGGGTGCAGCGATAGACCGCGCCAAAACCACCGATGCCGATAACGCCGTCGATGCGGTAGCGACCGGCCACCGTGGTGCCGTTCGGGTACGTAGTCGACACGGCGTCCTGCACCTGAATGGTGGTCGAGCCGTCCGTGGGGCACACGGTTTCCATCGTCTCGAGGGCACAGCGAGGGCAAACGCGCATGGTGTCGATGCTGCTGCGGGTGATCCGCGTGGTTCCACGGCAGAACCGCGGAAACCGGGCCAAGTTAGCATGGCCGCCCCCCCGGCTCAAACTTTGACGCGTCCGGCTTGAAAAAGGTGCGTTTCTGCGGAGGAATGCCGGGTTGCGCCCCGCCGCCGACCCTGCGGCGATTGCACGTGTTTGTTGCAGTCGCACCGACGGCTGGTAGGCTCTGGCGATGGCCGCCGCTTCCCCCCGACGCGCGGCCCCCCCGGAGGTCGTCGTGCGCGTTGTCACCGAATTCCTTGCCCCTGTGGCCCGACTGGGCTGGCTGTTGCCTCTGGCGCTTGCGGTTGCGTGCTCGACGCCGCCCACGGCCTCGACCCTTTGCAAGCAAGACTCGTGCGACAAGGGCTACGAGTGCGTGCAAGGCCAGTGCGTCGAGAAGACGAAGTTTCCGTGCGAGGCGACGCAGTACTGCAAGGACCTGTACGCCGCCGGCGAGTGGAAGCCGGCGACCAAGCCCGACGACGTGTGCATGGAGGCGCGCTGCGAGTTGAAGTTGTGCGTGGTGGTGCCCAAGGCCGACGGCATGACGTGCGCCCCGAACTCGGACGTGAAGCCGTTGGAGTGCGAGGAGTTTCAGTGCAAGGTCGGCATCTGCGAGCAGATGTTCAACGTCGAAGGCAATGCCGCCGTCAAGGACAACTACTGTCTGATTGACGAAAACGGCGCCAAGTCGTGCAAGCAGCTGGCCGAAGCCCATCCCACCAACGAGTGCCTGGTCTGCGACCCCAACCAAGACAAGAACGCTTGGAGCGCGAAGGCCAAGGGCGAGAAGTGCTTGACCGACAACGACAAGCTTGACTGCACCCCCGGCGCGTGCGACGGCAAGGGCGCGTGCAAGCCTAGCGGCGAGGTGGCGAAGGGCTTCTGCAGCATCGACAACCAGTGCGTTGGCACGGGCACGGTGAAAGAGAAGAGCCCCTGCGAGGTCTGCGATCCCGACCAGAGCCAGACCGCGTGGAGCCCCAAG
>JBMOIG010000222.1:0-4733 GCA_049317445.1 Myxococcota bacterium | reverse complement strand
CGGACCAGATGGTCTGGGACCTAGGCACGGGCTTGCCGGTGGTGGAATTCCCCGAGGAGTACCGCGCGGTCTTCATGGGCAACTCCTGCGCACGGCAAGGCGGCTGCGGATGAGTCGATTCATGCCGCTTGGGTCGCCCGCGTCTGCCGCTGGAGCGGTTTCACCTGTCCCCCGAAGAGCGCTACATGCCGAAAATCACAGCGGCACGAACCCGCAGCCGACAGGCGGCTTCTCCAAGGGCTGGGTGACCAGGGTCGTCGCAAACGGTTCGGTGCCGCCTAAGTTGGTGACCGGTAGGCCGGTCGGCCCAACAAGCCCCGGATCCATCGCGATGGTCACTGGCCTCGCGACATCCCACTTGTTGCAGGTCACACGGATGACCAGCCAGGGGCCGTCTGGTTCCGACAATCTGCATTCCACGGTCTCGCCGTCTTGGGTGATGACAAACGGGATTGCGGTGGCTCCGAGCACCTCAGATACCGAAGCTTCCACCCGCATGTAGTTCGGAGCGTTGCATACCATCAGCCACCTGATCGTCGGATGCGAATCGGGGCGAAAGCGCACGGCCCTGGTGCCGTCGGGCAAAGGGTCGACAACCGAGTCGACGGCGAGTGTCCATCCGGTCGGTACTCGTCCAACCACCATCGCGTACCAGCGATTCTCCAACGGGGTTGTAGGCTGCAACTGTAGGTACGCTGGTTCAGTGGCGGCCGCGGGCACCGAGTGCGCTGTGGTCGGCACCAGTTCCAACTCCGGCCATGTGACGATAGCTGCGACGTCGGTGGGCACTGCCAAGGTTGGTGTCTTTCCGGCGGTCTCGTACAGCAGGAGTAGGGGAGGCCTATCACCGAGCGCACTACTGAGGTCCGGAAGCGAAAACATGAGATAGGGCCTGGGGTCCAAGCCCGACTTGTTGTGGACCAGAATCCCCCCCGCAAAGTAGCACCGCTCCGGTCCTTCCAGCGTCAGGTCGTAAACGCGAGTTGGCCACGGCAGCCAAGCTGCCTGCTCGTACCGCTCAAGTGCTGAAGACTGAACGTGATCAGCGCGACGGTGAAGAAGCTGCGTCCCCGGTCCGAGCAAGCCCGCCGCCACGAACGAGCCCTTCGCCGCGTCAAACACCAGGTGATTCGCCGTCACGCCAAGTCGGGCGCCGCTGCGCGTGGCGAGCACCGGCACCCCCCAGGCGACATGCTCCGCGATGGCGGTGACACGCCTGGGCACCGCTTGCCTCGTGGCCAGGTCCCACGCCAACACGAGGTCGCCGACCTCAAGGTCCTCGACCGCTCGCTCGCCGGCAGGCGTCGCAATCGGCGTGCCTGCCTCGACGCAAGTCCAAAGGTCACAGCCAGCAAAGGCGATCGCCGCGAGCGCGGTCAGCCCGAGAGATCTCACGGCGTTCACGGCCACCTCCGGACGCAACCGAGCTGGATGGCGGAATCGGGCGCGTCTCGCGCCATTTGTACCGCAACGGCCGCGACGGCGCACTTGTGAAAGCGGCGGATCCGCCTCAGCCCGCCCTACGCCCGCAAGTGCCGCAACCGCTCGTACAGCCCGTCCGGTGCCAGGTCCAACCCGTTGGGCCACAACGGCGCGCCGTAGTCGGACAAAACGACCTGCGCAAAGTACTGCGGGTCCGTCAGCGGAGCGAACATGGGGCCACGCAAGCGATCTGCCAAGTCAACCTCGCCGGCCACGCCGTCGTCGAAACGGACGTACAGGCGGTGCGGAGGTCTGGCTTCCAAGGAGACGATGCGTTCCATGGCTACTCCAGCGGGGCGATGGGCTCGAGCGGCTCCCCCTGTTCGGCGCGCGCCCAGTCTGCGGCCAACTCCCTGCGATGCAAGAGCGTCCACTCGACCAGAAGCTCGACGACCCGATAGAGCAAGCCGCCCACGGCTCACGCCACTCACCGCCCCCCATCCCCCCGCCCCAACTCCGCCGCCCGCGCCAACCACGCCTTGCGCTTCGGTTCCGTAGACCCCCGCACCGACCCAAAGTGGTGCCGGCCCTTGACCGAGATCCCGCAAAACTCCAGCGTTCCCCCGATCATCGCCCTGTCGGCCGGCGCCCCGGCGAACCACCGGTAGTACCAGGGCGGCGAGTCCATCGTGATCAGCAAGCGCGCGGTCCGGCCCTTCAGCAGCTTCAGCGGGAGCGCGCTGCCCGACTGGTAGCGAAAGGCAAACCCGGGCAGGAACACGCGGTCGCAGAAGCCCTTCAGCAGCGCGGGCACGTTTGCCCACCAGATTGGAAACACCAGCACCAGGTGCTCGGCCCAGGCGATGTCGCGCTGCACCTGCTGCAGATCCGGCTCCAGGGCGCCGCCGAAGCCCTCGCGCAGGATCGGGTCAAAGGCCAGGTCGGCCAGGTGGACAAGGCGGACCTCCGCACCCTGGGCGGTGGCGGCGCCGGCATACTGCTCGGCCATCGCGGTACACAGGCTGTCGTGTCGTGGGTGGCCGACCAGGACGAGAATGCGAGACATGGCGGGTTCCTTCTGCAAGGGGCGATGCGTTTGCGGGCAGGGACACCTTCCCTGTGGACGGGCATCGTAGTCAATGCACGCACGCATCGAAACAGACGCAAACGCATGGTTGTCATGCGCTGGTGCATGGTCTAAGGTCGGCGCCAGGAGGACCCATGAGCACGCGCCTCGAACCGAACTCCCTGCACTGGGACGACCTGCACCTGTTTCTGGTGGCCTATCGCGCCCGGTCGCTCACGGGTGCCGGCAAGGCGCTGGGGCTGGACCAGTCGACCGCGAGCCGGCGCCTGGCCACGCTGGAAAAGCGCTTGCAGGCCCGCCTGTTCGACCGGGTGCCGGGCGGTCTGGCGCCGACCAGTCTGGCCGAGCGGGTGCTGCCGATCGCCGAGAATGCCGAGGCGGCCGCCGCGGCGTTCGTGCGCGAGGTCGAGGCCGCCGACGAGGCCGTCGAGGGCGTCGTGCGCGTGGCCGTACCCGACGGCATCGACAGCGAGTTCCTGGTGCCGCTGCTGCCGCGGCTGCTCGAGCGTCATCCGGGCTTGCTCATCGAACTCGTCGCCTCGCATCAGGTCGCGAACCTCGCGCGGCGCGAGGCGGATCTGGCGTTGCGGCTGGTGCGGCCGCGCACGGGCGATCTCGTGGCGCGCAAGGTGGCGCTGCTTCGGCAGGGCGTGTGGGTGCACCCGCGGCTGGTCACGCGGTATGGCACGGCGCTGGCCGGTCTGCCGTGGGTCGACTGGGACGACAGCGTCAGTGCCGACGAGGCGCAGTGGCTGCACCACCACGTGCCGGACGCGCGGGTCGTCTTGCGCAGCAACCGCATCGACGCGCTGGTGGCGGCAGTGGTGGCAGGGGTGGGCGCCGCCGTGCTGCCCGACGCCCTGATGCAGCAGCGCAACGTCGGCCGCAGCGAGCCGTTGGTACGCCTGGACGCCGACGACGAGGCGCTGGTGTGCGGGGTGTGGCTGGTGGCGCACTCGGCCCTGGTCGGGGTGCCAAGGGTGCGTGCCGTCTGGACTTTCTTGCAGGAGTACGCGGAATTGCAGTTGGGTCGGGTCGATGCGGCCCGTGACCCGCCTGCGAATGCCCAGGACCGTGGCGTGGCGGCGACCGTGTGACGGGGGGGCAAGTGCGCGGACCACCGGCAAAGGGACGCCAGCGAACCTGTGCGATGCGGAACTGGTCTACGCGTCAGCCTGACCCGACCCGAACGGTCAACCAGCGTGTCCCGCAACGCAGAACCCCAACGCCCGTGCCGACTCGGCCATGGCGCGGTCGAGCGTAAGGACTTGAATCCCGCCCAACCTGTCGCGCCAGAGAGCGGCGGTAGCGAGATGCAGGGCGTCGAGCGTGCGGCACGCCGCCAGTTCAGGCAGAACCCCCAACCGGTCGACGACGCTGCGATCGACGTTGTGCAGCGTCACCTGGTCCAACGCCTCGGCGAGATCCTGCTCCGCCTCGCGAAGGCTGGATGTCAGCGCCCCGGCCCGGTCGAGACGACGAAGCACGGTGCGGCACTCGGCCTCGAGCAACACGCTGGAGACACGGCGTTCGTGCGCGGACCACAGTCGCGCCGCCTCTGCCGCACGCGGTTGCCCGAGCAGCACCTCGAGCAGCAGGCTGCTGTCTACGTAGGCTGGCTCAGAAGCGGTCACCACGCACCTCGTCCAAGCAAGCGCGCAGGTCGGCAACGGGTGGCCTGCGCCCGACCAAATGGTCCAGTGTGCCGGTCGGGTTGCTCGCCTTGCGCACCGACCCTTGGGCCTCCAGTTCAGCGAGCGTGGCGTCCCATGCGTCTTGCCTCCGCAGGCTCGGCGAGCTCGGTGGACGGATCTCGGCGACCACGTCCTCGCGGTCCAAGACGAGGATGGTCTCGCCCGCACGCACCAACTGCAGGTAGCGGCTGAGTTCGTTCTTGAGCTGTTTGGTTCCGACGGCCTTCATGACCTCATGGTAGCTACCGTGGCTACTTGTGGCAAGGACGCGCAAGGTCACCGGGCGTGGCTCCGGATCCGGGGTCCAACAGCGTACGAGCGGGCCTCCGGCCGGCGACCTTGCGTTCTGGTCACGGCAATACTACCGGGTTGTGGTCGGCGTCCGCTCACTGGCGCGATGGACGGCTCGTCACCCCTGCCGACGCGAACACCGGCTGCACGGTCCATGAAACGAGACAGGGCACGGCCTGCACGCGGGTTCGCGGCCGAGCTGGGACCTGGCGTGCCTGTCTCCTGTCGACCCCGATGCG
>JBMOIG010000221.1:0-4772 GCA_049317445.1 Myxococcota bacterium | reverse complement strand
ACCCACGCTCGATCCTCTCACTCAGGCGGTCCCGACATGCCAGAACCCTTCGCCCCCCACTTCACCGTCACCCCGCTGATGCAGCGCCAGCTCAAGGCCATCGACCAGGCCCGCGGCTTTCTCGAGGCCGTCCGCCTGCAAGGCCCCTGGCTCGACGCCCTTCGCAGCGAACGCCGCGTCAAGGACGCCCTGTCGAGCGTGCAAATCGAAGGCAACTCGCTGACCTACGAGCAGGCCTTCGCGCTCGCCCAGACCCCGCCCGACCGCGACCTTCGCGACTCCGAGTGCGAGTTCCTGAACTACCTGCGCGCCTTCGAGGCCATCGACGGGCTGTCGGGCCAACGCGACATCCGCCTGTCGCGGGCCGACCTGCTGAACCTGCATCGGATCCTCGTGGACGGCGTGCGCGGCGGGCAGCGGTTTGGCGGCCAGCTGCGGCGCGAGCAGGTGTCGGTGGGCGACCGGGTCGACGGCGAGGTCATCGTGCATCGCCAGCCGCCGGTTTGGGGCGAGGTCGAGGCGCTGGTCGACGACCTGTTTGGCTGGATCGACACCGTGAAGCAACACCCCTCGCGCGCCAAGGTGCTGAAGGGCGCCGACGACCCGTGGCTGCATCCCGTGCTCGTGGCGGGCATCGCGCAGCACCGGCTGGCCTGGGTCCACCCGTTTGTGGATGGCAACGGGCGAACGGCGCGGATGCTCTCGACGCTGCTGCTATACCAGCGGGGGTATGACTTCAAGGGGCTGTTTGACCTGTCGAGCTACTACGAGCGCAACCGCGACCACTACTACGAGGCACTGCGCACGGTCGACCGCAGCGATGACTACACGCAATGGCTCGTGTATTTCATGGGTGGGTTGTCGCTGCAGATGTTCAGCATCATGGCGGTGGCGGCCAAGCATGCGACAGGGGTTGCTGCGCCGGAAGTCGAGCTTGGTGGGGGCGAGGAGGGGTGACCTGGCGAGTGTTGCCGGATGGCAACACTCGCGGAATCGCCGTCAAGCCACTGTATGGGCTGCATTTGCGTTAAGGGAATGCGTCGGAAGGGCCTTCAGTCTGCCTCTTGTCAGGACAGCAGCCCGCCGCACCTTGCCGCAAAGTCGTTTGCTTCACCGACACTCAGGATCCCCGCATCGATGGCACCGGTTGCGTCGAATACTGCGCGACGGACAACCTCGTCTGCGGTCGCGATGGGTCGCTCGTCCAAGGCACCCATGTCGATCAGGTGCTTCTGCAAGGCATCGACGGCGCTCTGGCGGAAGCGGGCAAGCTCGCTGACGGCCTGCAAGAAGGCCCGCGGATTGTGCCCGTGGCTGCCGATAAGAGCCTGAACCCGCTCAACAAACGTATCGCTGATGGCGCCACTTGCCAGCACCTCTGGCCACGTCACCGGTCGACCGCGGCCCGTGCGCCACGCGTCGAGCACGGCGCCAAGCAGCGACGCACGCACATCCACCCGACGCGCCGCAGCCTCGTCGACCCCAGGCAGCCCCCGACCCAGCAAACGCACCGCCCGCCAGGGTCCAACACTGTCGAGTCCCTGAACCAGGCAGGCATGAAGCAGGGGCAGCTGATCGGGCATCAACCAGGCCAGGTGCCAGGCTTCGACCGGTCGGTGGCCGTCAGGCGCGTGGACGCCCAGCCTTCGGGCATACGCATCCGCGTCATCCTGCCCTGGCTCGGGTACAGCAGACCGCTGCGGCAGGCTCAAGGTGACACCCTCGGGCAGGTCGCGGGGCTGCGGGTCGCCCAGATCGATGACGTGCGGTGGCGGCGCACCGTGAGCCGTGCAGACCTGCTGCCAGTAGGCGACCTCAGAGCGATCGGCGGTCAGGTACAGGATCTGCCGCCCGGCATTGGCAAGCTCTAGCAGCGCCCCACCAATTTCAGCGAACCGAACCGGGTCAGTGGTCGACAGCACCTCGTCGAGACACAGCGGCAACGGCCCGCTGGTGGCCTCGTACTGTTCCAGGGCTGCAAGGCGAGCCGCGAGCAAGAGTTGGATGCGCGTGGCGTCGGACAGTTCCTCGAGCGAACGGCGGGCCTGCGTGCGCTCATCCACGGCCAGGAACTTGCCCGTCTGGTCGACCTCGAGCCGCCAGCCATGCCGCGTAAACCGGCCAAACCATGTGCGCGCACGGTCGAGCACCGGTGGCGCGTGGGTGGCCTCTTGCGTGCGCTGCGCATCGTCGAGGACCAGGCGCACAAGGGCGTCAGCGATGGCGCGGTCGCGTTCCTTTTGCAGCGCGGCCGTGGTCTCGGCCAAGCGCACCGCAGCATCCTCGATCGTGTGGCCCTGCCGAGCCCGCGCGAGCTCGTTGTTCAGCTCGCCTTCCTGACGCGACAATTCCTCTACCTGCGCGCCTTGCCGCTCGAGTTTCTGCACCAGGATCTCGCTGGCAGCAACGTCGAGCGCGTGCAGATCGATGTCGAGTTGGGCGGCGGCACCCTCGGCCTCGAGCTCGGCCTGCAATCGGGCGGCCCGGCGGTCGAGGTCGTCGCGACTCACGCACGCGGCCTTCCAGGCAGGCAGAACCTCGAGACGGGTTGGCAGCTCGTCGGGTGAGTCTGCAAGGCCGGCTTCCACAAGAACCTTGCGGTGCTCTGCCTCTCCCGCCCGCACTTCAGTCTCGAGCCGACCCAGCTCGGCGGTCTTGCCCTCGCGACGAGCGCGAAGCGTGCCAAGCCCAGCCACCGATTCAGACAACCCCGAGATCTCGGCAGTGGCCCGAGCCGCGCTGTCCAACGCGCCGATGCGGCCAGCGAGGTACGGGGCGTGCGCCTGAGCCAGCCCGGCAAGCCCATCGACTGCTTGACGCGCGAGGTTGCGATGACGCTCGCTCGCGCCGGCCACGACGGCTTCCGCCTCGACCCACGCGGCGAGGGATCGGGCCTGCTGAGCCAGCGCCAGACCGGCAAGCGCAGGCGCCAGGCGCAGCTCACCGCGAACCCGGTCGAGCGTGGTCTCTGCCTGTCTGCTGCGGTCTCCGGCCAGGGCGACACGGTCTTCGGCACGGCGGATCTCGACCGCCACGCGCCGCGCCTGCTCGACATCGTGCAACGCGGCCTCGCGACCTTGCAGCGCATCGAGCACCGCCGCCTCGTCCCACTTCGCAAGCACGACGCCATAGCTGCGGGCGTGTTCTTGCCAGCGCGCTCTTCGGTCTGGCTCTACTGCGCCCGCCTGTCGCATCCTGCGTTGCGTCGCCCAAAGCCCGAGCCCGGCCCCCACCAGCAGGCCCACCAGCGCCAGGGCCCACGCCCCCAGCAGCGCGGCCGGCAGCGCCAAGACGACGCCCAGGCCAAGCAAGGTCCACACCAGCCACGGCGGCCAGCTGCCAGCAACCACGGACGGCGTCGGCGACCGTAACCACTCGCGCAGGCTCAGGATCGCTCCGTGCAACCGGTCGGGATCCTCTCGCTTGCCGGTCGTTACGTGCGACAGCCAGGCTGCGTGGTACTCGCCAGCGCCGACAGCAGCGGCCTTCGCGCGGTCGCATTCGCTGCTCGCTTTGTCGAGACCGTCGAGCATCCCGGGCTCGATTCGCTCGGTCGGCGCGTCGGTCGCCCAGACGGCGTTTCGCAAGGTCTGTGCCTTGCGAGCGGCCTCTGCGGCTGCCGCGTGCGCCTCGTCGCGCCGCCGCTCGGTGTCGCCAATTGCTTCTGCGCCCTTGCGAAAGGCCTCGAGGTCCACCGCAGTCGGCTCGGCGCTCAGGGGCGACTGTCGCAACGCCGCGTCGATCTGATCCAGCTCGTGGCCAAGGTCATCGACCTGTCGCCGCCACCGCCCAAGGTTCGAACCCAGCGTCTCGAGCCGCTCTGCTTCGTCGCCCCGCAGCCGATCCATGCCGGCAGGAAAACACGACAACTCGGCGTGCCGGCCAGCCAGCTCGGCGCGCGTTCGCACCAGCTCTGCCACGTGGCGAGCCACCCCGAGCTGCTTTTGAGCGGCGCGAGCCAGCTCCAATGCGTCGACGACCTTCTCGAGCGTCTGCTCCTGGTTCACCCAAGTATCGGTTGCGGCCTCGGCCGTTCGCGCAGTCTTGTTGGCGTCGTCTAGCGCACGACGAGTCCCATTGCCTGGGGTCTCGCTTGCAGCGAACGACTTCCTTGCCAAGTCAAGGTCATACCCGCCCGCAAGCTCGACGGCGATGCGATTGCCCAGGTCGGTGTCTGCTGCCGTGGCAGAAAGAAGCGTCCGTATGCCGAGTTCGTAGGCTCCAGCAGCTTCTGGCGGCGGCAGCGCAGGGCTGTCGGGGGTCCAGGTCGCACGCCCGTACAACAGGTTGGCGCGCCGCTCTCCCTTCGCGTCGACCCAAGCCGACACCGCCCACACGGATTGAGACGCTGCCGAGGGCCAGACGGTCGAGCGAATCGCACGCGACAGGGTCGACTTTCCCGATGCATTGGGACCCACGACCACATTGATACCAGACTTCAAATCCAAGAGACGCGCACCGTCTGGCAGTCCGGGCGCCTCGCGAAGGTCGATGGAACGAACCCACATCACCGCACCTCTTGATTTCGTTGCTCGACCAACACTTCAAGCGTCCGCCAACAGGCCGCCTCCAGATCCTTTCGGGAATCGCGCTCCACGGCTGCATCGACCGCTGCCTCCCAGCGACCCGACGAGAGCTGCCCTACCTTTCGGCTCGCCTGCCCGACAAGGTCATCTGCGCGCCCCGCCTGCAACTCGATGAGTCGATGCGCGACCCGCCCGACCGGCGTCTGTTGCTGAGCCAGGGCGGCCACGTCGAGCGCGGGTCGGGTC
>JBMOIG010000220.1:0-4843 GCA_049317445.1 Myxococcota bacterium | reverse complement strand
CTGGTGCGCGACTTCGACGCCCGGCTGGGCGCGTGCCCAGGGCTGGTGATTCCATCCGCCGCCGTGCTCTTGGCGTCGGCATGGCTGGACGAGCGCTCAGGCATTCGGGGCGGGCTGGCGGCCACCAGCGACTGGCTCACCGATCCGCTGCGGTTCTCGCCGGAGTGGATTGCGCTGGTCGCGGAGTACATGTCACGACTCGATGCCTTCGGTTTCGCGGCATGCTGAACTGGTGCGCCTACTGTCAGCAGTTTCAAGGCGAGACCGAGCCGTATGAGGAGCTGCAGCTGACGCACGGTATCTGCGAGACCTGCGAGTCCTCGATGTTCGCCGATTCCGAGCCGGATCTTGCCCGGGTCAGGTTCCTGGCCGAGTTGCAGGGCGAGCTTGCGGCCGCAGGGCGGCGCGGCGATGTCGGGGAAGCCGAAGCGATGATCCTGCGGGCCGCGCACATCAACGTGCGGCCCGTGGACGTGCTGGTGGGCCTCCTCGCGCCGCTGTTGTTCGAGATCGGCAAGGACTGGGAGCGCGGTGCCATCACCGTGGCGGACGAGCACCGCTTCAGCAACTTCTGCGAGTGCGTGTACGCGGCGATCGTCGCCCGGACCAGCGCCTCAGGTGCTCAGGACTCGACCCGTCCGGACCAGGCGCACGTGGTCCTGATCAACGCGCCGGGCAACCGCCATACGCTGGGGATTCGGCTTCTGGCGCTGTGGCTCGCCAGCCACGGCGTCGACGCCCACGCGCTTCTGCCGACGCCGCCCGTGGAGGCGTTGCTGACCCTGGTCCGGCACTCGTCGCCGCGGGCCCTGCTCGTGTCGGTGGCGCTGCCGGAGCAGCGTCCGGGGGTGCTGGACATTGCCGCGCGCATCGCCGCCTGGCCGGAGGCCACGCGCCCAAGGCTGATCGTGGGCGGCCATGCCATCAAACTCGGGCTCGTGGCGGCGATTCCGGGCGCAGAGTTGATGACCGACATTGGCCCGCTGCTGCGGTCACTGGCGACGTGAGCCACCGTGAGCGGCGCCGCCTTCTGGAAGAGCCCAACCTGTTTGAAAAGATAACGCGAATCGTTCTCGAGCCTGCGCCTGCCCGACGGCTACTCGCTACAGGCCAGGCGCGACACGCCCTCGGCCGGCGTCGCGCCGATCATTGCCATGGTTTCGAGCGTGTCGCGCAACCGCGCGCTATTGACCTCGAGTCCGTCGCCGTTGATGTGTTGCCCTCGGGGCCTTGCAGCCCGGCAGGATAGACCCGTGCACGGCAAGGCTTCACGGTGACTGCGTACGGGTCTCTTCCAGCACGTACCCGGCGGTCCAGTGGCGGTCAACTGTGCCGGACCGCGGCCGCGGGGGGACTATCCGCACTTGAGGAGCCGCGCCGCAGATCCTTGCCCCAAGGCCTCCATGTGGGTCGCGAGCACCAGAAACACCTGGGCGCAAGTCAGAGCGTCGTCGAGGGCATCGTGGGCGCGGCCGGAAGGAACCCCGTGTCGGGTGGCCAGATCCGCAAGGCGTACGGACGGATCTGCCGGAGCTCTGCCGGGGACAGCCCGATCGTGCAGGTGATGGGCCAGGCGGGCGGTATCGAGCACAGGTCCAGGAAACGGCTCACCACACACTTCGCGAAAGGCCCGATCCAGCAACCGGCCATCGAACTCCTGGCCGGAGTGGGCGATGACGACCCGACCCCGCAACCGCGTGACCAGGGCCGGAAGGATCTCTGCTTGTGTAGGGGCATCGACCAGGGCGTCCGGCGTCAATCCGTGGATCAGGACAGACTCTGGTCGGAAGACCGCACCAAGCGGCGGACGGACGAGCGAATTCCACGCGGTGTCCAGAAGTACGCGACCACCTTCGATGTCGACGAGGCCTATGGAGAGGATGGCGTCCGTCCGCGTATCCAGGCCGGTGGTCTCGAGATCCAGCGCGGTCCACCGGGCCATGCGCCACGAGCAGCGCAGGTCCAGCGGAGACGTGGCCCACTCGCGAACGCGGGCGGCGAGCGCCTCGGTGCTTGCAGTCGGCCCGCTCAAGGGTTTCTCCTGGTTGGGTCGCCGCCGATCAGGCGCGCCAGAGTGGCCCGGGCCTCTTGGACGACGGCGGCCGCCTCCCGATAGTGCGCCCGGTCTGATGGGTCCATTTCGATCGCGTGGAGGTGCTGCGGACACCCTGGACGGGCGAGGGAGGCCCGAAGGACCTGCCGCGACACCCAGTCGAATGCCGCGGCGAGGTCCTGGGCCAGGGCGGCGTCGATCGACGCGCTGCGGTCGAGCGACCGGAGACGCTCGGCCGTGGATCGTGCGTCGCTGTCACAAGAAAGCGCTGCGATCCTCGCCAGGTCTGCGATCGGCGCAGCCAACGCTGCCGCGGCGTCCAAGGTCGCAACTGTCTCGCCGTCAGCACGCAAGAATCCGGCGGCAAGGCAAGTCACGGGAGGCTGGACAGTGAGGGCGGCACGCGCCAGCCGACGCAGGAATGGCGGGCGGACGGCGGCCTGGCGAAGGCCGAGGATGAGTGGCGCCGCCAGTTCTGCGTCGCCTGCGACGACACGTGCGTCGAGAAACGGACCGACCGTGGCCGCTGGCGCATCCGGGCCGCGCTCGGCCGTCCAGTCGGCGACATAGCGCCGCCAGGAGGTCGTGGGTCGGCACCAGAGCGGATTGGTGGCGCGTGTGCGGCCAGGACCGTTAGGCAGACCGTCGGCGTCCAGACGGTCGCCCACGAGCCGCGCGAAGGCCTGGAACCAAGCCGCCGCTTCGGGCCGCGCACCCTCCTCGTGGGCCAGTACATGGTCGGGAACGGGGAGCACCACCGGGTCGCAGCGGCCAATCGCGTCGACGGCGACCCAGGCGAATCGCACGGGTGGCGCGCCCAGCTCTGCACGCGCATGGGCGATCAGGCTGGCGACCCTGGCGTCGTGCGCGGCGGCAGCTACCTGCCCGACGACGCTCGCGTCGTATCCCTCGTCCAGTAGGGATGCGACGACCCGAGCGACCCGGTCGCCGAAAAGGGCCGGTTCGTCGCGACTTGGGTGACCGCCCCCGGCCAGCAACAGCGAACCTTGCCGTAGACCAGGAGACAGGTCCGCATCGGTCAGCATGCCGAGGCCCCCGTCTCGCCGCGGCACCAGAACCTGGCGCACGCCGCGGTCCGTCATCCGCAGCAGCGCGTCCAACATCGATGCTTGGGCGTCGAGGACGACTGCGGGCACGTGCAACGCCGACAGCGGGGCTTCGGGGGGCAGTCCGCCCGCGACCACTTCATTGCGCAGTTCGCGGTCCGTGACGAGGGAGGGCGGCTCGCTAGTGACCAGCACGCAAGAGCAGTCCTCGCGGCGCATCGCCCGCGCGGCCGTCGAGATCGGTGTGTCGGGGGGCAGCACGAGCGTCGGCTGCCGTGCCACGTCGCCCGCGCGATGGCGAGTCAGGTCGAGCACCGCAGGGGCCGCGCGAAGTGTGCGGGGCGACGAGAGGCGCGCGGCACGGTCTTGGGAATCGAATGCGCGAGCGAACGCGGTGTCGCCCTGTAGCGCATCGAATGCCGGCCGCGGCAGAAACCAGGCCAGGGTGTCTGCCCCCGTCTGCACCGACCCGTTGCGTTCGAAAGCCGAGGCGAGCAGGCGGGTGTCGCCGGGCATCATCCGGTCTCGCAACGTACCGTCGGGACCCAGGAAGTCCAAGTGACCGGTTCGGATCGACACAAGTGCGTCTGCGGTCGCCCGGCCTGAGTCGAGGGGCGTCCCCACGGGCAGGTACTCGATGCGAAACGACCCGGCGGCGGCCCGCACGACGGCCTGAGGCAGCGTGTTCCAGGGCGGCCAGGCCGACAGATCGCGAGTCAGTTCTTCCAGCACGGCGCGCCCCCTGGCCCCTTTCGGCCCGGAAGACCATAGCACGGAGCGGCGGCGCGCTTGAAGCCGGACGGCTGGACAGGGCAGCCCTGACCGTGGGATCGTCACCTCCCCGCAGGACGTGCCATGAAGTCATCCCATACCCCGTTGCAGTGGAAGCGATTTCTGGTCCGAATCCTGTTGCCGACCGGCTTGGCCATCAGCCTGTTCGTTGGCCTGATTTTCGGCGTGGTTCTCCCGGAGTTCGAGCAGAACCTTTTGGAACGAAAGCGCGAAACAATTCGCGAACTGACGCGATCCGCCACGAGCATCCTGGCAGAGCACCACCAAGAGGAACTGGAAGGACGCTTCACCCGGGCCGAGGCTCAGAGCGCCGCCGCCAAGCGCGTGCGTGACCTGCGCTATGGGCCGGAAGGCAAAGACTACTTCTGGATCACCGACCAGACGCCCGTCATGGTCATGCACCCGTTCCGGACCGACCTGAACGGCAAGGACGTCACGAGCTTCACGGATCCCTTGGGAAACCGAGTCTTCGTAGAGTTCGCCCGCGTCGTCCGTGAGCGAGGCAGCGGCTACGTCGACTACGTTTGGCAGTGGAAGGACGACCCGAGCCGGCTGGTGCTCAAGGAGTCCTACGTGCAGGGGTTCAAACCATGGGGTTGGATCATCGGCACGGGCCTCTACACCGACGACGTGCGGCGGGAGATTTCAGCACTTTCGGCACGTATCCTATGGATTTCCATCGTAATCGTCGCGATTGTGTCGATGATCTTCGCGTCCGTTGTGCTGCAAAGCCTGCGCATCGAACGGCAACGCACGGCGGCCGAGGATGCCCTGACCGAGTCGCACGAGCGATACCGTGCACTCGTCGAGGCCGCGACCGAGGGCACGCTGCTGGCGGTCGAGGGCAGATGCGCGTTCTCGAACCGAACGCTGCAGTGGATGCTCGACCTGACACCAGAGGACATGGAACACCGCGATTGGTTGGACCTTG
>JBMOIG010000219.1:0-4881 GCA_049317445.1 Myxococcota bacterium | reverse complement strand
CGCCGGTCGGGAGAAATGATTGTCGCCGGGCACCTGGCACGCTGCGGGAGTCCAAGGGCCATCATCGAGCTCCACGCCGCGAGACGTTGCCCTGCTCGAGTTGCTGGTTGACTGGCGGATTCAGGTCGGCGCCCCGGGCCCAAAGCGTTGGTATGCCGGCCACGCGCAGGAGATGGCAACCGCGGGAGCCACAGCCCTACCGCTGCTGCGCGATCAGGCACGCGTGGTCGCCATGTGGGACGCCAGCTGGCCGCGCTGGGCCGAGACCTGGTTGCGAGCCCTGATCGGTGAGCGGTTGCTCGTTGAAACGCCCACAGAACCCCGTGCGCCATGCGCCAATTTTGTCGTGCATCAATGCCACAGCCCTGCGGCCGAGCGGTTTGCGGTGGCCACCAAGGTCCTCGGGCAACCAGAGCCGAGCGTGGTGGTCGTGCCGGCAGACGAAGTGGGCTCGTGGGCACACCACTTGGACCTGCTCGGTGTGCCGGTGTTGGCCTTCGTACCAGGCCAGCGAGGGGCCACTCTGGTCGAGAAGTGTCTGCAAGCCTGGGCCGATCTGCACGATGGCAAGTCTGTGGCGCGCGCAGACCTCGACGACTTGATCTTGGGCAAAGTGCTGAATTGGCGCCACAGAGACGCCAGCAGTGCCGAGGCAAAGGGCTCGTCAGCCGACGCTGTGAGAACGCCGGATCCGCTGACTCGAGAGAAGCTCCGAAAGCTCTGGCGGGGTGTCCGGCGAGGATCGGGCACCCTGCAACAGTGGCAGACGCGCCTGTCTGCGGTTCAGCGGCGGTCCGAGGCCGAGATCGACGAGCTGGTGGGGCGCGGTTTGCTGGAACCTGCTGAGTCGGTCGAGCGCAAGGCCGCTGTGGTCGCCGGCAGCGCGGAAGTCGCCGCACGGCTAGACATTCTCCGGATCCATCACACCAAGGCAGAGGTCATCGACCTGCTGCGCCAGTGCGAACTCGTCGGCATGGCCGCCCACCGGCCGCTGGAGGCTGCCGCAGCCAAGTCGGCCTTGGGGCAGCTTCGAGACGCCGAGCAAATGGAATTCGCCGACGCTTGGCGGGCAGTGGCAAGCGCGGGGCTCGCCAACGCATCTGGCGCATGGACCGACAAGACCTGCCCCGGTTCAGGCGTCTGCTGGGTTGTGCCGTGGGGCGGCGTCCCCGACACCGTGCCCGGCCGACGGTTTCTTTGCGGCCTGGACCGGCATCCGCCTGGCGCGGGTGACGAACCTTGGCTCAGCGCGGCGACGCTCTGCGAACGGGGGCTTCCGACTGCGGCGATGCGGGCAGAACCGGCGCGCCGCGAGGTCGAACGCGCCCTGAGTGGTGCTGCAAGTGCGGTGCTCTCGTACCGAACCCGCACTGGTCAGGGAGCCACAGCCAGCCCGTCGGCGTGGCTGGCGCAGTTCATCGAGCGAATCGAGCTGCCCCCGAAAGGTGACCCGGCTTGGCAGCGCACCTGGTCGCGCAGCACCGTGGCGACCTGGTACCAAGACACCGCTATCCGAGAAGCGTCGCAAACGGCCGAACCGGGGCCGGGAGCGACCGAAGAATCGGCGGACCTGCTGCGGCGTCGCCAAGCGCTGCAGTCGCACCTTTCGGGCACTGCGGGGCCTTGGACCGGCGCACTCGGTGTACGACCGCCCGTTGGCGTCCGCGGACACTCAGTTTCAGGGTTGCAGCGCTTTGCATGCAATCCGTACCGGTACTTCCTCGAGAAAGTGCTTGGGCTGCGCGAGGATGAAGAGAACGACGACTCGCTCGATAGCCGCGAACAGGGCTCAGCGCTGCACACGGCACTCGAATTGCCGATGTTGGGTCGGGTGAAGCACGGTCCTTTCGACCTTTCCCAAGCCCCCGCAACTCTACGCGACGAGATCCTTTCCGGCGTCGAACTGCAATACCGAACGGCGGCGGGCGACTTGCTGGCTGAGGCGGTTTGGACGGGCGACGCGGAAAGGTGGGCGGGAGAGCTGGGGCTCTGGCTTACCCAACGTGCAGAAGAACTTGCGAATGCGCCGACGGATGACGTTGATGGAGGCCTTGCCCACGACCCAAAGTTGAAGGAGGCACTGGGCACCATCGCCCTGCTGGACACCTTCTTGGCGGATCCGTCGGAGACGACGCTGGCGTTGCTCAAGGATCAGTACAGTGTGTCCGCAAACAGCAACCTCTACAAAGCCATGAAGGCGCTCGCCACAGACACCGAGGGCGACCGTTCGGCATTGACGGCTAACCTAGTAACGCTGAGCGAGAAGGCAAGCAAGGACGCAGCAAAGCACGAGAAGAGGGTGCGACAGCGCTACTTGGGAAGACCGTACTCTCACCTGATCGCCGTCGAACAGCTACTTCACGCCGCCCCCGGTCAGCCTCTGGCTGTCGACGTTGGTGAGGGGATGGTCCTGCCAATGCAGGGCTCGATCGACCGCATCGAGTGGTCCCCAGAGCGTCATCAACTGGCCGTAGTCGACTACAAGAGCGGCACACCAGACACCAAGCTCGCAGACAAGATCGCGACCGGTGAGCACCTGCAACTCCCGCTGTACGCGCTGGCATTGGAAACACTGGTCGCCAGAGGTCTATTTGGCGCTGGCCATGTGCCCATCGACGCATTGGTCGGGGCGATTCGCCTCGAGTTCCTCAAGCGCAAGAACAAGTTCCACAGTATGGCCGTGCTCGACGTACACGCGCCGCTTCCCTTGGCGACGGCGGAGCGTGGCGCCGACGAAGCGGGAGCCATGCCCTCAAGTCTGGCGGCTCCGTGCCCTCCAGCGTCCTCTGCCATGGAAGTCGCTCGCGCTTTTGCCCGGCAGTTCGCCCAAGCCATTGATCGAGGAGAGTTTCCGCTCGTACAGCGCGCCGGCAAGGACTGGCCCGACAGCATGACGCTGGCGATGCGCTCCATTCCCGAGCTCTGCGCCGGTGGGCAGCCCCAGGTTGGCGTGACGCGATCGGCGGGGGGCGTGCCACTGCCGGGACCGGCCGCAGCTGCTACTCCCCAAGCCTGACCGAACCCCCCGATACCCCTTGCCGCCGCGACCGCCACGACTTTGAAGCGAGAATGCCATGACCACGACTCTTCCGATTCTGGGCCAGACTCCCGACGACCAGCTCTTCGACCCGACACGCAGCTGGGTGGTGACGGCAGGTGCTGGCACGGGCAAGACCTGGCGTCTGGTTCGCCGCTACGTTCGCTGTCTGCAACACCTTGACACCGAGGGGCTCTCGGCCTCGCATATGCTGGCCGTCACGTTCACCCGCGCCGCTGCCGCCGAGATGCGCGGACGAGTACTGCGCGCGCTATTGGGCCATGAGGCGGCCGATCCCGCGCAGGACGAGGTGCTGGCTGGGGTGCAGAGTTGGCCCGCCGAGAAGCGCGAGCGCCTGGCTGCGGATGTCGCCGATGCCCCCATTGAGACCCTGCACAGCTTTTGCGCCCGCTTGCTTTCGTCGCTGCCCGAACTCAGCGGAGTCGCACCTGGCGTGAGGCCCATCGAGCCGAGCCAGGACGCCTTGCGACGTGACGCATTTGTGCGCCGGTTCGTCGACGACGTGCTCGAGGGCCATAGGGCAGAACTGCAGGTGGATGCAAGTGAAGTGCTACGCGAGTACAGCCTGGTCGAATTGCGCAAGATGCTTTCTGCCTGCATCACGGCCGCCGACATGCCGCCAGCGGAATTGACTGACGCGCAGGCCGTCGCGGCGGCCCGGTGGAAGCTGTACGGTCCGCAGCTCGAAGAGTGGGGGCAACGCCTGCGCACCGCGTTCGAAGCGGCGTGCCTTCAGCTGGAGCAGGTGGCGGGACCGAAAGCTCAGAGCAGGCTCGGGGATCTGAGCCAACTGCGCGACGCCTTGCGGGCAGGGAACTGGAATGCCGCATTCTGCATGAAGAAGCCGGGGCGAAACGCAGACGTGAGGAGGGTCGAGACCGAAGCTGGCCCGGCGTTTGACGCGGCCTGGAAGGTCATGCTTGAACGCAGCAAGTTCCGCGGCAATGCGACTCTCGTGAAGCTCGATACCGACGCTGAGAACATCCACTGCGAGCGATTGGCGCGAACCATGCGTCTGGGTCTGGCCGCGCGGCGGGCCTACGAGGACCACTTGGCCGCTGAAGGCCTGATGCGCTTCGACGACCTCGAGCACCGCGCCGTCGAGCTGCTGCAGCGGCCTGAAGCGCGCGAATGGCTGGTCGGCCGCTACCGCCATTTGCTGGTCGACGAATTCCAGGACACGAGCCCGCTGCAACTCAAGCTGGTCCAGGCGCTGCGTGAAGTGTGCGCAGGGGACGGCAGCCCAGTGTCGGTATTCGAAGTCGGCGACGTGAAGCAGTCGATCTACCGGTTCCGTGGTGCCGAAGTCGCCATGTTCGAAGGCGAATTGCGCAGAGCCCCGGCCAACCAGCGCGGGCACCTGTCCATGACCCGACGCACTGAGCCCGCGCTTGCAGCCTTTTTCAACCAGATGTTTCCGCGCCTGCTGCAAGGAGTGCCCGGCGAAGACCCCGACCGAGCTGAGGTGCCCTGGGGCGAGGGCGATGTCATCCAGACATCCAAGAACGCCAGCACCCTGCCAGGCAAGCCGGTGACCTTGCTGCTGTCGTTGCCCGTCGAGCCCATGTCCGAAGAGGACGATGTAGAGCGGCCCGAGACCCCGGCCGAGGGAGAAAGCAGCGCCGATGAGGACGAGGATGAGGCGCTCGATGACGGTGATCCTGGCGAGCCCTCGCGCATTGCTGCCTGGCTGTCGCTGTGGTTCAAGCAGGCTGACAAGGTCCGCTACTCTGATGTCGCGATCCTGCTGCCGAAATGGGATTCGGCTGAGCCCATTCGCGCCGCCCTCGAGGCCTACGGCATCCCTGCGCAAGTCAGCGGTG
>JBMOIG010000218.1:0-4988 GCA_049317445.1 Myxococcota bacterium | reverse complement strand
ATGGCGGAATCTGTGAGAAAGGCAAGCGTCGGCCGCCAACCGCTCGAAAAGCAGCAGAGCCGGAGTCAATGGGCGTACATTGCCCGCACGGTACTCGAACTCTTGGATGCGATGGGCGTCGATCGGGCCGACCTCGACCGCCAACTCAAGCAGAGACTGTCGTTTTCGTGCCTCAGCACCCTTCGCGACATCGACCAACTCAACATCCCCCGGGGGTAACGCTCGTGCCTGAACTCCTCATCGAGGCTCCAACTCCGCCCGCCGGGCAGCATCCGCCAAGTCTGAGAACTGGCTGGCTTGACCGCTACCTGTCGCTGGGACTCGCTAGGTTAAGCCCAACGGCGCGCGACGTTGCCCTGGAAGACGCCGGCTACCTGACGGAACGGTGTATTGTCCCGCCAAGTCAGGGCGGTTGGCCTGAGTCGCGCGTACGAACAGGGATCGTTGTCGGGCCGGTCCAGTCCGGCAAGACAGCTTCGATGCTGACCGTCGCGGCAAGGCTTCTCGATCGCGGCGTCGATATCTTGGTCGTGCTGGCTGGAACCCGCATCGCACTGTGGTTGCAGACTTACGAACGCCTGCTGGCGGAGTTGGACGGCACTGACGTCGAGACGTCACGCAGCCGGAAGAACGAGCGGCAGGTCATTCCGACACCATCCGCGATTCTGGACGCCCAAGTCCGGCCAAATGCCGCGACCTACATGGCCCGGGAAGGCAGCACATTTGCGAACTCGCTGGCGATTCGGCGACCAGTCATCATTGTCGTTCCCAAGGTAGAAGAACACCTACTCGCGGTGTCCAAATTCTTCGAGAAGCATCTGGTCGACGAGGCGGCACTGCGCGACGTGGAGCTGGTGGTCTTGGACGACGAGGCCGACGACGCTTCAGTCCTCGACGCGGAATCCGTCAAGATCATCCCGCGACGTATCGAGATGATTTGGACTGGTCGCCCAGCCGGCCAAACCATGGCCAGTCGGCTTTTCGCAACCTACGTCGCCTACACGGCAACGCCTCAGGCCAACTTCCTCCAGTCTGACCATAACCCATTGTCGCCGCGGGATTTCTGCGTTGCGCTTCGCGCGCCCTATAAATCAGGCGAGGTCGTGCCGCGTTCGGTCCACTTTTCCGAGCCGGTGGGAATCCAGCGCTACTACTGCGGCGGGGAGTTGTACTACGTTGAACTGGCCAATGGCCCGGCACCTTTGGTTTCCACGCGTGTGTACCCAACACGGGATGGTCTGTCGGATATCGAGTTTGGTGCGGCAGTACGTGCCGAGGCCGATGCGATGCTCATGGACGGCTTGCGAGCGTTCTTGGTTAGCGGCGCGATCCGGCTGTGGGCTGGACTTGATGGCGGCGGCCTTTCGTACTCCCAGGTGGCCGGTGGCGTGCCCGCCGCGGACGCGAAGCGAATGCCCGCGATCCACTCGATGCTCGTGCATCCTTCTGCCAAGATGGACCTGCACAAACGCGAGGCATGGCGCCTGGTGCTGCTGGCGGCCGGACACGATCCAGACGCAAGTGATGCGCCGGCATTCGACATTGCCGCGCTGAGACTCGCCCCCGGAGGCATCGCGCAGGACCTTGCAGTCCATGAGCCAGCTTGGGCGAAGTGGGTCGCCAACTACCGCCGTTCTTGGCTTGCCCTCGACAAGCTCCCAGGTGGAGCCGGACTCCTGGAACCAAAGGAATGCAAATGGCACGAGTACAAGGACCTGATACTCAGGGAAGTCGTCCCGCACGTCCAATTCCGAATCATCAACAGTGACCCGAATTCTGACGATCGACCGCTGTTCGATGCCCACAGCGCCAACGACGGGCGAGTTCTGCCGCCTCCGGACCTGCTGAGCATCTTCGTTTCCGGCAATGTGATGTCGCGTGGACTCACAATCCAGGGGCTCCATTCGTCGATTTTCACTCGCGGCGCCGACGAGCCGGCCGCAGACACGCAGATGCAGATGCAGCGCTGGTTCGGTTACCGTGGAGCCAATGCGCAGTTTTGTCGCCTATTCTGTTTCGAGGACCAACTGGAACTCCTGCGCACGTACCACGAGCACGACACCGCGCTGCGGACGGAGATACTTGACGCCATGGACAAGGCGGACATGGCGCCGCCGATCACGGTTCTGACTGGATCGCGTTCATGGGCAACCGCCAAGGTCAAAACGAGCCGCCTGCCGCTGCATCCTGGCGCGACGCCCTTTGTCCGGCTCTTGGAGACGGAAGACTTCGCTGAAGGCAACGCGCGGTTGCTTCACGACCTCAGGCACAATCACGGGTGGCTGGACCTCACCGTGGATGGGTCCAAGAAGGGCGAGATCCGCGCCGAGCCAGCGTCACTTCTGGAGGTTGCCGACATTCTGGACGGCCTGCGGTACACCCATCACGACCCCGACCCAACTTCCGGTACCGAGTTCACGCGGTGGAAGTCTTTGGAGCGGCAGTTGGCGATCAGTTCGCCATTGTTTCGCCCGCCCGGCCTGCATCCTGGAACGCCGGCAGTCGACGTGAAGCACTGCCCGTACAGCATCGCCGCCTACTTGCGACTCTGGCATGAAGCATTGCTGCGGAAGCGATGCGATGGCCTGTTCGCGACACACAGGGATCGCCATCCATGGGCCATGGTCCAGCCGTCGTTGAGACCGCCTCAATTCTACATCGGAGTTCGATTTGGGTCGGCATCTGACACGTCTTGGGATAGCGCCGGAATGCTGATGGGAGTGAAGGCCATGAAACGTGGAACCGTTGGCGACCCTGATGGTGTCACTCGGCTGACCGGCTCGTGGGGAACACGCGGCGGAACGGGTACGTACCTGAGCGACCAACTCTTCGATTACCACTACCACCGCGGAACCCCGCCGGCCCTGTTCGGCGGGGGACCGCTTTGGCGCCCCGAGGGGCATCCGGCCTTGCTCTTGTTCCATGTAGTACGAGTCGAGGGCGCGCCCGTCGACGCAATCACGGTTGGGCTCGCTCTCCCGCACGGCGGTCCGGAGCAGTTCGCCGCACTCCCAGCCGGAGCACCATCACCATGATGTACGAGGAGATCTTCATTCTTGCGTCGGGGATTTCTGCGCCCACGGAACAGTCACACTTGTCGATTGAGTGGGTCCTCGCCGGCGAACTCGCAGTCGGAAGGGACGCGGCGAACCGCTACCTTCTGGTGCTGGCCGGAGTTGAACTGGACGCCAAGTCCGAACTCGTCTCACGCGTCCTGTCGCATGGGCATTGGCTACACGAATCAGGGGCGGCCGTGTCGGGCACGTTGCTGAGATTGCATGACGGTGAACCATTCTTGGTGGCCGTGACAGCCATTGCAACTGAATTTCTGCGCCGGGGCCTTGGCCCCCGTTCTGCGCCGGAGGTCTTCCGCGAGGTAGAATCGTTCATCGAACTCGTGATTCGCCGAGTGCTCCTCCCGCCGAATAGCTTGCTGGGGCTGATCGGCGAGTTGCTCATCCTCGACTACGCGCTGGAGGGGTTGGCCGGGCTCTCCGCGTCCAAGCGTCCTACCCCGAGTTCGCTCTGGCGCGGCTACACCAACCAGAGTCGGGACCTCGCGTTCAACCGCCTCGCTATCGAGGTGAAGACGACGAGCGGCCACAGCAGCCGCCACCACATTGGCAGTTTGGATCAAGTTGAGCCGCGGACGCTTGACGGCGGGCTCTGCGAGTCATTGTTCTTGGCCAGCATCGGCTTGGCTGAGGAAATCGGCGGAACCAGCCGATTCTCAGTTTCCCAACTCACCGACCGCATCCTCTCGAGGTTGAGTCCGGCCGATTGCGTGATCTTTCTGGACCAGTTGCGCCAGTACGGCCCAGACGACTGCATCGGATACGACCATGGGTCCATGTCAAGTTGGGAGCCGTACTCGCGGCGCTACCGACTGACGTTCGAGCCGAGGCTCTACGACATGAGCGACCCGAACGTGCGGGTTCTCCGAAGAGCGGACTTGCAGGAACTGTTTGTCATGCCGGAAGGGATCTCGTACGTCGTTGACCTCCCATCGGCTATTCCTGGCAGCCACGGCCAAAATCCACGGACTGATTTGGCTTCGGAGTTGTCGCAACTTCTGGAGCACTTTGGTTGATTCTTTTCCACCATACCGGCCCCGGCCAGCGCAACACCGCCTCTATTCTGGAATAGGCACTTTGAAACTGGACACCGACCTACCCCGGCGACGAAGGAACTTCCAACCATGCGGAGCAAGATCCTGCTGCCCGAGTTTGACAGCGATCCGCTCTTTGGAGCGCATGTCGGGTACCCCGCATGTAGTCAATGCCAGGCTCCAGACGCGCGAGACCGAAAGCGCGATATGGGCGTGCCCGGCGACAATCATTACTCCCGAACTACATCAAGGCGGGCAAGCTGCCGTCGGAGCTGGCGAAGCCGCACACGTGGCGCACGCGGCCGGACCCGTTCGCGACGGACTGGTCGGCGGTGGCGGCGATCCTGCACCGCCATGTCGATTCCAATTACTCGCACGATGCCTCCCAGTTTGTGGAGTCCACTTCAGGTCTCGCTGGGCCCCTGGTTTCCCGCGGGCGACCGGTACCGAGGCAACGCACCCGTCAGTCGACCAGGAGGTCCAACGCGGCACCCTCGGGGTCGAGCAGACCCCGCACGCCGCCGCGGTGACGGATGTAGATCTGGAAGCCGAGGTCGACCACCAGTCCGGGCGCCTGCCGGGCGAGCACCGCCGCCGTTGCCCTTATGCGCTCGATGGACGTGCTGCTCTCCGGCTGGGCGAGCATGGTATTCCAGAACAGCAGATCGAGCGCTGAGGAGTCGATCCAGTCCACGGACGTCTCATACCCGGCGACCCACCGCAACGGCGGCTTGTCGCGCTGCTTCGGTGGATTGAGCAGGTAGTCCGCGTTGAACTCGTCCCCAAACAGGCAGGTCCCCAGGTACAGGCCATCGATCGTGCCAGGAAGCCAGACCTTGAACATCTCCCTGAGGGCGCGCCGGGTGATGGCGGTTCCGTC
>JBMOIG010000217.1:0-5046 GCA_049317445.1 Myxococcota bacterium | reverse complement strand
GAGCGCGCGTACTACTTCCGGTTCCACCCCCCGGGCGTGAAGCCCCTGCGCCCGCAGGTGGTCGCCAAGGACGACGGCCGCGTCGAGGTCGCCCTGGGAAGCGATCTCGTGCCTCCGGACGGCCGCAACTTCGAGCTGATGGGGATCGATCGTCCGCTGGACCGGCGCGTGATCGCCAAGGTGGTGCCCACGCGGCCAGGGTGGGGCGAGCTCGAGCTCGGCCGCAACGAGACGCTCGACGGCGGGGCCGTGGCCGTGCGCACGGACGAGAAGGTCACGGCCTCGCTCGCCCGGCCCCCGACGCGGGCGGGAGGGTCCGCCAACGTCGAGCTCCAACTCGTCTTGCCCGACGCCGACACGCAGCTGCTGGGGGGCCGCCTGGACGCCGAGTGGCAGTTCGGCGAGTGGCTGCGGCTGTGGGCGGGCGTGACCGACGTGCTGGTCGGCGCGACGACCCTTCGCGAGGGGCAGGTGAGCGGCGAGGCGAACCTGCGGCAGTGGGGCGCCCAGGCCGGCGCGTCGCTGTCGGCGCGGTGGTTCGAGCTCGGCGTCGGCCCCGAGCTCCGGCAAGACCCGCACTGGCGCGCGGACTGGAAGGTCACGCCGATCTGGTTCATGCGGCTGGGCACCCGTGACGGCTTCCACGGCACGTGGGACCTCTCGGCCGACGGGGACATGGGCCTGCGGTTCCAGGTGCCCGCGCGGCGCGACGTCGACCTGCTGCTCGGCCACCGCATCTCGCAATACCGCACGGGCGCGGGCGGCCAGGAGTGGGCGATCACCCGCGGCGTCACCTCGGGAGGCGTCCGCTGGCCGCTGGCGACCGGCACCGGGGGGCCCCCGACCCTGGTCAGCGTCGAGCTCGGCCTGGACCAGACCGACAGCCACTGCCAGACCTGCACCAATTGGAACTGGGACTGGGGCATCTGGAACGGCACCGGGGGCACCGAGCGCTGGCTCGTCCTCGTGGGCGTGCAACCCCGCTTCTGATCTCGTTCCCGGACCTGTCCGCCCACGCGCTCGGAGACCCCCGCATGCCGTACCACACCACGCCCTGGACCTTCTACGACGCCGCCGTGGGCCTGTGCTCGCAGTGCCTGCGCCGGGTACAGGGACGGATCGTGTTCGAGAACGACAAGGTCTGGTTCGACAAGCGGTGCCCCACCCACGGCCGCGAGCGCGTGCTGCTGGACGAGGACATCGCCTGGTTCCGCAGGGGACGCGAGGGTTACCTGGACCCCGGCGGCCAGCCCAACCAGCCCGGCGCGCCCGCCCGCCACGGCTGCCCGTACGACTGCGGCCTGTGCCCAGAGCACCAGCAGCACACCTGCGTCGCGATCCTGGAGATCACCGACGCCTGCAACCTGACCTGTCCGGTGTGCTACGCGGCAAGCGGCCCGCACCGCCAGACCCACCGCAGCCTGGCCGAGATCGACGCCATGCTCGCGGCCGTAATGCGGTCCGAGGACTCGCTGAACGTCCTGCAGATCTCGGGCGGCGAGCCCACGCTGCACCCCGACTTCTTCGCCATCGTCGAGCGCACCCGCGAGTTCCCGATCAAGCACCTGATGGTGAACACGAACGGCATCCGCATCGCCCGCGACCGCGCCTTTGCCGAGCGGCTGGCCGCCTGCAAGCCCCACTTCGAGGTCTACCTGCAGTTCGACTCACTGCGCGGCGACCGGCTGAAGGTGCTGCGCGGCGAGGACCTGACCCGTGACCGCGACCGGGCGCTGGCCGTGCTCGAAGAGCTGGGCGTCTCGACGTCCCTCGTGGTGACGCTTGTGCCCGGCGTGAACGACGACGAGATCGGCGACATCCTCCGCCACGCGCTGACGTTCCGCTGCGTGCGGGGCGTGACGCTGCAGCCGATGCAGGCCGCCGGGCGGACGCCCGCGCTGGGTCCCGACGTCGAGCGGCTGACGAGCGGCGGGGTGCGGCGGCGCATCCTCGAACAGTGCGACGTGTTCCGGCCCGAGGACATCGTGCCCGTGCCGTGCCATTCGGATAGCCTCGCGATGGCGTACGCGTTCAAGGTGATGGGGGCGGTGGCGCCGTTGTCGTCGATCCTCGACCCCACGATCCTGCTGGCCTCGGACCGGAATTCGCTGCTGTACGAGCACGACCGCGAGCTGGGGCGCAAGCTCTACGACGCGTTCTCGGCGCGCCACTCGCCGTCGTCGCACACGGCCGCCCTGCGCGAGCTGCTCGACTGCCTGCCGGACGCCGGGTGCCTGGGGCCGCTGACGTACGAGAATGTGTTTCGCCTGATGATCATCCAGTTCATGGACGCGGCGAGCCTCGAGTTGCGGGCGGTCCAGCGGTCCTGCATCCACATCATCCATCCCGACGGGCGGCTGGTGCCGTTCGACACCTTCAACGTGCTGCACCGCCCCGGCAATGAAACCGCGCTGGCGGGGGCGCTCGAGGCCTCGGGTATCCGGGCGACGGGAGGCGAGGCATGAACCGGGTCCGCGCCTGGCTGCGGCAGGCTTCGTTCGCCACGGTCGGGTCGGTGCTGCTGTTGCTGTTCTCGGCCGCGTACTTCGCGCTGTGGGCGTGCGCCCCGATGGCGGCGATGCCCCCGATGCTGCCGCTCGAGCCCAAGGAGGGCTACCGCATCGATCTGGCCGCCGGGGTGATCGCGAGTGCGCACGACGAGCTGGAGTGTTTCGCTTGCGACGCCGGCAGCCCCGGCATGGCCGTGCAGATGAGCGCGATGTCCGAGTCCGAGGTGGGCGACATCGGCGTGCAGCTGCAGGCGGGCACCTTCTCGCTGGCGGGTGTCGGGCTGATGGCGCGGCTGCGGGTCGTGAACACCGAATCGGTGGTCGCCGGCGTGCAGGTGGCGGCCGGCTGGCTCTACGGCGCAGCGTCCCTTCCCATCTCGATCCGGGTGGCGGACCGCGCCTGGCTCTACACCGCGCCGTCGGGCGGGTACCAGGTCGGGATGTTCAGGCTTCCGCTGGGCATCGCGCTGACCGGAGAGGACACGGACGCGTTCTTCGAGACCGGCCTGATGTCGCCGGACCCGACCTGCGACATGTGCGCGACGACCCCGTACTTCTCGGCGGGCATGGGGTGGCGGCTCTAGGAGCCTGTCGGACTTAGCGTCCGGAGGGCTCCTAGCGAGGGCGGTCGGCGGACGAAGCGGTCAGGCCGGGTCGGCCGGGGTCGCCCACGGGCCCGCGCGCCTTCGCCGCACCAGCTCCACGCCAAAGTAGAGCATCGCGGCGAGGCACAGCACCTGCACGGGCGTCAGCGGCCCCACGCGCGGCACCGCGTCCGACCGCAGGAACTCCATGCCGAGCCGGATCGAGGCGTAGCCGACCAGATACAGGCGGAACAGGTCGCCCGCCGGCCGCGGCTGGTTGCGGACCGCCCACAGGGTGGCCGCAAGGGTCAGGTCCAGCGCGGCTTCGTACAGCTGCGCGGGGTGGCGGGCAGCGCCGTCCACCACGATGGACCACGGCAGGTCCGTGGGCTTGCCGGGGCAGCACCCGTCGAGCAGGCAGCCGATCCGGCCGATGCCCTGCGCCAGCGGCAGCGCCACCGCCCAGGCGTCGCCGGTCCGCTGGGTCACCCCCAGGCGTTTCTTGGCGATCTCGACGCCCACGAACCCGCCGATCACCCCGCCGACCACGGTCTTGCCGGTGAAGTCCAGGGACGCCAGGCGGGCGACCGTCGCGACGAAGTCCTCCGGTCCCTCGAACAACAGCATGCCCAGCTTGGCGCCGACCATCGCCCCGACGACCGCCGCCAGCCCCAGCCAGCGGTGGCGCGGATCGCGGGCGAACCCCAGGCGGCGCAGCTCGGTCCGGCGCACCCACCAGGCGACGGCGATCGCGACCAGCACCGCGACCGCGTAGCTGCGGACCGGCAGGCCCCACCAGGTGGCGAGCAGGGGGTGCATCAGGCGACCGTCGGCCGGAACCCGAGCCGACTCCCCGCCGTCACACCGACCGACGCGCGCGTGGCGCCGGCCAGCTCACCCAGCATTTCGATGACGTCGGTCCGCCCCATCGACACCTCGAGCCGCACACGGGCAGCAGCCGTCAGCGGACGTCGCCAGCCACCACCGCCCCCTTGTCCAGTCCACTTGCCATCGCCGGAGCAACCGAACGCACGGCAGGCAGCCTGCCCGACGCTCTACCCCCGCGCCGGAGCCCCGTCAACCCGACGGGTTCCCGCATCCGGCGGAGGCTTGCTGCCGGTCGGGACTGCCGCGCGGCAAGCCCTGCAGCCAGGCAGCGGCGGCGCGGCCGGGGCCTGAGGGTGACCGACGCAGGTGCGTGGAACGCCGTTGCCAGGATGATTCTCGAACGCGCCGACGCCACCGACGAGTTGTTGGGTCTGGCCTGCTTTCACGGGCAGCAGCATGCGAGCTTTTGAACAGTCCAGACTGTCTGAACTGTCCGATGACGACGATCCTGGCGTCAAACGTGGGCGAAGACGAGCTTGGCTTCGGGCCGGGGGCGGTGTCAACGGGCGGTGAGCGGGCGCGGTTTCGGGGCAAGGGCAGGCCCGGCGTCTCGATGGGCGTGCTGGGCGGGATGCCTTTGTTCAGACAGCGGAAAATCGACCGCTTGACCGGTGGCGGGCGTGGGCGTAGACGCTGAAGCACACCTTGTCGGCGCCTTCGGAGGGTCCGAGGCGGGCGTGCGGGTGGCTGGCGAGCGGTTTGATGCGGCGGGGTCGTGACTTGCGTCGACTACCCGTGAGGTCAGGCTGTGTGGGGCGGGGAGTGTGATGACACCAGGACCAACCATCATCAATAAGTGCTCGGCCTGCGCGAAGTTGGTGGAACAAGCCACCATCGGCTCGGGCAACACCTTCGGAGCTACCTTCTGGACGGATGGCAAGCGGGAAGCTCCGATGCTCCCCGACCCGCTTTGGCTGGTCATGTGCCCTCACTGCCAGGCTCCACTTTGGGTTGATGAACTGGAAGTGCTAGGCGAGATCGACCCCTGGGGCAAGCGAGACCAGGCGTTTGAAGGTGCTTGCGAGTGTCAAACCCCATCCCTGCAGAACTACCTCGCCCTGTTG
>JBMOIG010000216.1:0-5105 GCA_049317445.1 Myxococcota bacterium | reverse complement strand
GAGATCGCGGGAGAGCTGGCGGCGCGACTGGGGCTGCCCGACGTACAGGAATTTCGTCAGCCGGTCGAGGTGTGGAAGCGGCGGCTGTTGTCCCGTGTGGCAGACCACGGCGCGGGGCTGGACCAGCTGCGGCAGGGGCCGGTGCGCCATCCGCTCGCCCCCAAGATCCTGTTTGCTGCCAGAAACTTCCCCACGCCGTCAGGCAAGGTCGAGCTGGTGACGGACCTGAACCCGACCCCGCCGCAAGTCACGCCGCAGCGACCGATGTTGCTGATGGCGTTGTCGACCGAGCGCTCCCAGGCCTCGCAGCCAGCGGGTGCGCAAGAACCCCAAGGTCCTCCGGTGGCGACCGTCCACCCGGATGCCGCCTTGGGACTCGACGACGGCGGGCTTGCGCAGGTGGTGTCGGACGTCGGCGCGATGACGGCGCGGCTGCGGTTCGACCCGAGGCAACGGCGCGACGTGCTGGCGATGGCCAAGGGCGGTTCACTGGGCGCGGGGCGTTGCCCGAATGCGCTGGTGCCGGCTCGCCAAACGGATTGTGGAGGCGGCGCAGTCTATTACGACACCCCGGTGGCCCTGTTGCCAGTGGACTGACCGGTCCTTGCTTGCAAGTTGCCGTTTCCATTTTTCCCGGTCCCGGACTACCTTTGCGTTTCCCCCTGATTCCTTCCGATCCGCTGAGCGGGTCGTCAACTTGCTGTGGAGGTTCCGATGACAGCGTGGAAGCATGTCGCGCTCAGCGTTGCGTGGGTGGTGGGCGCGCTGTGGGGGGCCGTGGCCGTCGCCGCCGTGCCTGCGACGGTCTTGGTCGAGGGCGCGCTGGTCTCGACGGGCGGCGGTCCAGTGGCGGACGGTGACTACGACGTGACGTTCGCGCTGTACGACGTGGACAAGAACGGTCAGGCGCTGTGGTCTGAGGGGCCGACGAAGATCGCGGTGCAGGGCGGCCAATTCACGTACTTGCTGGGCAGCGTGACGCCGATCGACGCAACGGTGCTGGGCAAGCTGGACAAGGGCTGGCTGGAGGTGGCGATCGCCCCCGACCCGGCGCTGCCTCGCAAGTCCTTGGCTTCCGTGCTGTTTGCCCGCAAGGCCGGCATTGCCGAGAGTCTATCCTGCTCCGGGTGCATTGGCGCCGCACAGCTGGACGCGCAGGTGCTTGCGCCGTACGCCAAGGCGGCCGACCTGTCGAAGGTGGCGACCTCAGGCGCCTACGCCGACCTGTCGGGCACGCCGGACCTGTCGGGGTACGCGCAGTCCGCCAACCTTGCCAAGGTTGCGACTTCCGGCGCGTTTGCCGACCTTGCCGGTGGACCAGACCTGACGGCCTATGCCAAGACTGCCAGCCTTGCCGATGTCGCGACCACCGGCAGCTACACTGACCTGTCGGGCACGCCCGTCCTGGCCAAGCTGGGCGCCGCGTGTGGATCTGGTTTGGTGATCAAGGGGTTGAAGGAGGATGGCTCGTATGACTGCGTCAAGGCATTCGACGTCAGCCTGCTGCCCCCGGACGGCCTGAACGAGATCTCGAACGGCCTGCTGACCAACCAGTTCATCGACGACGTCAAAAGCACCAAGGTTCCCGTCGACATCCCCGACAACAACCCGGTCGGCGTGGCGAACGTGATCGCGGTGCCGGACCTAGGCGTCGCGCAAGGACTCGATGTTACGGTTGAACTGACCAACTCCGACATCTCGAAGATCGCCGTCGAGGTCTTCGATCCGGCCGGCACCAAGTACGTGCTGCACAGCAAGAGTGGCTCGGGGACCAGCCTGAAGACCACCTATCCGTCGACCACCAAGACGGTCAGCGGCGACCTGACTTCCTGGATTGGCAAGAACCCCAAGGGCAACTGGTCGCTCAACGTCATCGACACCGCGTTTCTGAACAACGGAGTTGACGGCAAGCTTTTGAATTGGAGCGTGAAGATCCAAACCCTGTCGTCGCAGAAGGTCTCGTCCGTGGGCCTGCTGGTGACCGACGGCGGCCTGCAGGTCAAGCGCGCCGACAGTGCACCGGTAACCTGCAACACCGCAACGTTTGGCTACATCTACGCCAGCCCCAAGGACAACGCGCTGTACGTCTGCAACGGCGCGAAGTTCTTCCCGTTGTGGTTGACGGTCCCCCCGGGCGGCAGCCAGGAAGACCCGGGCCTGAGCTGCAAGCAGATCCTGACGGTCGGTCCCGCCAGCAAGAGCGGCCTGTACTGGCTTGACCCCGACGGCGTGGGCGGCGTGGACCCGTTCCAGACCTGGTGCGAGATGAGTGCGGCAGGCGGCGGCTGGACTCTGGTCTTCAACCTCGACACCAACGACGCAACTGGCCGCTGGTACACCGATACGGACTTCTGGACCAGCGCATCCAAGCTGTTCGGCACGGCCGCCGGAGCGCTGACGGGTGACTTCAAGAGCCAGGCGTTCAACTCGCTGGTGGCCAACGAGATCATGGTCTTCGCGCACAGCGAGGGCAGCCCGTTCAGCAATCCGCAGCCTTTCGCCGCCTACAGCCTGGCCACCGCGGCCAAGAACAAGACGATGGCCCAGATCATGGCGTTCGCGGCGAACACGACCATTACCGCCGGCAGCCCGCTTCGGCAGGGCGTGGTGTCTGCGCCCGGGGCCTACACGCGAAATGCCGGCGACGTCTTCATCGATAACGGCCTGCCCATCATCGTGAACTCGACAGGCGCCGGCGGCAGCGACGCGCAGAACACGGTCCGTATTGGCACCGACTTCGGGCCGATCTGTGCCATCGTCGATTGCAACGGCCACAGCGTGCAGGGCGGCTACGGCGGCTACCACGCCCGCCCCAGCAGCGGCGGCTATCCGTTGACCTATGAAGCGATGCCCAACTTCGGCTACCACCCCGGACCGATGGGCTTTGGCGACAACTGGATCAATAACAACGGTTGCGGCAACTCGGTGTGGACCAACACGTGCGGCCCCACCAGCGCCCGGCCGCAGGTCGACTTCGGAATCTTCGTGCGGTAGTCGGTCTTCTTCGCCTGCGGCCGTTCGCCCCGTCGACCCCGAGGCGGCGTCGACGGGCACCGGGCACGGCTCAGTCAGGAACCGTGGCTGCGAGCGAGAGTCCTTTCGATAGCGAGCCCATCGAAGCGCTCACAGGTCGCGATCCACCGCACTACCCGACTCGCGCGGACGGGGCCACCCAAGGCTAAAACCCCGGGCTATCACACGGATAGCCTACCCTTTCAATGGTGGGTGCATCGGCCCGGCCGGCCAGCCGCCCGCCTGCGGTCCACTCGACGGAACACCCCTTCCGCCTGAACCATGCCGCAAAAGCGCAACAGGCCCGGAAGGACGAACCCTCCGAGCCTGCGCGACATCTATCGACGTAGTCTGACCTTGCGGTCGGGGGCGCGGTTAGGCGTCCAGATTCGGGGTCTCAGCCTTGATGATGCGCATCGCGTAGAAGGACCGCCAGACGAACACCATCGAAGCGAAGATGAACACGCCGGCCAGCACCAGACGCAGCGCGATGCCGCTCTGGGACTGGATCTGCTCACCCAGCTCGACAGCCAGCAGGCCGAACAGCGTGGTGAACTTGATGACCGGGTTCATGGCGACCGACGACGTATCCTTGTAGGGGTCGCCCACGGTGTCGCCGACGACGCAAGCCGAGTGCAGGTCAGTGCCCTTCTCCTTCAGCTCGACCTCGACCACCTTCTTCGCGTTGTCCCAAGCGCCGCCTGCGTTGGCCATGAAGATGGCCTGGTAGAGGCCGAACAGCGCGATGCCAATCAGGTAGCCGATGAAGAAGTACGACTCGAGGAAGGCAAAGCCCAGCGTCGAGAAGAACACGGTCAGGAAGATGTTGAACATGCCCTTCTGCGCGTATTGCGTGCAGATCTCGACGACCTTCTTGCTGTCCTCGACCGAGGCCTTGATGGCGCCGTCCAGCTTGATGTTGGCCTTGATGAACTCGACCGCGCGGTAGGCACCCGTGGTCACGGCCTGGATCGACGCGCCGGTGAACCAGTAGATGACTGCGCCGCCCATGATCAGGCCCAGCAGGAAGGGCGCGTGCATGATCGACAGGTTCTGGATCAGGGTGGCGTCCAAACCCTTGGTCAGCACCACGATGATCGAGAAGATCATGGTGGTGGCGCCCACGACGGCGGTGCCGATCAGCACGGGCTTGGCGGTGGCCTTGAAGGTGTTGCCCGCGCCGTCGTTCTCTTCCAGCAGGTGCTTGGCGTGCTCGAAGTTCACGTCGAGACCGAAGTCACGCTTGAGTTCAGCCTCGATGTCCGGCAGGGACTCGATGATGGACAGCTCGTACACGGACTGGGCGTTGTCGGTCACGGGGCCGTACGAGTCGACGGCGATGGTGACGGGACCCATGCCCAGGAAGCCGAACGCCACCAGGCCGAAGGCGAAGACCGCAGGAGCGATCATCAGGGCTTCGTTGCCACCGGGGAAAGTGCCGGCGACCAGATAGGCGATACCCATCAGCACGAGGATCGCAAAACCGAGCCAGTAGGCGCTGAAGTTGCCGGCGACCAGGCCCGACAGGACGTTCAGCGACGGGCCGCCCTCTCGCGACGAGGTGACGACTTCGTGGACGTGCGCCGACTCGGTCGACGTGAAGATCTTGACCAGCTCGGGGATGATGGCGCCGGCGAGCGTGCCACAGGTGATGATGGTCGAGAGCTTCCACCACATCGTGCCGTCGCCCAGATCGGGGATCAGCAGGTAGGACACGACGTAGGTGATGACGACGGACACGATCGAGGTGACCCAGACCAGCTGCGTCAGGGGCTTCTCGAAGTTCATCTTGGCCGCGTTGGCGTACTTGGCCTTGGTCAGGGTCTCGTTGGCCAGATACGACACGCCCGACGCGATGATCATCATCACGCGCATGGCGAAGATCCAAACCAGCAGCTTGACCTGGTTGGCCGGGTCGGTGACCGCGAGCAGGATGAACGAGATCAGCGCGACGCCGGTGACGCCGTAGGTCTCAAAACCGTCCGCCGAGGGGCCGACCGAGTCGCCCGCGTTGTCGCCCGTGCAGTCGGCGATGACACCGGGGTTGCGCGCGTCGTCTTCCTTGATGTTGAAGACGATCTTCATCAGGTCAG
>JBMOIG010000215.1:0-5106 GCA_049317445.1 Myxococcota bacterium | reverse complement strand
TCTCGCCACTTACCGACCTGACCGCTCGCGATCCCCTTTGCGGGATCCTCACCCTGTGCGGTCTGCCTCGCTTGACAGTTTGGCGGGTTGCCATAGCCTTCCCGTTCCGCCCTCGATCAAGGGCGCTTTCAACGTGGTGGTTTGGCCGTGTGCGGACTCGTAGGCTTGTTCGATCGCCAGGGACACGCGGCGCGACACCGTGATGCGGTGCAGCGCGCGACGAACGTGCTTGCCCATCGCGGCCCCGACGATTCCGGCTACCTGGACGATGGTCCCATCGCGTTTGGTTTCCGCCGCCTGTCGATTCTCGACCTGACGCCAGCGGGTCATCAGCCGATGACCTCGCATGACGGCGAGTGGGCCGTCGTATTCAATGGCGAAATCTACAATTACCGGGAACTGCGGGCTGAACTCGTCTCGGCGGGCGTGGTTTTTCGCAGTGATAGCGATACTGAAGTGCTGGTTCAGGCCCTGTGCCTTTGGGGACCGCGCAGCTTCGACCGCTTCAATGGCATGTGGGCCGTCCTTGCATGGCACCGTCCGTCGCAGACCCTGTACGCGTGCCGGGACCCGTGGGGCATCAAGCCGCTCTATGTCAGCGAACTGGGCGAGGCAACCGTTTTTGCTAGCGAGATCAAGGCTTTGCGGTCGATCGGCTGCAGTACCCGCGAAGTCGACCCGGTGGCCGCTCGAAGGTTCCTGGATGAAGGCGAGCTCGACGTCGACACGCGCACGATGTTCCGGGACGTGAAGCGTCTGCAGCCCGGCACCCTGTACAGGTATCGTGCGGGCGAACCCGTCTTCGAGAGTCGCTATCAGGAAGGCGCGCTGACGGCCAACGTTCCGCAGTACAACCACGACGAACAATCCGAGCAGACCTTCATCGAGCTGTTCCGCGAGGCGTTCCTCTCCTCCGTGCGCCTTCGTTTGCGCGCCGACGTCGAAGTCGGCACCTGCCTTTCCGGGGGGCTGGACTCCACGGCGATCGCTTGTGCGACCGGGCGGTTTCTGGACGAAGAGGGCGTTCCCGAGTGCCGTCACGCCTTCACCGCGCTGTTGCCTGAGTACGACGAGTCGGCGTTCATTCGTCCTGTTGTCGAGCAAGTGGGAGCGAACTGGCACGTCACTGTGGCCAGCGACGACCACCTGATGGCCGAAGCCACCCGCTTCTTCGAGATTCACGACGAGCCGGTGCACAGCCTCAGTCCTCTAGCCGGTTTCCTCGTCATGGGACTGGCCGCACGCAGTCAGGTGAAGGTGCTGCTCAACGGTCAGGGGTCCGACGAGCTGCTGGCCGGGTATGACTCAAGCGTCCTGCCGCACTTGCGGTCGCTGATTCGCGAGGACGGCCTCGGGTACGCCTTCTCTGAGGGACGAGCGCAAGCTGACTCCGCAGCCATCGGAGTCGGACTTGTGGCAAGGGCGCAGGCGGGACTGCTGCTGAACGCGTTGCCCCCAAGCGTCGAGACTAGCCTCCGAAGGGCTTGGGCTGCGCTTGAACTCGGGACCGGCCACTACGCGATGCCGGGAGGACCTCTGGGGGCGCCGCTAGCCCAGCAGCATCGGCCCTCAGAGGACCTGCAAGTAGCCTTGCTCGATCAGGTCTACCGCTCGCCGTTGCCGCTCTATCTCCGCATCGAGGATGCGAACTCGTCGGCCTTCTCGCTTGAAGCCAGACTGCCGTTCCTCGACCCGAATCTTGTTGCAGTGGCACACGCAGCGCCTGCGCGGCTGCTGCGTCGTAACGGCCTGAACAAGTACATGCTGCGGCAGATTCTTCCGGGGCTCGTCCCCGAGGTCGTGTGGCAACGACGCGACAAGATGGGCTTTCCCGTTCCGGTCGGCCGGTGGCTTCGGGGTCCGCTGCGCGAGCTCTTTACCGAGACGCTGTCCGAGGCGCGCTTGCGTCGACGCGGGTGGTATTCGGTCTCGCGCGTGACCCGTGACGTCGATCGGTTCTTGCAGGACCGGACTCCCGGGTCGCCACCGCCGCCCGCGCTGATGCGGCTGTTCCTGCTCGAGCGTTGGGCACGCAGCCATCTCGATCAGTGAGGCTTTCGTCTTCAATTCCAGACAATTGCCGCACAGGTCCGGCCGCCGATGCGGCTTGACTTTCGGGGTGCTGTCCGCCTAGCTTGTACTCTCTCTCCCCCCCCCCGCTGCCGTGATGTGGAGGATTCGATGCACTGCCTGTCTCGACTGAAGAATTCGACGGTCGCCTGCTCTGTGCCCTTGGCCCTTCTCGCAGCCTTGGCCTTCGGGACGGCGGCGTGTGGCGGTGGCGACGCGGCCGCGACGGACACTACGGTTGCGGACTCGGCGACCGATGCAACAAGCGACACTGTGACCGAAACCGTTGACACGCAGGACGTCGCCGATTCCTCAGGAACCGACACAACGGCGCCCGATACTGCGGACACTACTTTGACGGGCGACCCTTGTGCAAGCCTTGTGGCGTGCGCAGTGAAGTGCCCGGCCAAGGGTGACACGGCGTGTCTGGCCACCTGCGCGGCGAAGGGATCGGCCACGGCAAAGGCTGCGTTCGCGACCTACAACGACTGTGTGGTGGCAGAGTGCGCGGATGCAACGGAGACCCAGGCGCGCAACGCGTGCGGTCTGCAGCAGTGCTGGGAGCCTTTGGCCGCGTGCGCCGGGTTGGGCCAGGGCGACTCGGACTGCGTCGACACGGGGGCCTGCGCGGCTCAGTGCGTGACCGGCGACCTGCCGTGCCAGTTCGCGTGCATGCAGGGCGGCACCAAGGACGCTGCGGCGGGCTATGCCGGGGTCAGTGCCTGCATCCTCGCCAACTGCGGGACCAAGCAGCCTGGTGCGCAGACGGACGCCTGCATCGCCGCCTCGTGTGCCGGCGCTGCTCAGACGTGCACGGCAAAAGGCGGCCTCGATTGTCTCGAGAGCGAGAGTTGCCTCAGCCACTGTCCTGAGTTCCTGCCCTCCAAGCCCAACCACTGTCCAGCCGTCTGCGACCTCGTCACGGGTGTCGGCGCGAAGGCGATTCGCGACAGCTATGAGGCGTGCACGGCCACTTGCGACACAAAGACCAATAAATTCGCGTGTGTGGTGGAGACTTGCACCGCGGAGCAGCAGGCCTGCTTCGGCGGCACCGGGGCCGACACCTGCCAGATGGTCTACAACTGCGTGAAGGCGGACTGCGACGGCGTCGGCGGGACTCCGGCCTGCGTCCGCACCTGTCTGGACAAGGGTTCGGCCGCTGCCCAGGACGCGTTTGTGCAGTACGAGGGATGTCTGCTGAACCAGATGGACACGACCGCCGCACAGACGTACGGCTGCGCGTTCCCTTATGACGAGGTCACTTGCATCAAGCAGGTCGCCGGATACTGCACTCCTGAGTACGCAGCCTGCTTCCCCAACTGATCTCGGGCCGGATCGTCCTGCGAGGCACATGTCCAAGCATCGCGAAGACGATCTGATGCCGGTGGGCGAGGCGCTCGGCATCGTTCTCGAGCACGTGCGCCCGCTGTCGGCCGAGGTCGTGTCGCTGCGCGATGCGTTGCACCGCACGCTTGCCGCCGATGCCCTTGCGGATGCCGACCAGCCCGCTTTCGATCGCGCGGCGATGGACGGAATCGCTGTGCGGTCCCGGGACTGCCGACAGCCCGGCACGCTGCTGCGCTCAATCGGCGAGGCCATGGCCGGTCGCTCATTCGTCGGCGAGGTCGCTGCCGGTACCTGCGTGCGAACGATGACCGGGGCCATCGTGCCTGCGGGAGCGGACGCCGTTGTGCCCTTCGAGAAGGTCCTCCGCGAGTCCGAAGGTAGCGACGGAGAGGCACTTTGGCGCCTGCCAGGCCCTGTCCACGCCGAGGCCAACGTCGCGCGCAAAGGCAGCGAAGTCCATCAGGGCGAGGCGGTTGTGTCGGCCGGCACGGTGTTGGACGGGCCCCGCATGGGTGCGCTGGCTGCGTTCGGTCATGCCCAAGTGACGGTCCATCGTCGTCCAGAAGTCGCGCTACTGCCCACCGGCAACGAGCTCGTCGGCGTGGAGCAGACGCCGGGACCCGGACAAGTTCGCGACTCGAATCGCTGGGCGCTCGCCGGGCTGCTGCAGGCGGCAGGGGCGCACGTGCGACACGGTGAAGTCGTGCCCGATCGGCCGCAGGCGCTGAGAGAGGCGTTGGAGCACGCGCTGGCCGAGGCCGACGTTGTCGTCTTGTCGGGTGGCGTGTCGGTGGGGGATTACGATCTGGTCGCGGCGGCACTGCGCGAGGTCGGCGCCACCGCACTGGTCCATCGCATTGCCATCAAGCCGGGAAAGCCGTTCCTGTTCGCGGTGAAGGGCGACAAGCTGATCTTTGGGCTGCCAGGCAATCCGGTCAGCGCCACCGTCTGCGCTGTGCTGTTCCTGTTGCCCGCGCTTGCCAAGCTCCAAGGTGAGACCGCGCCGGCATGGCGGCTGATGCCGGTGGCCGCGGGTCACGCCGTCGGCGCGGGCGGGCCTCGAACCGAGATCCTGCCGTTTCGGCTGGTCTTCTCGCCGTCAGGGGCCGAGGCGCATGGGGTCCGCACCGCTGGTTCTGCCGACCTGACGCACTTCGCCGCCGCAGACGCCTGGATTCTGCGACCGCCCTCCGCGCCGGAGGTGCAGCCCGGGGAGGCGTTGGCGATGCTGTGGTGGCCGCGTCCTTGATGCGCAGACGCCGTTCGGTCAGTACGGGGACCGCAGCAGGGCTGCCCGCAGCTCGCCGATGGTCGCAAACGCGTTGTCGCGGAAGATGACCTCGTCGCCGTCACCGAAGCCGGCCTTGCCGACGCCGGCCAGCACCAGATCGACCGTCACGTTCAGTGCGAGCTGGTCCTTGGTCACGGGCTCCCCGGGGCGCTCGGTCGCCTTCCAGACGTGGCCAGAGAATTTGCCGAACTGCTTCTTGATTTCGCACTTGTAGGTCGCCATGGGGCTCCTGCTGCAAGGGTAGGTTCGGTCGGGGGGCCGACCTGTGTGGTCCAGCCGTGTCTGCGGTGCTGCCGACGATACTAGGGTGGGTATTCAAGGTTGTCGATGGCAGGGGACCCCGGGGTGAGGATCCCGCAAAGGGGATCGCGAGCGGTCAGGTCGGTAAGTGGCGAGAA
>JBMOIG010000214.1:0-5314 GCA_049317445.1 Myxococcota bacterium | reverse complement strand
GCCCACCGACCTGGCGCCCGCCCCCGAAAACCCGCTCGACCCGGCGCTCGAATCGAAGCTGGACGCCACGCTCTCCCACCTGCGCGACCTCCACCGCACCGCGGTGCTTGCCCACGCACTGCAAGTGGGCAAGTACCTCCTCGACACCTTCTTCGCCGGAGACCCGGCCCGCTTCCACGACCGCACGCCCGACCACGTCGGTTTCGAGGCGCTGCTTGAGTACCGCGCAGAGGCGCTGGCCGACCTGGGGCTGTCGAGCACCACGCTGCGCAACACGATCCGCGCCTGGGAAGTCTGGAGCGATCTGCCCCCGCAAGTGCGCGAGGCGTTGAGTCTTTCGCACCTGGTTCGCCTGGCGGCGGTCGACGTCATCACCCGCAGCCGGATGGCGTTCGATGCGGCGACCGGTCGGTGGGGCGTGCGGCGGCTCGACCAGGCCATCGAGGCGTGGCGCGAGGACCTGCGCGGCGGTCACCGGCTGGGCCGCCCGCCACTGCCCGAACCGGTCAAGGCCTGGGGCCATGTGTTCACGGCAACGCGACAGGCGCGCGAGCTGGCGGGCAGTCTGGCCGACCTGGCGCCCAAGCACCGCGCGCAATTGCAGCAGGAATTGGAGGCGGCGGTGGTCGAGTTGCAGGCGGCGTTGAAGGCGTTGCGGGCGGCGAAGGGGCCGTCGGCGTGACGATCGCGTGGACGTCTGGCGCGGCTGCTGGGGACTGTTCAGACGTTTGAACTGTCTCGTAAGTATCTGGAATGATTTCCGGACAGGCACGGATCGCGGATAGAAGTCGAGCCACCGCAGGGAGTCCGCCCACCGATGAACCCCACCGCCTTCGAGCACGTGAACCGCAAGGGACAGCGCTACTTCCTCTGCCAGACGAAGTCCAACACGAACGCGCCCCGCTATGTGTTCTCTCGCAAGCCCACCGGCGCACCGGTTGCGGCAGTCCCCGACGGTTACGAAGTCGCCGAGAGCGTCAACGGCTTGGTTTCCTTGCGCAAGACGGGATCCTGTCAGATCCGCGCGGACGAGTGCGCGCTGGTCGAGGCCGTGCTCGCCATGCATCACGGTAGACGATGCCGCGTCGACGCCAAGAAGCGTGAGATCGTGGTCCACGAGTCCCCAGACCCCCTGTTTGATCTGGATTCGCTCGTCGGATTCTTCGGGTCTGGGCACGACCTATCGATGCGGGTCGCCGCCAGCGCCCAGTTGTCGCCGGTGATGCGCTTCCGCCTCATCGAAAACATGGCGAGGACCTTCACCGTCGACCGGATGTGCTTCCGTGGGAGCCTGGACGGCTGGCTCCCACTCGACACCGGATCTCTCGCAAATCTAGCCGAAACCTACATCCGGCACATCGGCAAGGACTCGTTCTTCGAGTTGATCTAGACCGCAGATCAATGGGAGACAACTCCTCGGATCGACAAGCGATCGCACCTGCCATCTGCTGACGCATCAAGAGGTGCCTCCTGAGGACCTGGTGGCGATCCGAGGGCCGCCCGCGGCGTTGTATCTGGCCGGGCCGACTCCTGAGGATGAGGGGGACGGTTGGTGGACGGGCTCGGAAGAGCGCGCTGCGTAGGTCAGGGGTGGTCCGCCGGGGCGCTTGTCGCGCCCTGGGCGGGGGACCTCGATCACCATCCGGAAAAAGAGGCGTCTTGACGGCTGGTTGGGGCGAGCGTAGACGCTGGAGCTGCCAAATCGGCGCCTTCGAAGGGTCCAGGGCGGGCGTGCGGGTGGCTGGCGAGGGGCAGGATTCGGCGGGGTCGTGGCTCGCGTCGCCCCGTCCGGTCGCCAGACGCCAATCATGGGCGGGGATGACGCCTTTCGTCGGCCACGCGGCGGCGAAGCTTGAGGAGATGCGCGATGCTGCACTGGCGAACCATGCGCACTGCGATCGGCTGGGCCTGCACGGTCGCGGTCGTCGCGTGCGGCACCGAACCGGCAAAGCCAGCACAGTCCGGCAGCGACGCGGTCGGCTCCGACACCGACGCCGCGGTGGACGCTGGCACGCCCACCGACGCTACCGCTGGCTGCGGACCCGCCGCGCTCGATTGTGGCGGAGCTGCCTGTGTGGAAGGGGCCTGTGCACCGGTCTCCGTCGCAGAGGGCCAGCCTTTTCCGTGCCGAATCGAGGCGGACGCGGACGGCGTGTTCTGGCTCGTCCAGCCCTTCGACGGCAAGCAAGGAGCCGTGGTGCGCCGGGCAGGGACGGAGGCCCCGGTGCGCCTGGCCGAGGTCCCGGGCGCGCCGATGGCTCTGGTGCTGGACGCGACGCACGTCTACTTCAGCACATCTGGGCCGCCCGCGGTCCTGTACCGCGTGCCTCGCGCTGGCGGCTCGCTCGAGACCATCGCTTCAGACGCAGACCCGTCCAACGGCAATCTGGTCCGCTCCCTGGCCCTGGACGCCGCCGACCTGTGGTGGTCCGACTACAAGACGAGCCAAGTGGTGCGCGTCGCCAAGGGGGCGAAGAACCCAGAGGTCTTCGCCAAGCCCATCGCACCCTCCGACATCGCCCGCATCGACGCGTCGGTGCTGGTTGTGTCGCAGGGCGCCCGGGCCCTGCTCGAGTACCCGGTCGCGGGCGGGGATCCCGTGGCACGCGCCGACTGGACCTGCGACAAGATCATGGCCTGCACGGGTGGCGCCGGCTTGGTCGGGCGCAGCTACCTGGTGGCGCTGACGGCCAAGGACGAGGCTGCCGGCAGGGTGCTCGCCTACGATCTCGACACGCAGGCGGTCGCCGTGGTCGCAACGGGCCAGAAGAGCCCGATAGGCGTCGCGGCGCTGGGTGACCGCGCCTTCTGGCTCAACGCCGGCACGTCGAACGCGGGCTTCCTGGACGGCGAGATCCGCACCGCCCTGCGCGATGGTTCGCAGGCGGCCACCGTGGCAACCGGCCTCAGGGAGGCCTGCGGCATCGCCGCCTGGGGCGGCTTCGTATACTACACGTCCAAGGTCGAGGGGCGCGTCTACCGCATCAACGTCGGGCCATAGACCTGGCAGCGCCCTTGCCGCGGCCCGCGCCGGCCTGCGCCCGCAGCATCACTGGGGGTCAGTACCAGCTGCCAGATACGCGACACGGTCGTTCTCGCCGCAGCCTCCACGCCAGTCGGCGATGCGGTATCGACGGCGACAGCGGGACTTGACCTTGGTGGGTGCGTCCACTCCCGAACCGGCAGGTGGAACTACCCAGCCGAATCGGTGCGCCGCGCAAGCTTCTCGCCACTCGCCCAAGCTTCTGTCAGGCTTGCCACGCGGTCCGCCACCGCGGAGGAACGAATGCACTTGCACGGTTTGGCCCCCATCACGCTCGTCTGCGTCGCCCTTGCTGGACTCGTGTTCGCGTGTGGCGCTGAGACGTCCCTGCCTGCCGGGGCCGACGCAACACCCGACACGACCGCTGCGAGCGACGTAGACGAGCCGTCGATCTACTTGCCCGAGGACCTCACGCAGACCTGGCAGCCCGGCCGCACGCTGCGGCTGCGCCCCGACCAGCGGCGCCGCGACCTGCGCGACGTGCGTGGAATCATTCACACCCACAGCCCCTACTCGCACGATGCCTGCGACGACGAGCCGCAGGACAAGGACGGCAAGCCCAACGCGCAGTGCTTCGAGGACGTCCGGTTCGCCGTCTGCAAGGTGCGGCACGACTTCGTGATGCTGTCGGACCACCCCACGCTGTTTGCCGACCACGACTTCCCCGAGGTGCTGCTGTACCGGGCCGAGCGCGGCGACACTCTGGTGAAGCACGGCGACCTGACGACCGCAGCCCGCTTGGCCTGCGCGGGGGCGCCGCCGGTCCTGCTGCTCGGGGGCACGGAGGGCTCGCTGATGCCCGTGGGGCTCGAAGGGCACGTCGCGGCCACCCCCGACGAGCGCCATGCGGTGTACGGCAGCGCGGATCCCCAGCAGATCGAGGTCATGCGCGCCCACGGGGCCGTGATCCTTGCCCAGCACACCGAGGACTGGACGCCCGAGCAGCTGGCCACGCTGCCGATCGACGGCTTCGAGATGTACAACCTCCACGCCAATCTCATGACCAACATCCCCAAGGTCGTCAAGCTGTTGCCGGTCCTGCTGAACACGGAAGGCAAGGCGCCGCACCCTGACCTGGTCCTGTTGGGCCTACTGGAGGAGGACGAACGCTACGCCAGCCGTTGGGGCACGGTACTCGCCGGCGGGGCGAAGCGGGTGACGACGCTGGCGACCGACAGCCACCGCAACGCCTTGCCGATGGAGCTGCCCGACGGCGAGCGGGTCGACAGCTTCCGTCGCATGATGTCGTTCTTCTCCAACCACTTGCTGGTCCACACGCAGGCAGATGGCAGTTTCGACGACCGCGACCTCAAGGACGCCCTGCGTTCGGGACGGTTGTACGGCGCTTTCGAGCTGCTGGGCTTCCCCGACGGCTTCGACTACCACGCGGTACAGGGAGGAGCATCCGTCGAGATGGGCGGCGAGGTCTCGATTGCGCAGGGGGCCACGCTCGAGCTCAGGGTGCCGGGGGTCGCCGGCCTCGACCCGAGCGTGCCCGCCCCAGACGTGACCCCGCGGATCCTGCGCGCCCGCGTCGGCGGCTTCGACGTGGTGGCGACTGGCGCCGAGACGCACTTCTACGTGCCGACCGAGCCCGGCGCCTACCGGGCTGAAGTGCGCATCCGGCCGCGCCACCTGGTCGGGTTCCTCGGCGACCTTGCCTCCCTGGGCGAGACGGAGTTTCCGTGGGTCATGAGCAACCCGGTGTACGTCGTGAAGTGAGGCCGGCCGCTCGTTTCCAGCACCTCGGGCGTGCCCCTTGGAAGCGCTTCGCCTCGCTCGTGCAGCCGCTCGCCGTGGGGGTGGACACAGAGGATCGGCGGGCTGCGACGGAGCGACGCTCCGCGAATGGAAGCCAGGCGACGTCCAGCATTGGCCGCGGCGGATGGTGATGCCCCGCGCCGCATCTGCAGCCCAGGACCCGACGCAGCTCGGGCCGGACGAGGTGCCGGCAGGCGCGAACTGGAGCGCCCTCGCCCACGGGGGATCGCGGCTCCGCGCGCCGTGCAACCCGACGACGTCAACGATGCGCCTGCATGGAGATGCGGTTGCACGGTCGGCGACTGAGGTCGGCGCTTCGAGGAAGCGACCGAAGTTGTTGCGGATCCGGATAGCCGCCGAAGAAAGGCGGTGGAGCAGCGAACCGGCCGTGGCGCGACAAGCGTGACGGGCAGGGTGATCCGCCGGATCTGCCCAGGGGTCAAAGATGTCAAGTGTGATCCGTGAGAAGAAAGTGAGCGCGCCCGAAGTGAAATGGGGGATCCTCATGCG
>JBMOIG010000213.1:0-5369 GCA_049317445.1 Myxococcota bacterium | reverse complement strand
CATTCCGGGTAGCGCTGCCACCTCGTATCTACCGTCAGCCCCTTTGGGGAACACGCCAGGCTTGACCAGAAGATGGTCTGCGAAGGTTTCGACCGGCTCTTGTTCCTTGGTGGGATCGTCGTGGGAGACGGTGACAATGATGATATCATCCAAATACCTGCCGTAGTACGCGGGCCGCACCTCCTTGAGAATCGCGCGGTCCAGGTCTCGCAGATACCAGTTCGCGATCACTGGAGATGAGCAGAGCCCAATCGGGAGACCTTCCCCAGGCGGAAGCCCACTATTCGTGACGGCGAGGTGCGACGCGATGCGACCATGAAAGGTCTGCCCAATCTTCTGTATGCAGCTTGTCAGGTTGCCAGCACGTCCACACTGCCCCGCAACGCTTGTCGGAAGCCTGGATCGCTTCACCACATCAGCAATGCCTTTGAAATCAGCTCGCACGTGGTAGTAGAATTCCTGAATATCAAGACCCAGGACGCACACGCTTTCGCCATCCCTGACAAGTAGTTCGGCTGCCTTATTGATTCCGCTGTCACGCCAACCAGAGTACATTTCGTGATACTTCTTGAAGAGTGCGGCGGATCGATCCTCAGGGGCCTTAACGGCCCGCTCGAGTCGTGAGCCGTAACACTCCTTTCCGAGACCATGATCAAGAACCACTCCCTCCCGGATGATCCAGACAACAGCGATCAGATGAAGTTCGATTGGGCCTTCAAAGAAGTAGTTGACCTTACACACGGTGTAGGTCTCGGCAGTGGTTACGTTGCTGATTAGGCGACCCGCTGTAGCATGGGCGGGCGTGTCTCTCTGGTCTATGAAGCGCTTCGGAACGACTCTGTAGCGAATCTCCGCAAGCCACTGTTGAAACAGACTGGTATCACTCGGATTTGGCGAATCAACCACGGCCCTAACGGCATTGAGCCGACTCTCAAAATCGGCAGCACGCTCAAAGGTGGCCAGCCGCTGCCGCAACTCAAGATCGTTCTTCGTGTAGTAGACGAAGCGCTTGAGTTTGCGGTACGCGCTCCACACTTGATCGCTAGCATGCATCATTGTCCCCCCACTCGAAACACCTTCATAACCTCATCCCCAAGATGATTGATGACCTTCACGGCGATCCGTCCACTCTTCGGCTTCTCGAACGCCCGTGACGTATCGCTGTGGAGACTCGCCCAGGCCTCCTCGTTGATCTCGGCCTTGAGCGTCGTCTTCAGCGCACTGTAGGGGTCGTTAGCCCCGAGGAAGTACGCGTGCCGGACGAAGAAGCTCTCTTCGTTGTAGTCCGTATCGATGAACCAGCACGCCAGCTCGTCGGGCTCGCTCTTCACGACCTCGCCGGTCTGCGGCTTGAAGACGTCGATGCCCTTGACCTTGACGCGCAGCTTGCCGTCCTTCTCGGTCAGGATGTCGATGTCGGGCTCGCCGAAGATGACGAACAGGTTGCCCTTGCCGGTGGTCTTGAGCTCGTCGGACATGTGCAGGTCGGCGTTCATCCGTGCCTTGAGCACCGGGATGCGTCCCAGCTTGTTGAACTCGGTAGCCGGGGCCTCGTAGTTGAAGGCGCAGGCGATGAGCACGTCGAAGTCGGCGTCGCCGGCCTCGCGGGCGGCCGAGACTAGGTCCGGGCGGGTGACGGTGCCGAACTCCGGGCCGATGAAGATGGCCGCGCGCTTCTCGGTGTTGGTGTCGGCTTCGAGGTAGCGGCCCTCGGCGCAGACCAGGAGGCCGGGCCAGGGTTGGAGTGAGCTGAAGGTGATGCGACCTTCCTTGTGCGCCTGCTGAACGCCGGCTGCCTTGAGATTCTCGAGGATCATCTCGGGGAAGGACTGTTGCGTGTCGTACTTTAGACGCCTGTCGGCGAGGCCGTCGATGAATTCGTCGTTCTCGTCGACGCCGACCATTCGGTGAGGCGAGAGGCTCTCGACCGTGAAGGGTCCGGCCACGCGGACCTTCTTCTTGTCTTCGTACGGGCGGTCGTACAGGTACTCGGAGTTCACCTTGGCGGTGATGGCGGCGTCGATCTCCGCTTGGCGGGCGACACGGGCAACGCACCAGTCGGCGTGAGCGATCTTCGCCGCGCTTGGCCAGGTTGACGAAGTCTCGCCCGGAATCCCCCACTCTTCCCACGCTTGGTTCAGCGCCGAATTCAGCGCAGCCCGTATCGGCTCAAGAGTCTGCTGCCATTTCTCCCAAATCACGTCAATCTCGGCATTGTCAGAAACAGACTTGAGTGTGATCTGTGGGACGCGATCGTACACAAACCCGTGCCTCATGTTTCCGTGGACGGGTTGCGTCGAGGGCGCCTTCTGAGTGAGTTCCGCTTCCTTCTGTTGCCCTTCACGGGAGTCAGCGAGCAAGTAGAAGGGATAGCGCGCCCCCATGATGCGTGCCCGCGCGAGTGCGAGGGCCACGCGTGACGTGTCAATTGTGATCCAGCGGCGCCCCCACTGTTCGGAGGTATACGCGGTGGTACCGGAACCGCACGTAGGATCCAGGACCAAGTCGGAGGGGTCCGTACACATGAGGATGCATCGTTGCACGACCTTTTCGGACGTCTGCACGACGTAGATTCTTTCTGCGCTGAGTCCACCCAACTGCGTGTCGGTCCAGCTGCTCGATAGGTTCTGATAGTCACTGTCGGACGCGTACATGCGCACGCGCAGGGTCTTGCCATACTTCAGCAGGTAGTTGGCGCGCCCGATCCGTGTCATTTCGACCCCGGGATCGTACGTCCACTGGCGACCCGGTGGGGGGCAGAACGTCTCGCCCTGGTACACAATTGGACCTGATCGGGTTTCGGACGGATGTTGGGAGTTGATCGGCCCTGGCTGGAAGATCCGGAGGCCCTCGCGGTTAAGTCGCGAGGAGAGTTCTGCTTTCGTAAGCTTGCGATAGGAGAGTCCGTCGACGCACAGCCACGGGGTGATGTCGCTTGTCATGTCCCCGAGGCCGCAATTCACCTTTAAGGCCCGAAACTTGCCACGCGTCTTGTCTCTGAAATACCAGAGGACCGTGTCGAAGATGCTTTGGAGGTGCTTCGCCGTCGAACTCCCGGTCTTCTGGATCTTGATTTCCGTTGCGTAGTTCTGCTCCCCGAATACCTCCTCCAATAGCGCGCGCACCCGGTGCACGTTCTCATCGCCGATCTGCACGAAGATGCTGCCGCTCTCCGTCAACAGATCCCGCGCCACCGTGAGCCGGTCCCGCAGATACGTCAGGTAGCTGTGAATTCCATCCCGCCAAGTATCCCGAAACGCCTTGACCTGCTCCGGCTCCCGCGTGATGTGCCCGGTGTTCCCATCTTTCACATCCCGGCTCGTCGTACTCCACTGGAAATTGCTATTGAACTTGATGCCATAAGGCGGGTCGAAGTAAATGCACTGCACCTTGCCGGCCAACCCCTCGCGTTCCGCCAGGCTCGCCATCACCTGTAGCGAATCGCCAAGGATCATCCGATTCGACCAGTTCTGGTCGTGCTGGTAGAACTCGGTCTTGTCCGCACCCTCAGGAATCCCGTTGAAGTCCCCAAACAAATCGGTCTGCGCCCCGCTAGCCCCCTTCCTCTCCTCCTTGGTCTGGCGCAGGAGGTCGTCGATCAGCACCTTGGGGTGCACCTTCTCCTGGATGTAGAGCGGCGGCGCGTTGACGACGAGGTCGCTCCAGTCCTGCTCGTCCTTGCCGCGCCACATGAGCTGCGGGTCCAGGTCGCGGTTGCGCGGGTAGGTGACCCGCCGCGGTGCCTCAGCCTCCTTCTGCATCACCGACTGGTACTCGACCGTCGGGATGTTCAGGCGCGTGGCGTCGGGGTGCGTGACGGTCTCGACGGTCTTGCCGGTTCCGGCCTTCGTTTGGATTGCCATGGTCAGACGGTCTCCACTGCAGGCGCGGCGACGAGCGCACCGATCATCTCGTTGAACTTCCCCTCAACCTTAGCCGAGAACTCGCTCTCGATCTGATACACCTCGGTGAACTCGGCAAACGCCCACCGCCCCATGGTCCCCAGGTTGTTCACCCCAGGAACCCAGTAGGTATCCATCGTGGCCTTCTTGTCCTTCGCATCCTCGCCGCGGAACCCCTTGATCTCGACCACGAGCCGCAACAGGTCATCCTCCCCCCGACCATCGTCCACCAGCACGATGAAGTCCGGCCGATAGTGCCTGACCTCTGACCCGTACCGATACGGCACCTCGAATCCCAAGTTGTGGTTCTTCACGTACGCCCGAACCCGCGGGTGCGCCTCGGCCACCCGGCAGAACTCGCCCTCCCAGTCGCTATCCAGGACCGCGTAGTTCACATGGCAACGGCCAACTGCGGTCTTCCAGCGCTCGGTCCGCGAGGTCGTGAAGCTGACGTGCCGGGTCGACCCGATCGGATTGTACGCATCGAGCATCGCCCGGATCGGCCGCGTCCCCTGCGACGCCGCCGTAATGGCGTCGGTGATGCGGTTGCACGCCATGTCGCCGATCTCCTGGTACAGGAGCTGCGCGGGATAGGTACCGCCCTTGCAGACAAGGTGGTGGTCCATCCACTCCTTGGCGACACGCTTGAGCTGACCGAACAGATAGAGCTTGGGCTCGTCACCCGGATCGCGCCATTTCGTGTAGAGCAGCCGCTGCGTCAGGTGAAACAGCACCGTAGAGGGCCGCATCTCGCCGAGGTGCGCCAGACTCAGGTCCACCGTCTGGCCGATGATGCCCGAGTTCTGCGTAACGGAAGGCCCGACGAGATCCGGCGTAAGCTCGAGGCTCGACTCCGCCGTGAACTTCCAGGTCAACCGATCATCCGGAAGCTCGACCCGGTACCCGGTCACGCGCGGAAACCGGATCTCGACCGCATCCCTGTCCGGGCTCACCGCCTTGACGTGGATGGTGTCGCGAGGCGTCTGCGGCGGGGCAACGACCGGCTTGGCGGTGAAGTCGAACGGGATCCCCAACACGTCCGCATACTCGACATTGAACAGGTTCTCCTCGTTCAAGTCGTACGACTGGCGGCGCAGGGCACGCCCGATCACCTGCTCGCACAAGAGCTGGGTCCCAAACGCGCGGACGCCAAGGACGTGCGTCACCGTGCTCGCATCCCACCCTTCGGTCAGCATGGAGACCGAGACCACGCAGCGGATCTGCGCGCCGAGCCGGCCCTGCTTGCCGACGGTGTTCATCACCTCGCGCAACAGATCCTGGTCCGTCAGGGTGTCGGCAGCCCGAGGATCGCCCGAGCGTTCGATGATCTCGCGGCGGAACCGCTCGATCTCGTCGCTGGCCATCGCCCGGAAGTTGTCGTCCAACGCCTCGCCCGACTCCAACTGCTCGCTGTCGATCAACAGCGTGTTCGGCCGCCCCAACGGCTCGCCGTGCTCGCTGAAGTTG
>JBMOIG010000212.1:0-5388 GCA_049317445.1 Myxococcota bacterium | reverse complement strand
GCACTTGAGAATTCTGCCTTGACGTTGACTTCCGCGACGTCACGGTCGAGGCCACCGCGCGACGAGCGAAAGGCCAACCGGACCCGGACCGGGAGCGACTTGAACCACTACGTCGTCTCTATGCCACAACAGAAAAGTCCCTACTGTGGCGGAGCACACGGCCACCCCCGCAAGGGCCCACGTGACGTGGATTCGGTCGTTGATCGATTGCTGCAGGCTGCGTGCTTCGGCCGGGCCGACGCCCGAGATCTTGCCGTCGATCGGGCTGACTTTGAGCATCCGTTCGTCCAAGGCTGCTTGGTCCTGACGGGCCGGCAAGTAGACCGCAAGCGTGCCCGCGGCCCCGGCTGCCGCCAGTGCGACCGCCGTCCAGCCCGCCCACAGGCGCCATTGCGACGAATTCTCCGCTACGACGGTCGGTGGCAAGGCGGGCACTTGATCCGTCGAGGCGACGCCGTGGCCACCGGCTGACGGTAGCGAGGACCGGGCCCTGTTGAGGTGTTCCAAGCACTTGGCCCGAAGCGGGTCGTCGGCATTCAGGGTGCTGAGCGCCAACTCGTAGTTTGCGATTGCGGCATCAAACTGCCCTGCCTCGTGCTGCGCGCGGGCCTGGCCATAGAGGTAAGCGGGCTCCGGGTCGAACTCATACGCCTTGCGGTACAGATCGATCGCATTAGGGAAATTGCCTTTGCGAAACTCCTCCAGCGCCTGGCGAGCCAAGTCGTCCGCCTGCTGAGCAACCTTGGCGGCCGGCGAGACCCGCGGAGCTGCCTCGACCGACCCGGCAAATAGGCACGCAACGCCCACCAAGACAAGTGCGAGTCGTGGCGCGAGTCGGTAGTGGAGCGGGGGAGGGCGCGGCAACATGGCGATCGAGAAGGCTCCATGGGTTTGGCCGGTGGAACCTAGCGGGTTTGTCGCCTAGCGGCAAGCGATTCCATGTGCGTGGCACTTGAGAGCAATAGCCTCGCGCGAATGGCATGTTAGCAGTGCGTGAGCCTACGATTCGAATGCCCCAAGCTCTCGCTCTGGCCGGACAGCCACGACCCTGCGGTTCCCGTGGTTCGTCGACACAGTCACATCACCCGCGTACAATGTAGCCCCCCGCGCGCTGGTCGCGTCGCCTCGAGCCACCTCATGCCTTCGGAACTCCGCCAGTGTCCCGCTTGTGGCAATACCACGTCGGACGCTGTTTGCCCTCTCGATGGCACGGAGACCACCGCGGTAGCACCAGCACCGGCGTGGCCGGCCCGGGCAGGTTCGCTACAGACCGGCGATGTCATCGAAGGCCGGTATCGCGTCACTGGCGTTGTCGGACGCGGTGGCATGGGCACAGTCTATTCCGCTGTACACCTCGGCACCCAGCAGCTGGTCGCGCTCAAGGTGCTGCAAGCTCAGGCAGGTGGCACCGGAACGGAGACGCTGCGCTTCTACCGTGAGGCTCAGGTCACCGCGAGCCTGCGCCATCCGAACACGGTGCGCGTGTTCGATGTCGGCGAACTCGATGGCGGCGCGGGCCACTACATCGCGATGGAGCTGCTGCGTGGCCCGACGCTGGAGAGTGTTCTCACCCGGGGCTGCCTGACGCAGGACGAGGCCATTCGCATCGCGATTTCTGTGTTGCGCAGTCTTCACGAAGCGCACACGAATCGGCTGGTTCATCGCGACCTGAAGCCATCCAACATTATCTTGGCAGAGGCGGGAGACGACGAGCCCTCCATCAAGGTCCTGGATTTCGGCATCGCTCGGTCGCACGAGTCCTCGCTGACCGAGACGGGTACCGCATTGGGCACGCCGACGTTCATGAGTCCCGAGCAGGGGCAGGGGCGGGAGATTGACGGGCGTTCCGACCTCTACTCGCTCGGCGTGCTCTTGTTCAACTGTGTTGTGGGGCAGCCCCCGTTTGTCGACGACAACCCGATCAATATCATGCTCGGCCACATCATGAAGCCGGTGCCGGACCTGAGGGTCGTGGCGAAGACGCCCGTTTCAGACGTGTTTGCGGACTGTGTCGCGAAGGCGCTGGAGAAGAAGCCGGAAGACCGATTCTCCGATGCTCGCTCCATGCGTTTGGCGCTGGAGGAGGCGTTGGGCACGCGGCCGTCCCCGATCAGTCCGCGGGCTTCGGTGCCGGACACCGCTGTTTTGTCCACGGGTCAGACGCAGGCGGCGGAGGGGTCCAGAGCATCGGAAGTGCGAGTCGAGTCGTCCGACCCCACGGCGCCTCACGTGGTTGCACCGGCCGGGAGCCACCGAGCGGCTGTTGGTCAACGCCCGCTTGAGTCCCGCCCGGAGTCCAGGCGGGGACGCGCAGTCGTGACCGCCGGGTCCGGGGACGGTTCAGCGCGCACCAACGCAGCTGCGGCCGAACGTGGTGGAGCTGCGTCTTCCGGGGCGCCTCTCGCTCCCGGCGCCGTAGGAGCCCCGACGGCTACTCCGCGACCCAGTGCCGGGCCAGTTCCGCGCCCCGTTCGTGCCGCCTCGCCCAACATGATGCCCGGCAGCGATTCGTCGCTCACCGTGGCGATGCAGTCGCCCTTGGCGGCCGTATCCCCCCGCCTTGCCGACACGGGGGCGATTCCTGTTCAAGCAATGGTGACTCCCCACAAGGAGCCGACCACCGATCGCCGATGGGCTCTGGGTCTGTTGGCGGTCGCCGTCGCTGCGATGATTGGGTTGGGTGTTTGGGCTCTGTTGGAGCAAGACTCTTCGGAGCAAGCCCCCAACGCGCCGGCGACGGCTTCCCCAGTCGTGCCTGCGCCACCCGAAAAGGTGCCGGCCCCAGTTGCCGAGTCGCCGCCCCCACCTGCGCCGGTCGCGGTAGCGTTGCCACCTGCCACGACGCCGACTGAAGCACAACTTCCGACAGAACCCGCGCCGGCCATCATGCCTGAGGTCGGCAGCTCCGCGCAGGTCCCAGTCTCAGACCCGGCCACGCATGAGTCACGGCCGAAGGCGAAGGCGCGTCGTCGACCGACCTCAGCCCGGCCTGACCCTTCGGCGAAGGAACCTGCAGGCAAGGCGTTTCACGTGCCAGATTGACGGTCGGTTGCAGCCGAAGCCGAACGTGTAACAATCTAGATTTACGTGAATAATCGTCTCAAGTGCTTGGCACTTTGGGATGCCTTCGGAGACATCAGGACAGGCAAGGCTAACGTGCGCCGCCCTGACAGCCCTCGCTCCGACCCGCTGCAGCTGTCTTTCACTTGTCTACTTGCACACGCCCTTGACGCAGGTGCCGTTGCTGCCACAGACCGTACCATCGGACGCCGCCACGTGGTTGCAGAGTGCCGTGGCCGGGTCGCATCCGTCGACGGTGCACGGGTTCGTGTCGTCGCAGGACTTGGCCTTGCCGACGCACTCGCCGTTGACGCAAGCGTCGCCGGTGGTGCATCCGCTGCCGTCTTCGCACGCGTAGCCGCCCTGCGCGGGCGGATTGGCGCAGTCGCCGGTCATCGGGTTGCACACGTCGAGGGTGCAAGGCTTTCCGTCCGCACACGACCGCGTCGTTCCCGCCGTGCACTTGCCGGTCTTGCAGGTGTCGAGCACGGTGCAGAGGTTGCCGTCCTCGCACTGTCCGCCGTCGATGGCCTCGAATGAGCACAGGCCTGTCTTGACGTCGCACGCGTCGGTGGTGCAAGGCTCACCGTCCGTGCAGACCTTGTTGGTGCTTGGCGCACACACCCCGTCCTGGCAGGCGTCGGACAACGTGCAAGCGTTACCGTCCTGGCAGACCGGACCCGTCAGGGCAGTGTGGACGCAACCGGCGGTGGCACTGCACGAGTCGCCGGTGCAGGGGTTGCTGTCATCGCAGTTCGCGGGCGTCTTGCCGATGCATAGGGAACCGGCACAGGAGTCGGTAAGCGTGCATAGGTTGCCGTCGTCGCACGCAGCGCCGCTGTTGGAGCTGTGGAAGCAACCCGTCAGGGTCGCGCAGCCATCGGTCGAGCAGGGGTTGCCGTCGTCGCAGTCGGTGCCGCTTGCCCCGACGCACTTGCCGGCCTTGCAGGCGTCCTTGGCGGTGCACGCGTCGTTGTCGTTGCACGCCTTGCCCTCGTCTGAGGTGTGGACGCAGCCGGTCTTCGGGTCGCAGGACTCGACCGTGCAGGCGTTGAAGTCGTCGCACTCCGCCGGTGTCTTGCCCGCGCACTTTCCGGCGCTGCAGGCGTCTTGCACGGTGCAGGAGTTGCCGTCATCGCACTCGATCGCAGTGTTCGGCACGTGCGAGCAGCCGGCCTTCGGGTCGCAGAGGTCGGCCGTGCAGTTGTTCGCGTCGTCACATGGAGTGACCGCACCCGCCTTGCACGCCAGTTCCTTGCACCAGTCGCCGGTTGTGCAAGCGTTGCCATCTTCGCACGGCACTGCGCCACCGATCTCGAACCAGGTGATGTCCATCCGGAAGTAGAGGCCCGCGGGGTTGGTGTAGGCCGTGGCACCGGCCTTGCCCGGATTCGTTACGGTGCACACGAAGGTGTTGGGACCTTCCTTCAGTTGTCCGGTCAAGGAAAGCGCGACCGGCGACCCGTAGTTCGCCTCGTCGATGTCCACGCCGACCAGCATGCCGTTCAGCGTGCACACAAAGGACCCGTCCGTCGCGATCATCAAGGTGCCGATGGTCTTTTCGCCACCCACGGGCACGTCGAACGACCGTGTGAAGACCACCTGAGTGACCGCCTGAGGCGTCGCGACGGTCGCGGCATTCCAAAGCCAGGTGGCCCCGGAGATGGCGTGCGTCCAGCCAGCGAGCTGGTCCCATGTCGGGACGGCAGCCTTTTGCGCCGAACCATCCTTGAAGGTGGTTTTGCCGTCGCTGACAACAGTGATGTCCACGCTCTTGCCGGTGGAAATCGCGGTGTGCTGGCAACCCTTGACGGTGTCGCACACGTCCTTGCTGCACGCGTTGCCGTCGTCGCACGTGGAGCCGTTGGGGTCCGCGCACTTGCCGTTCTTGCAGATCTCGGCCGCAGTGCACGCGTTGCCGTCATCGCAAGCGATGTTGTCGATCGGCGTGTGCGTGCAACCTGTCGATGTGCTGCAGGAGTCCGTCGTGCACGGGTCGTTGTCATTGCACTGCGGGCCGCCGGTGCCAGCGCAGAAACCGGAAGTGCAGAGGTCATTGGCGGTGCACGGGTTCTTGTCGTCGCACTTGGTGTTGTTGGCCGAGGCCACCTTGGTGCAGCCGGTCTTGGTGTCGCATCCATCGGTCGTACACGGGTTGTTGTCGTCGCACGCGATGGCACCCGTGGCCACGCACTTGCCGGCGGCGCACAGGTCGGGACCCTTGCAGGCGTCGCCGTCGTCGCAGTTGGCGGTCGTGTTGGTGTGCAGGCAGCCGACCGTCGGGTCGCACACGTCCGTGGTGCACGCGTTGTTGTCGTCGCAGATCCC
>JBMOIG010000211.1:0-5434 GCA_049317445.1 Myxococcota bacterium | reverse complement strand
ATTCCGCAGAGGTGTCCTCATGGCCTACGTCTACATCCTCGCAAGCTGGCGTCGCCTGCGGTACGTCGGCGTCACGTCCAACCTACCCCGACGACGCGGTACAGCACCGATCGGCCTGCCTGGAAGGCTTCACGGCCCGCTACCACGTCCATCGTCTGATGCACGTCGAGCCCTACGAGTCGATCGAGCAGGCAATCCGTCGAGAGTAACAGCTCAAGGGCTGGCGCCGACAGCGCAAGCTCGACCTCATCACGGCTGAGAACCCCGGATGGGTCGACCTGACACCACGAGGCGCAGGCTAAGCGCTTCGCGCAAGGTCCTTCGACTCCGCTGCGCTTCGCTCAGGATGACGAGGGGGGGAGAAAGAGGCCCTTGCCAGCACCCTGTCCATCCCCCGCCTCGCGCAGCAGCGCCCGCACCGCCGGCAGCTCACCTTGGACGGCACGGTACACCACCGTCTCCTCAGGCGTACGACGGCGGTACGTGAACGCAGGACTCGGCATGCCCCGTTGATCGCTCGCAGGCAGCAAACGCCGCGCCCGACCGCAACCGCACGGGGCCGGCCGACCCCGCCGCCCCATGTGCGCTAACATTGGACCGCAATCTACTGAATCCACGGACTAAAGTCCGTTGGCTACCGTTCAAGAAGTCCCAGGGGGACTGGCACATGGTGCTTTGCGAGTCGAAGGGCCGCGTTCGGGTGCGTGAGCGGCAATCGGCCGTGGCAGTCCGCGGCGTCATCAACGCGGACTTCTGGAATGGTAGCCCGCGAAGTTCACTTCGGGGGCGGCGGATTCCGGCAAAGTTAGCGCACATGCCCCACCTCCCTCAGCCCGCCCTGGCCCCCACCGGCACTTGACGCACACGAAACACCCTGTCACCTTCGCCGCAGCGACTGCGAGACACCCGCCCGAGAAGCGCTTCAATGGGACGACAACCTGCTGTTCAGACAAAGGAATCAAGCCAAATGTCCGACCTAATTATCCCTTCCGCCACCCCCACCCAAGACCCCGCCCTAACCGCCGCCTTCGACGCCACGCTCGGCCACCTGCGCCACCTGAACCGCACCGCCTTCCTGACCTACGCCCTCGAAGTCGGCCGCTACCTGATCGCCACCTGGTTCGACGACGACCTGAAGGTCTACCGCGACCGCCGCTCGCCCCATCACGGCGCGTTCGAGTCCCTGCTCCGCGAACGCCGCGAAGCCCTGGCCGACCTGAACCTGTCCGCCTACACCCTGCGCAATTACATGCTCGCCAATGCCGTCTGGCGCGAGCTGCCGGAAAGCGTCCGCACCCGCCTGGACCTCACGCACCTGCACCTGCTCGCGACCATCCCGGACTCGATCACCCGCGCGCGCCTGGCACACGAGGCCGCCGAGCAGCGGTGGCCCACACGCGAGCTCGACCGCGCCATCGAAGCCGAGCGCGCGCCACCGCCCGGCAGCCCGCCGCGCGGCCGGCCCAAGCTGCCGCCCCCAGTCAAGGCGTGGCGCCGGGTTGTGACCGCCGCGCGCGACGCCCAGGACCTGCACGCAGGACTGGGTCAGCTGACGCCTGCGCAACGGACCGCGCTGCGCGGCGAGCTGACGGCCGCGCTCTCGCAGCTGCAAGGCGCGCTGGCAGCTCTCGAGGCGTAACCCCAGCGCCCCCCCCCCACAACTGGACAGCCGCAACCCCGCACGGGTAGAAGTGAGGCCGCGTCCGGCACCCCGCCGGCCCCCCCGCGTCCACCAGGAGTCGACCATGGCCACCCTAACCATCCCGGTCACCCCCTTTCCCGGCCAGAAACCCGGCACCAGCGGCCTGCGCAAGCAGGTCCCGGTCTTCCAGCAGCCGCACTACCTGGAAGCGTTCGTGCAGTCGGTGTTCGACAGCCTGGCAGACTTTCAAGGCCAGACGCTGGTGGTGGGCGGCGACGGTCGCTTTCTGAACCTGCAGGCGTGCCAGACGATCGTCAAGATGGCCGCAGCCAACGGCTTTGGCCGCGTCGTCGTCGGTCGCGGCGGCCTGTTGTCGACCCCCGCGGCGTCGTGCGTCATCCGCAAGCGCAAGGCCTTCGGTGGCCTGATCCTCTCGGCCAGCCACAACCCCGGCGGTCCCGACGGCGACTTCGGCATCAAGTACAACATCGGCGCCGGCGGCCCTGCTCCGGAGAAGGTGACCGAGGCCATCTACGCCCACACGCAGCAGATTCGGCAGTACCGCATCAGCGACGCGGCCGACGTTCGCTTGGACGTGCTGGGCGAGGCGACGCTCGACGGCATGGCGGTCGAGGTGATCGATCCCGTCGCCGACTACGCCCTGCTGATGCAGACGCTGTTCGACTTCGACCGCATCCGCGCGCTGTTCCGCTCGGGTTTCCGGATGCAGTTCGACGCCATGCACGCCATCACCGGGCCGTACGCCCATGCGATTCTAGAGGGCATCCTGGGCGCCCCCGCCGGCACCGTGCGCAACGGCACGCCCCTGCCCGACTTTGGCGGCGGCCACCCCGACCCCAACATGGTGCACGCCCACGAGCTGGTCGAGGCGCTGTATGCCCCCGACGGACCCGACTTCGGCGCGGCGTCGGACGGCGACGGCGATCGCAACATGGTGATGGGCAAGGGCTTCTACGTCACGCCCAGCGACAGCCTGGCCGTGCTGGCCGCCAACGCCACGCTGGTGCCCGGGTACCGCAAGGGCCTGGTCGGCGTCGCCCGCTCGATGCCCACCAGTCAGGCCGTAGACCGCGTGGCCGAGCAGTTGGGGATCGCCTGCTACGAGACCCCGACAGGCTGGAAATTCTTCGGCAATCTGCTGGATGCGGGCATGGCCACCCTGTGCGGCGAAGAGAGCTTTGGCACCGGGTCGGACCACGTGCGCGAAAAGGACGGGCTGTGGGCGGTGCTGTTCTGGCTCGACGTGCTGGCGGCGCGCAAGGCGTCGGTGCGGACCATCGTCGAGCAGCACTGGCGGCAATACGGCCGCAACGTCTATGCCCGGCACGACTGGGAGGCGATCGACAGCGCCGTCGCGGAAAGGCTGGTGGCCGACCTGCGCACCCGGCTGCCCGAGTTTGCGGGGCACCGGATCGGCGGCCACGAGGTCGCGCACGCCGACGACTTTGCCTATACGGATCCCGTAGATGGCAGCGTCTCGACCCGGCAGGGCATCCGCATCCTGTTCGCCGACGGCTCGCGCATCGTCTATCGGCTGTCGGGCACCGGAACCGCGGGCGCGACCCTGCGCGTCTACCTCGAACGCTTCGAGCCGAACCCCGCGCGCCAGGGCGTGTCGGCCGACGATGCGCTAGCCGACCTGGCCGCCATCGCCGACGAGCTCGCGGGCATCCGCGCGCGCACCGGCCGCACGGGTCCCGACGTCGTGACCTGACCGCGCCCGTGGGCCCGGCCAAACTCCCTGCACAAATGAATGCTTATCGTCGGTCGATTGCCTGCTGGGCGTCCGGCGTGCGCCCCAATCGCCGCTCCAGCCGCGGACTGCGGATCAAGTCCTGCCCCAGCCACTCTCCCAGCGCGTGCTGACTGCCCGTGACGACGACGCCCGGCCCCTTGCCGACCTCTCGCCGCGCCTCGGCCAGACACTTGGCCGACGACCCCACCGCCACACCCGCCCCCGGCGCCACCGTGTCGATGACGTCCGACAGCAGGTCGGCCTCCAGCAGCGTTTCTCCCGACATGCGCGGCAGCCAGAACGTCGCGGCAATCGGCGCAAGGGCCCGCACCACCTCTGCCGGGTCACGGTCCTTGCGCACCGCCAGCACGATCTGCCAGGCACGGCCACGCTCTGCCAGCAGTGCCGCCAACGCGTCTGTTCCCGCGGGGTTGTGGGCAGCATCCAGCACCAGCAGCGGCCCCTGTTCGACCACCTCAGCGCGGCACGGCCAGTCCAGATGGGCCAGCGCCGGCACCACGTCCTCGACCGGCGGCAGCGTCCGCCCCTGTTCAACCGCGAACCACTCGGCCACACCCTGCCATGCCCCGACCGCCAGACCGGCGTTCTCCAGCTGGTGGGCGCCGGGCAGTCCGACCTCGAGCTCCAGCGCCTCCACCAGCGCAGGCCCCGACAGCACGCCGGCCGAGCGCCAGTCTGGCCCCCGCAGCGCAAACGGCCCGACCACCAACTCGTGCGCCAGACCGACCAGCCGCGGCGAGCGACCATGTTTGCGCAATGCGGACTTGCACAGGCTCGGCTGAGCCGCGACCAGCATCCGACCGTCGCGGGCCACGCCGCATTTCTCAAACGCAATCTCGGCCAGCGTCCGGCCCAGCACCGCCATGTGGTCGTGCGACAGGTGGGTGACCACGCTCACGATGGGGTCGCAGGCATTCACGGCGTCCAGACGCCCGCCCAAGCCGACTTCCATCACCGCCACGTCCAACTCGGCTCGGGCAAACAGGATCCACGCGGCGGCCGTAAGCGCCTCAAAGGGGGTCGGGTCCAATGCAGGCTGTCGGGCACAGGCGACGCTCGTTTGCTCCAAGGCAGCGTCCAGTTCCTCTGCCGTCACGCAAGCCCCTGCGATCCAAACCCTTTCGCGCGTTTCCCGCAGGTGCGGCGACGTGTAGTGTCCCACGCGCAGCCCTGACGCCTGCAGCAGCACCGTCAGCATCGACGAGGTCGACCCCTTGCCGTCGGTCCCCGCCACCACGACGTTGGGCTGCGCGCGGTCAGGACGGTCCAGGCGATCCAACAGCGTCTGCACCCGCTCGAGGCCCAGCTCCATGCCACGGCGCCCAAGCGACGCGAGCCATAAGTGACCCGGGCCGCGGTGCGAGATGATCGCCTCGTTCATCGCCATTTCCTGAGGTTGCAGGTCACTGGGCGCCAAGCCCTTGGTCGATCAGCTGCTCGTGGCGAATCCGGGTGCGCTCGACGCTGTCCACGCCGTGCAGGTAGCCCTCGCCGGGGTCCAGCTCGTCGGCCTTGCGGTAGTCGGCGATGGCCAGATCGAACTGGCGGCTGTACTCGTAAACGACGCCGCGGTTCCAGTAGACCTTGGCCAGCTCGTCTCGCTCGACCTTGGCATCCGTCAGCAGGCGAATCGCCTCGGTGTAGGCCGCAACGGCTTGATCGTACTGGGAATTCGCCATGAACTTCACAGCGTGCTCGCACACGCTCTCCGCCGGGTCCTCGCAGTCGTAGAAGGTCGCCGTCACCTGCACTCGCTGCGGCGACAGCACCTGGGCCATCTCGTCGACCACCTGCGCTCGCAGCTTCTGCAGCGTCGCATGGGCCTCTTTCGGCAGGGGAGGCCGGTCGCGCTGTTCGTCGGTCTTGCCGGTCATTTCCGCAACGTGATGGCGCAGATACAGGACCTGTCCCTGCGCCGTCGTCACGCGCAGCAGCACGGCCACCCGCGCGTGCCAGTCGAACCACTTCATCGGGCAGTCCCGCTCGACCGATTGCTTGACCTTCACGCCGTTCTG
>JBMOIG010000210.1:0-5643 GCA_049317445.1 Myxococcota bacterium | reverse complement strand
CTCGCAAAGGGCGTGCTGTTGCTCGATGCGTTGCCGGCCCGACGGCACGCCTTCCTGATGCGAACGCTGACAGATTACGCAGACTTGAAGCACGCCCGCGCTCCAGTCGAGGCGGCGTTGCGAGCGAGGTTGCGCCGTGGTGGTTGACGCCGACATCGTGCTGGCCAAGTGCGCACAGATCGAGCGCGCCTTGGCCCGCGTGGCGCAGATGCTGGACCTGCGCGCCGAGCGACTGGACGACCAAATGGTCGCCGACGTCGTGGCGCTGAACCTGCAGCGGGCCTGTCAGTCTGCGATCGACCTCGCCCACCACCTGGTCGCGGCGGGTGGACTCGGGTTGCCAGCCAAGTTGGCCGAGGCGTTCACCTTGCTGGAAGGCGGGGCCGGTCTGGATACGCGACTTGCGGCGTCGATGCGCGCGATGGTCGGCTTTCGCAACGTCGCGGTGCACGCCTACGAGGAGCTTGATCCGGCGGTGGTTGCACGAGCGGCGACGCAAGGCGCAGCCGACTTGCGGGCGTTTGCGGCGTGGGCGGCGGCGCGGCTTCCCGAGGCTTGAAGCAGCGCTAGTCCCCTACCCCTTCAACGCCGCCTTCATCCGACCCAAGAGCGGCGAAGCCTCGTCGTCCAACCCAAAGCTCCGCCCCGCCTCCTTGAACGCCACGGTCCCGGCCGTCGCCTCCAACCCATACTTGCCGAACGCCTTTTCCTGAATTGCCATCGGCAGCGCGATCATCTTGGCCACGTCGCCCGCCGCCTTGGCCGCCGCCATGTTGGCCTTGAACGTCGGGTCTTCGAAGCCCTCGACGATGGTCTGGAGGATGTCGAGAAACGTTGCCTTGTCCATGGGTTACTCCTCTACGTAGGTGCGGACCACGCGTCCCTGATCCTTGTATTCGCGGTCGCCGGCTTTCGACAGCAGCGGATACGAGACCGGGCCGCCTTCGGACGCAGCCCAGACCGCGGCACGGATGACCGCGTTCTGGATCTGGCCGCCCGTCAGCTCGTAGTCCAGCGCAAGGTCGCGGAACCTCAGCTCGGCCTCGCGTGGGGCGTCCGCCGGGATCATCACGCGCCACAGTCGCTCGCGCTCGTCGACTTCCGGCGGCGGGAAGTGGGGCTTGAAGCGGATACGGCGCATGAAGGCTTGATCGATCGACTCGGGGTTGTTGGTCGTCAGGATCACCAAACCGTCAAAGTCTTCCAGGCGTTGCAGCAGGTAGTTGACCTCGAGGTTGGCATAGCGGTCGACCGACGACTGCACGTCGGTGCGCTTGGCGAACAGCGAATCGGCCTCGTCGAACAGCAGCGCGATGCCCGAGTCCTGGCTCGCGTCGAACAGCTTGGACAGCCGCTCCTCGGTCTCGCCGATGTACTTCGACACGACCGAAGCCAGGTCCACGCGGAACAATTCCAGGCCCAGGTCGCGCGCCACCAGCCCAGCGCACAGCGTCTTGCCGGTGCCGGAGGGCCCAGAGAACAGCGACGTCAGCGCGCGGCCATAGCCCATCGAGCGGCCGTAGCCCTGGTCGTCGAGCACGAACGACGCGAACTTGCCGAACCGCACCATCTCTTCAAGGATTTCGCGGGTGTCGTCGGGCAGGACCGTGGTCTCCCAGCGGCCGCGGACATGGATGCGGGTGGCCAGACCGGCCAGACGCGATGACGCCACATCCCGGCAGGATCGCTCCAGATCCGTCAGGTGCACCGCAGTCGCGTTGGGGTTGCGCTGGCGTGCGGTGGCCGCGGCCAGGTTCACGGCGAGGTCGATCTCGTCGACGCCGAACTTGAAGACGGCGGCAGAGGCGGCGGCGTCCTCGGCTTCCACAGCCGTCATGCGGTCGCTCAACCGCTCGCGCCACAAAGTCTTTCGCTCTTCCAGCGTCGGCGCGGCGGTCGGCAGCTCCAGCGCCCCAAGCTCGCGCAGCAGCGCCAGATGCACCCGCGGCGAGAGCCTTTGCCCCTCCTGCCTAGGGCTCGCCGGCGAGTGGAAGAACATCGTCGTCGTCTCGCCCGACAGCAGCTGCACCAGCGCGGCCAGACGCTCTGCCCCGTGCTCGCCCGCGTCCAGCGACTCACTGTGCTCGAAGAAAAGCCCTGCGCGCGCCAGTCTCGCCCGACCCAGCACGGCCCCCACGCGGTCCAGCGCATCGTCGGCCAGCAGCAGGTCCAGCCGCACCGTCAGCAGCCCCTCGCCGAATAGCCGCAGGGCGTCGCGGGCGATGCGGACGGCGCCGGCACGCTCCGGGCCCAGCACCAGAAAGCGCCGTCGACCGCGGAATCCGCGCGCCAAAGCTTCACGCAACGCGGGAGAATGCGGCGAGTCCTTGCCCTGGCCGAGATCCAGCGCGTCGCCCTCTTGCCCGTGCCACAGCACGCCCGGCAGGTCCGCCAGCGCGACCGGCAGCCCGACCAGATGGCCGCACACGAACCCCGCAGCCCGAAAGCGAATTTGCGTGGTGTCGTCGCCGCCGGCCAGCACCAGACCATAGCGCCGCAGCGTCGACCGCGACGACAGCGCTTGCAGCACCGCCTTGCCGCGTGCGCCAAACGGGTCGACGGCGTGCGACAGGAAGTCCTCGGGCCAGTGACTGCGGCCGGTGTCGCGCCACAAAGCTCGGTACAGCCACAGGAATTCCGGAACCAGCTCGGGCGCCAGCAGCACCCACAGCAGGTCGCACTCCAGATCCGACAGGCCGAAGATGACGCGCAGCTCGTCAAAGCGCTGCGCCGACTCGGTCGTGGGCTGCAGATCGTCGTACGCGACGGCCAGCCGCTGCTCCATGCGGGCCACGAACGCCAGGCGCTCGGGGTCCAGCGCCTCGCCGCGCAGGCAGCGCAGGGCGGTCGAGTCGAGCGTCTGCATCGTCCCCGCCGGCACCGGATTGCGCGTGGGGTCGTCGACCGGCCGGTCCCAGGGCCGCAACACCCCCAGATATCGTTGCAGCATCGCGCGCACGCGGTCGAGGTAAGGGGCGAATTCGACGGCAGATCCCGACAGCCACGGGCGGGCACCGTCGTCCAGGGGCGGCCCGTCGTCGTCGCGCAGCTCCGCGCGGATCAACTGCCGCAGCACGTCGACCTGCATCTCGCTCAGGTCGTCGGTGGTGGTCTCGGGGTCGATGCGCGCCTCGAGCAGGATCGCCTTGGCCCGCGCGCGGCTGATGCCGGGCAGGTACGTCAGGGCGGTCTCGACGGGACGATGCGGCGGAAGTCCTGAAAGTCCGGTGCGTGCCATGGCGAGCGAGGTTAGCGCAATCCGGGGCCTTTGTCTCTTGCGTTGACCCTCCGGGCATCGGGCGGTATCGTGGCCTCGCCGTCCACGAAGAGGTCTCTCCTCCGCGCGACACCGCCGGTCTGCACCGGCTCACCCGTCCCGGGCCAGCGACGGCAGCACCTTCCCCCGAAGAGGTTTCACCATGAGCAACGCCAAGTTCCATGTCCTCGTCAGCGACAGCATCGCCGCAGAGGGCGTGGACGTCCTGCGCAACAGCGGTATCTGCGAAGTCGACGTCAAGGTCGGTCTCAAGCCTGCGGAACTGCATGAGATCATCGGCAACTACGACGCGCTCGTCATCCGCTCGGCCACCAAGGTCACCGCCGAGACGTTCGGTTTCGCCAAGAAGCTCAAGGCCATCGGCCGCGCGGGCGCTGGCGTCGACAACGTGGACGTTCCGGCCGCCACCACCAACAAGACCGTCGTCATGAACACGCCGGCGGGCAACAACCTGAGCGTCGCCGAGCTGGCGATCGGCCACATGTTCGGCCTGTTGCGCCGCATCCCCGAAGCGTCGGCGTCGACCAAGGCGGGCAAGTGGGAGAAGGCCAAGCTGATGGGCCAGGAGCTCACCGGCAAGACGGTCGGCATCCTGGGTCTGGGCGGCATCGGCAAGATCGTCGCGAAGAAGGCCAACGCCCTGGATACCAAGGTGATCGGTCACGATCCGGTCGTCACGGCAGAGCAGGCCAAGGCGCTGGGCGTCGAGTGGGTTTCGTTCGACGACCTGCTGGCCAAGGCCGACATCCTGACGATCCACGTGCCTCTGAACGGCGCGACCCGCGGCCTGCTGAACAAGGCGGCGTTTGCCAAGGCGAAGAAGGGCCTGATGCTGATCAACGCCTCGCGCGGCGGCATTGTGGTCGAGGCGGACCTGGTCGAAGCGCTGCAGAACGGTCAGGTGGGCGCGGCTGCCGTCGACGTGTTCGAGGCCGAGCCGACCGACCCGCAGAACCCGCTGTTCGCCTTCCCGAATGTGGTCTGCACCCCGCACCTGGGTGCCTCGACGGTACAGGCGCAGGACAACGTCGGCGTCCAGATCGCGCACCAGATCGTCGAGTTCTTGCGCGACGGCACGATCGTCAACGCGGTCAACAAGTTCTGATGGGTCAGGTGGTCGTCTGTCCGGGTCGGCTACGGCGGCCCGGGCGGGCAGGCCCCGTTCTGCCGCGCGTCGATCAGCAGCAGCGGATTGAGGCAATACGCCAACGAATAGCCGACCTTGCTGGTCGCGTCGAACGCCGGCAGCTTGCTGCCCATGCGTGCGTACCAGGCCCAGGCCGGGTCCAGTGCGGGCGCCCCCTGCGGCATCTCGTAATACGGCCCCACGTTCCACTTCCAGGCCCAAGGCGGTCGGCCGTAGTCGCTGGCATTCGTCGTGCGCAGCTTCGAGCCTATCGTGTGCGCCGGCAGTCCGGGGCGCCCCGAGGGCGGGGCGTAGGCAAACCCCGTGTCGGCAAACAGCAGGCCAGCGCCCATGTTCTCGCGGCGCGGGAACCACTCGTCGTGCAGCGACTGCAGCTCGTACGTCGCGTGCGGTCCCGGGCTCGCGGCCGTTTGCGTCGCGGCAGAGGCCAGCGGGACCGGCAGGTACGAGATCCACTTGTCGCCGGCCTGCGTTGCGGCATCGTTGGGGCAGCGCGAGATCGCGCCGTTGTCGCCCGAGTCGAGCAGCAGACAGCTTTGGTGCGTGCGGTTGGTCAGCAGGGCGGGATAGCGACGCGGCGTGCAGCCCGGAATGCCCTCGCAACCGAACGTGTCGTTGGCCACCGGGAACAGCTGAGCTTCCGGGTACGTGCCGCGCAGGTAGACGGCACTGGGTGAGCTGCCGCCGAATCCGCTCTCCGTCGTCGCCCAGGACCACATCGCCTCGTCGCTCTTGGCTTTGAACCACGTCGTGACGGCGACCGGATGCTCCTGCGGGAATTTGGCGACCAGCACGATGCTGCCGGCGGTGTCGTTGGCAAAGGCGGTCGTGCCGTCGGCGTTGACGCGCTTAGGCCAGAAGTACAGATAAGTAATGAAGTAGTGGCTCTGGGTCTCGGCAACCGACCAGCCGACCTTGGCGATGGGCGGGATCGGCTCGACGCTGTCGGCGTTGTCGTCGGCGTTCCAGTTGCCGTCGTAGTTGACCGAGCGAAGGCGGTCGCTCTTGCCGATAGCGGCGGAGGCGTCGATGCGCTGGCGCAGCACCGGAGCATAGCGAGCGGCCACGCGCCGGTACGCCTCCAGCTTGGGCAACCCCGCGGTGTAGAAGTGGAAAGTGTAGGGCGCCTGCAGCGACGGCCCCTTCTGCGCTTGCACCATGCCCGTGATGACGACCTGCACGCGCGTCGCCGCCGGGACGGTGTCGGTCGCCACGAACT
>JBMOIG010000209.1:0-5660 GCA_049317445.1 Myxococcota bacterium | reverse complement strand
CTTGTGATTTAGCGCGCGACGCCGGATTCGAACCGGCGACCCTTGGCTTCGGAGGCCAATACTCTATCCAGCTGAGCTAGTCGCGCGTCGACACCCACAAGGGGCACCGGGTGCGGGAGTCTAGGCGAGCCCCCGCACAGGGTCAACCTCGCGTCCCGACCGGCCCAGGCAACCGCCGAAACTGTAAACTGGCAATACCTGACACCCTTCTCACCGCTAGCCACCCAAGCCCCCGTCCTGCACAATCGCCGCATGCCGACGCGCGCCAGCAGCCTGCATCTCCTTCGCAAGCGCCTGCCGCCGGCCAACCCTGCCGTCACGCCCTCGTCCGTCGCGCTGTTCCGCCTGGGCGAGACCTGCAACCACAAGTGCCCAATGTGCAGCAACGCAGGGGACCCGGCGGCGCTGTTTCCTCCCATGGGCGAGGTGTTGCGGCGCGCGGCATTTCTGCACTCACAGGGGTTCCGTCGCGTAGTGCTGACGGGGGGCGAGCCGACGCTGCACCCGGGCTTCTGGCCGGTGGCTGACCGGTTTCACGCTTGGAAGCTGACTTGGGACCTGCACACGCACGGGCGCACGTTCGCGGACGCCGCGCTGGCCGACCGGGCGGTAGACTTGGGGCTTGAACGGGCCATCGTGTCGCTGCACGGACCGGACGCCGAGACCTGCGGTGCGATGTCGGGGGCGCCGCCGCACGCGTTCAGCGAGATCCAGAGCGGCATTGAACACTTGCTGCGCGCTGGCTGTCGCGTGATGGTCAACACGGTGGTGGCAGCGCCGAATCTGGACAAGCTGGCGCAGCACATGGTGTTTCTGGCGCAGCGTTTCGGTCCGTCGGTGTCGGCCAAGCTCGCGTTTCCGTCGATGCAAGGGCGCGGCGGGCGGTGGCATGGCATCGACGTCACGTTCGACCAGGTGATGCCTCTGGTTCAGCAGGCGCTGCGGGCGGCTGAGGCGGCGGGGCTGGGCTTGCACCTCGAGGGCTTTCCGAACTGCGTGGTGGGCGAACGGGACCGCGTGCCGATGGGGCGTACCGGCTATGGCGAGACGCACTATCTCGATGATTCGGTTGGGGATGTGCTGCACGGCATGGCCCATGTCGAGGCCTCGCTGGCGGTGTATGGTCCGGCGTGCCGCGACTGCCCTGCCCTTGCGCGCTGTCCCGGCGTCGAGGAGGCGTACGCTCGCCGCCACGGCCTGAACGAATTGAAGGGCTTTCGCGACACCCCGACCGCTGCAGCCGGAGCATTGCCGTGACCTTGGACCCGCGCTATCTCGCCACCGCGCTGCAACACCTGGAAGAAGCACTCGAAGCCCGCGCGGCCTTGACCGCCGACCCGGGCACGACGGCCTATCGCGTGGTCGACGTAGGCGCCGAGGCCGACTGGAGTCTCGACGCCTACGGTCGCGACCTTGTGCTGGGGCTGCTGCCCGACCTGCGCACCCCTCTGGAACCCGCTGTCGTGGCGAGAGAACTGGCAGACGGCCGGGAGCTGGCGCACGCCCTGGGCACGCGCCTGCACGCCCGCGCGGTGTACCTGAAGCTGCGGCCCCTGCAGGCGAACACGGTGGTCGACGCGACCGCGGCCGGACTGACGCCGTCGGAACCGGTGTTCGGGCTGGAGGCGGCCCCGGGTGGCGCAGGCGTGGTCCTCGAGAACGGCCTGCACTTCCACGTGCGCCTGGGCGAGGGGCTGCCCACCGGCATCTACCTGGATCAACGCGACAATCGACGGTGGCTGCTGGACAACGCCGCCGGGTTGCGGGTGCTGAATACGTTTGCGTACACCTGCGCGTTCTCGGTCGCGGCGGCGGCGGGCGGCGCGGCGCGCACCGTCAGTCTGGATGCGGCGGGCCCTGCGCTGGACATCGGTCAGGCGAACTTCGCGCTGAACGACCTGACAGACCCGGACAAGCACGACTTTCTGCGCGGCGACGTCTTCCACTGGCTACCGAGAATGACCAAGCGCGGTGACCGGTTCGACCTGATTGTGCTGGATCCGCCCAGCTACAGCCGCGTCAAGCAGCAGCGGTTTTCGGCGGCGCAGGACTACGCGACGTTGGTAGCGACGGCGCTGGGTCTGTTGGCACCCGGGGGACAGCTTCTGGCGTGCACCAATGCGCTGGGGCTGAACGGCAAGCAACTGGAACAGAAGGTTCGCGAGGGGGCGAAGTCGGCCGGGCGCGAAGTCGTCGAGGTCCAGCACCGCCCCACCGCGCTGGATCATCCGTCTGGGCGCATGAAGGCGTTGGTCGTGCGGCTGCGGTAAGCAAACCTACCAGCGCCAGATGAAGTACACCACGGGGTCACCGGGCGAGTAATAGTCGGCGATGCGCGCTTCTTCCGTGAAGCCGGTCGCGAGGTAGAACGCCCGCGTGCCGCCGTACAGGTCGCGGCCGCTGGTCTCGAGCACCAGGCGCTGGCCGCCGCGCTGCTGCGCAAAACGCTGGATCTCCAGGCACAACGTGCGCCCGATGCCCGCCCGCCGCCGGGTGACGTCGCTGGCGATGAAGTACAGGTGCCAGGTGCCCTGCGTGAACGGCGTCTGACCAATGGTCGCGTAACCCACGATTTGCCCGTCGATTTCCGCAACCAGCGTCGGGTAGTCGCCCTCGGGTCCGGCGGTGGGACCGTCGCCGTGGAAGATGTCGACCAGCTCCAGACCGACCGCAGCTTCTTCCTCGTTGAAATTTCCTGCAGTCTCGAGCAGATGCGCGATGGCGCCGCGGTCAGCGACAACGGCCAGTCGGGTGGTCACGGTGACGCGGTTGGGGGCGTCCAGGCTCATGGGGGTCCTCGGGGTGCGTCGATAGACACGGGGGCGTCAGCGCACGTGCGCCCAACCCAGCTGCAGCGCAACGAACTGCGGAAAGTCGAGACCCAGGCTGGGCAGAGCGCGCTGCAGCCCTGCGTCGGGAGAAATGTCGGGATTACCATTGACGTCAATGACATAGCAACTGCCGTCTGCCGCTACCCGCACGTCCATCCGCGCATAGCCGCTGAGCTTCAGCGCCCGAAACACGCGCTCGCCCATCGCCCGCAGCCGCTCGGCCAGCTCCGCATCCACGTTGGCGGGATAGCGCGCGGGCGTCTTCTGGTACGCGTCGGAATCGGGCTCCCACTTGCCGGCATAGGTCAGGATGCGGGGCTCGCCCACAGGCAGCCCGTCCAGCTCGATCTCGCCCAGCGCCACGTGGGCCACCGGCCCTCCCGCGGGTCCCAGCAGCAGCACGTTCAGCTCGCGCCCTTCGATGTACTGCTCGACCAGTGCGGGTCCCCATCCGGCCGAATGCAGCCGCTCGACGGCACGCAGCACCGCAGCGCGGTCATGGCCGACGGAGTCGCGGTCGATGCCCACGCTGCCGTCCTGACACGCCGGCTTGACGATGGCAGGCAGGGGAATCGACTGCGGAAGCTCGTCTCCGGCCTCGACCAGCACGGCATCGGGCACCGCGACACCGGCCCCCCGCAGCACATGGCGCACGATGGACTTGTCCAGACACAGCGACAGCGTCGCCGCCGACGTGCCGGTCACGGGAGCATCGCCCAGCTCGACCAACGCCGCCGCGTGCAGCTCACGCCCCGCACGACCACTGGCCTCCTCGCACAGGTTCCAGCAGACATCTGGCTGCAAGACCTTCAATTTACTCAGGAAGCTCGCACTGTCATACCCCAACGGCATCGGCAGCGCCTGATGGCCCAGCGCACCGATGGCCCGTTCCAGCGCCTCGACCGTCTCGGTCAGGTCCGTGTCCGGCGTCTGACGCTGGGCGCTGTAGGCAATGGCGACGCGCATGGAGAGGTGGCCTCAGCCCTGGACCGGCAGCGCGTCAAAGAGCGGCAGCGTTGGCGCCAACTGCAAGTGATTCTTGCGCTTCGCCTCGGCTTTGGGCACCAGCGTCGGCCGCAGCACACCCTGCCGGAACTCAGCCTCGCGCACAATGCGGGCGATCAGCGTCTCCCACGGAATGCCCATCGCCTTGGCCGTCAGCACGATGTCCCCCGACGTGGGCGAGAGCCCCGGCAGCGGATTGGCCTCGATGAAGTACGGGTGACCGTCGGGACCGACCCGGAAGTCGATGCGGGCGACGTCGTGACAACCCAGCAGCTGGAAGCACTTCAGCGCGGCGGCCTCGATCCGTCGGCAGGTCGCGTCCGGCAGCTCAGGCGGGATGGCGTACCGCACGCGGTTCTCGTAGTCGCGCTTGGCCTCGAGCGAGTAGATGAAGTCCTCTACCGTCCCCTGAGTGGGCACGACGTGCATCATGCCGATGACTTCCGGGTCGCGGTTGCCCACCACGCCGACCGTCACCTCAGGGCCGCCAATGAATTCCTCGACCAGCACCGGGCGGCCATAGAGCTCGAGCAGCTCGGACACCAAGGCCTCGAGCTCGGCGAAGTCCTTGCAGCGGCTGTTGTCGCGGATGCCCTTGCTCGAGCCCTCGTCCAGCGGCTTGGCGAACACCGGGAACGTCAGGTCGAACGCGCGCAAGTCCTCGATCTTGCGCACAGTCAGCCAGGCAGGCGTGTGGACCTCGCGGCACACCAGCCGCTTGGCGACGTCCTTGTCCAGCGTCGCAGCGAGCGTCAACGGGTCCGACCCCGTGTAGGCGATCCCCAACATCTCGCACAACGCCGGCACGTGGGCCTCGCGGCACCGACCGCCCTTGCCTTCCGCGATGTTGAAGACCATGTCGAAGTTGCCGGCGGCCAGCTTGCGCGGCAGCGACCGGTCGGCCTCCAAAACGGTGACGATGTAGCCCTCTCTACCCAGCAAGCCGGCCAGCGCGGCGACGGTCTGGGGGCTGTCGTACTCCTCGTATTCGTCCACGGGCCCGGGCATCGACGACGCGTCCGGCTTGACGTTGCAGACCAGCGCCAGACGCCGCGTCTTGCGTTTGCGGGGTAGCTCGCCGGTGTTCTGGGAGGACTTCTTGCGCCGCGCCGAGGGGTCGAAGGCCTGGATGGTGGCCGTGGGACGGGTCCAGTCGAGCTGCAGGGCGCCGGTCTTGGGGGAACTCTTGCCGCGTGCGGACTTTCGCAGGCCCCTGCCCGAGGGGGGCTCCTCGGCCTCTTCGACCGTGGCGGTCTGCGCGGCAGCGCCGAGCTCCGGCCAGATTGCCGGTGCCGAAGGAGGCTTCGAGTTCATCGAGTCGTTCATCGCCTTGGTTCTCCGCGGGCGCGGCGGAATGCGCCCTACTGTCCTGCATCCCGGACAGGCGATTCGACGGCCGAATTCGCCTGCCTCTTGGGCGCGAATGCTGAGCACAATCGCACGAGAGTCAAGAGTGATCATGGACCTCGCGGGGCCGGAATGGTGCAGACCCCGCCACATGCCCGTGAAACAGCCGCAAACGACCCCACCGGAAGTGCGACAACTCTTCAAAATGTCTTGTGATTATCCGGAGACTCGCGCACCCGCCAGCCGGTACCTCCCGGCGATGGCATGATCGCTCTACCGCGATGCATTCCGACCGTACAGATAACAGCGTGATTTGCCTATGCAACTTGCCTGACCATCGCCCTCTGCGGCAGTGGACTGGCGGTCCGCGGGGAAGGGCCTATCCTCCAACCTCTCGAAGTCCCTCGGCCCACGTCGGTCGCAGTGGCGCTTCGAGTGCCGAGGCCCCCCATGATCCAGAGCTGGCGAGGCGTCCGC
>JBMOIG010000208.1:0-5688 GCA_049317445.1 Myxococcota bacterium | reverse complement strand
TGGCGGGGGGAGTCGGGCAAGGGGAAGCGCGGCGGACCCGTCGCCAGGCGCGCCCTCGAACCGCGCTGGCCCCTCCGGCACGCGTCCGCTACGCTCCGGCCATGTTGGGGGACCATCCGTGCCCACCTTGGATCCGACCATGGAACTCAGCGCCCTGCTTGCCACCGCCCCCGACCGCGGAGCCGTCCTGCATCGCCAAGACGGGCGCGTGCTGCTGATCGTGCCAGGACCGGGCCACCGCGTGCAGATCCTGCTGCTGCGGCCGTGCCCCAACCCAAGCTGTGACTGTCGCGACATCCCCGCCGTGCTGATGACCGCCGACGAGTCGGACCGCATCGACCGCATCGATGCGGGCGGCCTGTGGATGGGTTCGGGAACGCGCGTGCATCGGCCCACCGTGGACGCGGCGGAGCCACCGATCGAAGTCTTGGTGCTGTTCGACGAGGGCGGGGTCGTCCTGCGTGAGGGCTCCGAGCCCCGCGAGCCGAGCGGCGCCTCGCCCGACGAAGTGAGCCTTGACCTCGACGGGCCCTATGACGAGCGCACGACTTGGGTCGAGGCGTTCCTGAACTGCCGCGTCCTGGACGAGTTGGCCGCCGCGGTCGTGCGCGCGAAAGGCGCGAGCGTGCCGACGGGCGCTGTCGCGCCTGCGAAGCTCGCCGACGAGGACCTCACCCAGCTCACGGGCTGGTCCACCGTGCATCCGAGCCTGCGGCTGGACCGGTTCCTGGTGGCGGACCGTTTGCTCGACGTCACCGACCTGCACTGCCTGAAGCCGGGGTGTGCCTGCACGGTCGTACACCTTGTGGTGGACGAGGACAGCACCGGGCTTGGCCACGCCGAGCTCGATCTCGCGACCCGCACCCGCAAGGTGGTGGTGGGTCATGCCGCCGACGGTGCAGACGTAACCGAGGCCACGCGGCAGTGGCTCATGCGCTACGGTTGGCGTGGCGCCCAGCGTAGGCATCAGGACATGCGGGCCTTCGCCCAGACCCTCGACGCCTCCGGACACTGGCAGGTGCGCGAGGCCGGTTTGGCGGCGGGCGCAGCCGTCGTCGGCACGCTGAAGGTCGGGAGGAACGAGCCCTGTCCGTGCGGAAGCGGTCGCAAGTTCAAGCGTTGTTGTGCTGGTCAGGCATAGGCGGTGCCGGACATTCCTGGGTCGGGCCCAGTGCGTTCCTCGAGGGCACCCACCACCGCGCCATCGAGTCGGACCCAAGCGCGTCGCGTCATCTATCGACCTCCGGCAGCTCGGACCGAGGCGCATCGACCACCCCCAACCGCTTGCCGAACACGCCGAGCACCCGGTTGACCGTCTCCAGTCGCAGCGACGCCTTGCGCGAGTTCGCCTTGACGACGCCGTGCGGGACACCCACCATCGGGTGATGCCGCTCGACGCGGACCGAGCCTGTCGATGCCGACGCTTCTTGCCCAGGAAGGCTTCAAGTTCTTCTTCTACGCCAACGAGCACATGCCGTTGCACGTTCATGTGACCCGCGGCGGCGGCTACGCGAAGATCGACCTGGCAACGTTGGCCGTCAGCGACCGGCATTTGCGACCCGCCGACGCGAGCCGGGCCGTCGCCATCGCCCGCGAGCATCAAGCCGAGTTCATCCGGAGGTGGTATGAGTTCTTCCCCTCGCGCTAAGGCAGTGCACTTCGACGACCGCTACCTCCACGTCGAGTTGGTGGACCGCCGCATCGTGTCGACACCGCTGGACTGGTATCCGGAGCTCCGCAGGGCACCCATTGCCGTGGTGGCCGACTACCGCCTGATCTGTCGCGGCACGGGCATCGAATGGCCGTCCATCGACTACCAACTGAGCGTCGAAGGGATGTTGCTGGGCGTGCAGGCTGGGGCGCGCGCGGCGTAGTGGAGGGCGTGGCGCAATGGCGCACGGCGTAAGTGCACCCGGGAGCCGACGCGTGTCGCTGGAGCAGCCCTGCGCACAACTCCGCGAAACCTCGGTACTTGAAGGTAGACCGCGACCGTTTCCGGATCCTCGTGCTTGTGCTCGGTGGCCAATTCGTTTGCCACTTCCTCGACCGTCTTCTGCTTCATTTGGCCTCGTTCTCATGCTGGGCACGCGGACTTCCCTTGTCAGCGTAGGGCGCGCGCGGGGGAGGGCCAACACCGTTTCCAGCACTCCCCACCAGTAGAGCCGCGGCCGTTGGCAGCCCGGTCATTTGGCGAGCCTGGGACGGTTGAAGTGCCCGACTCGATGGGTCTTCCCGTCGGCGGCAGCAGTTGCAGAATAGGCAACAGCTGCTTCGGCGGCGGGCTCACCCTCCTCGAAGACGTTCTTGATGTGGCGCGCGGAGCCACGTCGATGTGGCGAAACCGGCCTCGCGTCCTACTCGCGTTCAGCCAGCCGGCGCGCCAGGATCTGGGCCGCGAAACCCCAAGCGTCTCCGCCTTCTACGACCTGCCGCAATCGGTCCTTGGTCGCGTCGACTTGTCCCAGCTGCTCGGCAGCAGCCATGGTGGCGGACCAGGCGGCCCACACGTCGGCCCCTGTGACCTCGTACCCCATGCCGTGGACCAGACCGTCTAGCGCCAGACAACCGGCCTCGAGCGCAAAGTCCGGCCGGTCCGCGGCGTGGTCGCGTGCCGCTCGCGTCAGGGTCCGCGGGTCACAGGCTGACGCGCGGGCCACGGCGAGCGCCGCGTCGTAGAGGCCGATCTCCTTGGCCGCCGTGAACCATCTTCCCTCGTCGCCCGGGCTGGCGCGCACGAGATCGGCCAGGATTTCGTGGGGCGCCTTGTGCGGATACTTCCGGGTCAAAGCGCGGAACGTGGCCAGGTGGGTGCCGCCGCGGTTGGCGCCCAGACCGTAGAGGGCATACGCCACTTCGACGCGCCCCGCCCTGAGCAGTGCCACCTCGCAGGCCTCGTCCACCTCGCCGTCGCTCGTCCACGGCCCGCGGCTGGCCTCCGCGAGCGCGACGGCGTCATCCGTACGGCCGAGCGCCGCCAGCGACTTCACGGCCCAGCGGCGGACCCACCAGTGCGGCGACGATTCCGCGAGGTCCACGACTTCGGCATGGCGCCCGGCGCGATCCAGTGCGCCCAAACCGGCCGTCGTGTACTTGAGGCCACCTGAGGCGCCATCGGCCAACACCGCTTGTCCGAGTTCGCCGCCCAGGAGCCGGTCGCCCCACACCGAGGCGATGTCCGGCGACGCGCACAGCTCGCCCCAATGGTCGGCGAGGCTTTCGATCCAGGGCCGACCGTCGTCGTCCAGCGCCCGCAACAGGCGGTCGAGCCAGGCATGTCGCGTCGTGGCGTCCGCGGGCGCGGCTGCGATGAGCGGCACGAGGTCGTCGATGGCGTGACGGACAGCGGTGCCCATCGCTCCCGACGATCCGTCGATCTGCTCCAACGCCGGCGCGACCCGCTCGAGGAAGAGCACCGCGCCCTCGGCGCCGAGCATGGCGTCGCGGCGGGCCACCTTCTTGATCTCGCTGACCGCTTGTCTGACGCGCACGGCGGCGGGCTGCGACTTCCAGCCAAACGCGTTGCGGCGAAAGCGCGGCTTGAATTCCCAGGCGTAGCCGGCGGGTGGGGGCATTGGAGGACTCTACGGGCTGGGGATTCGCGGTGACATCAGAGCCTTGCCGACCACGCTTCGACCGTCGCCTTGACGCGAGCCAGCTCCTCGCGGAGTCCGTCCTTGGCCTTGGGCGCGAGCGTCTCGACCGCGTCGAGTTCGCCCAGCTTGTGGCGGAGGTGGGCGGGTGGTCAAGGTTCCGGTAGTCGTTGTGGCGCTGCGACGACTCGACCCAGGCCGCGACGGATGCGAGGGCCGCGATGGCAACCGGCGTTCATCCCCCACAGCACCGCTTGTACTTCCGCCCGCTCCCGCAAGGACATGGCTCGTTGCGCCCCGGACCTCTCGTGCCCCGCGCCGGCTGCATGGGCTCGCGGGCCGCCGCGGTCGCTTCGCGGCGGACGAAATCCTCCTGGCCGTCCAGGAGCAGTTGCAGCTGCGTGGGTTCGTCGGCCGGCAACTCGTTGGTGAGCGCGAGAGCGATCACGTCGTCGCGGATGATGAAGGTGCCCAGCCGCTTGAAGTCGCGGATCTTGCGGACGTCAACAGAGCTTGCGCTCACGACGGGCTGCCCCCTGACCATGCCGCTGTTCCACGCCGCCATGAGCGCGAGGTCGCCATCCAGGTACTCGAGGGCGGCCTCCAGCGTCTCGATCAGCGGCGGGCCGAACCGCCCCAGTTCAGGGTTGGCGCGTCTGGCATCGGGAAGTGCCTGCAAGGCAACTTGGATGAACTGCAGCGCCCGTCCCGAGTCGCGCTCACGGTGCCATCCGTGCTGGGCCAACGAGTACGCGGCCTCGACGTCGTTGGGGTCGAGTTCGAGGGCCCGATTCCAGGCCTGTGCCGCCTCGTCTGTCTTGCCGAAGCGTTCGCAGGCGTTGCCCAGCCGTCGATGTCCCTCGGCCCGGTCGGCCTGCTCTTGCACGAGTTCCCGCAGCCGCGCCAGGATTTCGGTCGGCCGATGCCGGATGCTGCCGTCCCATAGTCGGGCCCGCGCCAGGAACACGGACCCTGGCGCTCCCGCCCCGGGAAACGCTGCACGCCCGATGAGGCCTATTCGGACGAGCGGATCCACCGTGTAGTCGTCGACCGCGCCGCACTTCTTGCACGTGACGATGTGCGAGACCGTCACGCCGTCCGCGCCGTCCGCCGTCTCAGGATCGACCGTAACCCAGAGGAACCGCTCAGTCTGCTTTCGCCCGCAGCGGCAGCATCGAAGCTGGAGCGCCACGGGTTGTGAGTCCGCCTGCACCATGTCTTCGGGCACGAACGGCGACGTCATCGGCAACTCCAACGGGGCATGGGGCCGTCGCGGCCGCCAGGAGCGCGAGCGTAGCGGATGGTCTCGTTCGCTTCCACCGGTGCGGCACACCCGATCCACTGGGCGAGGTTGTGGCGCGGCAACTTCGGGGCGGCACGCCGCTTGACGCAACGTCGAGTCCACGGCATGTCCGGGCCGGCCCCGCTTCGGGTTCCACGCAGGAATTCACCCATGACCAAGCCTCTTCCCGTCAACCGCGACCAACTGCGCGAATGGGCGCTGAAGCAGCCGGCGGCCGACGTGCTCGTGCTCCTCGATCGCGCCTTGGAGCGGCTCAGCGAGTCCGACCTCGACGCGGTGCTCGCCGACTACGTCCATCTCGACGAGTTTCGCGCGGAAGCGGGTCCGAGCCTCACGCTCTACGAGGCGGTGAAGGCATTCCATGCGGCGAGCCTGCGCGGTGCGTACTACGAAGGCTTCAACGTCAATTCCCGCAACTTCACCATGCTCTCGGGCGGCACCCAGCGGTGGTTGGCCGAGTTCGACCGCCTCCTGCGCCGTTGCGTTGCCGCTGCTCCTGACTCGGGGTGCGAACGCCAGGTGCGAGACGCCTTCGAGCTCCTGTTCGACCTGCTCAGCCAGATCGACGAATGCAGGGACGACATCGTGTTCTTCGCCGACGAGGGGGGATCCTGGCAGGCCGGCGTGAACTGGCCGGCTGTGATCCCCGCGTGGTGCCGGTGTCTGGCGGCCACGGCAACGCCGGAGGAGTACGCGGCGGCCGTGGTCAAGGTCATCGACGAGTTCGCACGTCACGACCGGGCGAAGCTGCTCGGGTCTGCCCGGCAGCTCGCAACACAGCCGCAGAGGGCGGCC
>JBMOIG010000207.1:0-5861 GCA_049317445.1 Myxococcota bacterium | reverse complement strand
GCGCCCAAGTCAGCCGCGACACCTGACGCGACGGCGACAACGGCACCGGCCAAGGGGGCGCCGTCGAAGTGGATTTGGGTGGGGATCGGTGCCGTGCTGGTGGCTGCAGCAGCGGCGGGAGGGTACGCTGCCATGCGCCCGCGCCCAGAGTCAGCGGCCCCGGTGGCGTCGCCCGTTGCCGTGGAACGACCGGCCGCCGCTCATGCGCCAGCGCTCGCGCAACCCCCGACCGCTCCCGCGGCACCCGTTGCGCCGGTTGTGGTCGCTCCCCAGCCCGTCCCCGCCGCACCGCCGGCCGTTGCTCCGGTCGCTGCGGTGGCACCTGCCAAGGTCAAGCCGGTCCGCAAGGTGGCCAAGCCCAAGTCGGCCGCCGCGCCTGAGATTTTGGTGGAATAGGGGTAGGGGGAAGCAGGCTTGTCGGTCGCGAAGGTTGGGCGACGGACAGGCGAGCTGCGGTCAGCGCTTGGCGACGGGAACGACGATGGCGGCAACGGGCTCGACTGCGGGCGCGGCCGGCTTCGGCGGATTGTCCAACAGGGCGTCGAACTTCTGCACGGTGGCCTGGAAGCTGGCCAGCGAACCGGCATCCAGCTGACGCTGCGTCGTGCCGTGGTAGTCGATGGGGTCGATGACCCTGCCGTCGGCCGTGTTCAGCTGATAGTGCAGGTGCGCGCCGGTCGAGTGGCCGGTGTTGCCGGACAGCGCGATGATCTGGCCCGCCGTGAGCTTGTCGCCGACCTTCACGCGGTTCTCGGACAGGTGCAGGAACTTGGCGATCGTGCCGTCCTCATACTGCACTTCGATGCAGTTGCCGTTCGCCGTCCAGTTCCAGTTGCTCCGAAGCACGACGCCGGCCTTGGGGCAGTTGACCTCGGTGCCGACGTCGGTCTTGAAGTCCATGCCCTTGTGGGTGGGGCGGTCCTTCAGCAGGCTGGTGACCTGTTCGTAGTCCTCGATCGGCGAGTCGTTCAGGCGGCGAGCGACCTCGGCTCCCTGCTCATTCCAGTAGCTCGGGTACTTGTCGCCCGGGGCCAGAAAGCGATACGCGCGGAAGGTCTTGCCCAGCCTGTTGACCTTGAGGCTGGCGACGCCGATCTCGAGCTCTGCCTCGTCCGTCCAGTGCCAGCCCGCGCGCATCACGTCGCCGGGGTTCAGCTGCCGGCGCAGGTCGACGTCCCAAACGAACAGGCGCGCCCACTCGGCCGAAACGAGGTCGCCGTCGACCGACGCGTCGCCAAAGTCTTGCGAAGGAGAGCGCTTGAGCGAGACCGTGACGGCCTCCCACTCGCCCTCCGGCACGGCGGCAAGGGCTGGGGCAGCGGCTTGCGGGGCGGCGGGTTGGGCGGCGGCGGCGGGCTTGGTGGTCTGGGGATCGGGTGCAGACGTGCGAATGAACGCGAGCGCGAGGATCACCACCAACGAGACGGCGAGGAGCAGCCAAGGCACGCCAGGCTTGGCGAAGAGCTTGCGGATCATGAGGCGACCTCCGGGATGCGCGAAAACGGGAAGAAACGACTCGTCGCCCGGGATGCCCTCGGGCTCAAGGCGACGATAATCGCGAACTTGGAGGTGTAAACTTTTTGGCAGAATTCGAGAGGCTGGGCCTACGAGAGCTTCACGCCCAACTCACCCAAACGCCGGTAGAACGTCGCGCGGCTGACGCCCAACAGGCGTGCGGCTGCGGTGCGAGATCCGCGGGCCCGGTCCAGTGCCTCCAGAATGCGTCCGCGCTCGTCCTGCGGCTCCGGAGGTCCGTTGCTCGTCGCCCCGGTCGAGTAGCGGAGCATCACCCCCCGACCGTTGACTTCCGGTGGCAGGTCCTCCACTTGCAAAGTTTGCCGACGACAGTGGATCACCGCGAACTCAATCGCGCTCTTCAGCTCGCGCACGTTGCCGGGCCAGGTGTGCCGCATGAGGTGGGCCATCGCCTCTGCACTCAAGTCCTGCACCGGCCGTCCAGTCGCCGTTCGGCTCTGGTCCAGGAACAGGCGGGCCAGCAGGGCGACGTCCTCGCCGCGTTCCCGAAGGGGGGGCAGGTGGATGCGCGCGACGCGGATGCGGTACAGCAGGTCCAGGCGGAAGCGGCCCTGCTCGACCTCGTCGGCAAGATTGCGGTGGGTGGCGGCCAGCACACGCACGTCGATGCGTCGGGCGGTCGACTCGCCCAAGCGGGTGACCTCGCGCTCTTGCAGCACGCGCAGCAGGCTGGTCTGGACGCTGGCCGGGATGTCGCCGATCTCGTCGAGGAAGATGGTGCCGCCGTCGGCCGACTCGAACAGGCCCTTGCGGTCCTCGATGGCACCGGTGAAGGCGCCGCGGCGATGGCCGAACAGCTGGCTGCCCAGGATGGACTCGGTCAACCCCGCGCAGTTGATGGTGATGAACGGTCGAGCCTTGCGTCGGCTGGTCTCGTGGATGGCGCGGGCGACCAGCTCCTTGCCGGTGCCCGTCTCTCCCTCGATCAGCACGGTGGACTCGACGGTCGAGAGGTCCTGGATCTGCTCGTAGACGTGGTTCATCGCCGGGCTGGCGCCGACGAATGCGTGGAAGCGGGGGCGCGTCTGCAGCTGGCGACGCAGGTCGTGGACTTCGGAAACGTCGTAGAAGAACAGGATCTTGCGCTGGGGCTGGCGGATGTCGTCATGGACGTCGACGTCGAGCCACAAGTTGCGACCGTTGGGCGCCAGCAGCTGCACCGTGACCTTTTCGCGTGCGGACGCGGGGCGGGCGAGCATGTCCAGCAGCTCGGCATGGGTCTGGGCGCCGCAGATGTCCTGCCACGGGCGACCCAGCGCCTCCTCGAGGTTGCAGCCGAACAGCAACTCGCCGGTTGCATTGATGAAAGTCACGCAGCCAAGCTCGTCCGTCATCACCGCGCCCAAACGCAGTCGGTTCAGGATCGACACCAAGTCGTCGCGGCTGGCTTCCAGTTGCGCCAGCGTCTCTGCAATGCGCGCCTCGGTCTGACGGCGTTCGGAGATGTCGCGCACCAAGGCGGTGTACTGCGTGCGTCCGCGCAGCTTGAGCTCGGTGACGGTGACTTCGAGCGGAAACGGCATGCCGTCGCGGCGAAAGCCCTTGGACTGTAGAGGGTTTCCATCGTTTGATGGCGGCAGCGGCCACGGCAGCAGGCGCGCCGCACCGAGTCCGAGCGCATCCGCGGCGGGCAAGCCGAAGATCCGCTGGGCCGCGAGGTTGAACGAGGCGATGCGTCCGCTCTCGTCGACGGTCAGGATGCCCTCGCCCGCGGTCTCGACGATGGCACGTGCGCGGGCTTCGGCGTCGGCCAGTGCCTGACGGCTCAGCTCCAGGTTCTGGGCGGCTTGGGCGTGGCGGCGGGCATAGCGCAACGCCCGTTCTAGCAGCGACGAGGTCAGCTCGCGCTTGTTCAAGTAGTCGACTGCACCCGCTTTCATCAGCTCGACGGCCACATGCGCATCGTCGCTGGCGGTCAGGATCACGACGGGACGGTCGAAGCCGGCGTGGCGCAGGTCCTGCAGCAGGTCCAGACCTGAGCGGCGGTCGAGCTGGTAGTCCAGCAGCACGACGTCGGGCGGCTCGTCCAGCAGCGCTTGGTACCCCAGATCCGCGGATTGGAACGAGCGAATCCGGACGCGAAAGGCGTCGATGGCGGCCAGCCGGGCTACCAGCAGGTCCAGGATATCGGGGTCGTCATCGATGACGACCACCTGGAGTTCGACAAGATCCATGTGATGTTGGGGCAGGGGCTCCCAGGCCCCGAGCGGCGCACGGTAGCCCCCGCTTGGCGGAAGGGCAAGCGTTCGCACCGCGCACCTTGGCACTCCGTCCCAGTTCTGCTACCGATTCGCCGCGCGCGAGACCCGCGCTCCTCCCGTGGAGTCTCCATGCCGTTCGTCGTCTACCCTGCGCGTCGCATGCCAGCTTGGCGCATCATCCTGAGTGCTTGCGGGGCCTTGTCCCTGATTGCCGTCGTTGCCTTCGCCGCGCCGCCCGCGCCGCTGCCGGTCCGCACGGTCGGCAACCTGGTGCTGGACGGCGTGACAGACATCCCGGACGCGCTGGCCGAGCGGATGCAGCAGTACCAGAACGTGCGCGCGGCGGGGCTGCTGGATTGGGATCCGAATGGGCAGGGCGTGCTGATCAGCACGCGCTTTGGCGAGACCAGCCAGCTGCACTTCGTCCAGAAGCCCGGCGGCGCGCGCACTCAGTTGACGTTCTTTGCCGAGCCCGTCCGCGGCGCGCAGTGGCGGCCACGTACGGGCGACCGGGAGGCGCTGCTGTCGATGGATCAGGGCGGTGCCGAGAATGACCAACTGTTCCTGTGGCGCTGGCGCGACGGACGGTCGACGCTGCTGACCGACGGCAAGTCGCGGCACGAGTCGGCGCTGTGGTCGCGGCAGGGCGACCGCATCGCGTACACGTCGAACACGCGGAACGGCAAGGACTTTGACGTCTACCTGATGAACCCGGACGACCCGGCGTCGGCGCGGCGGGTGGTCGACCTCGAGGGGTCGTGGCGCATCACCGACTGGTCGCCGGACGGGTCGAAGCTGCTGCTGCTGCGGTATGTGTCCATCGAAGAGAGCCACCCGTTCGTGCTCGACCTGGCCAAGCGCGAGCTGACGCGGCTGTTCCCGGAGCCGAAGAAGCTGGTGTCGTACGGGACGTTGCGCTGGGGCGAGGGCGGTCGCGTGTGGTTCCTGTCCGACGACGGCGGCGAGCTGCAGCGGTTGGGGCGGCGCGAGCCCGACGGTCAGGTCAAGTGGTACTCGGCCGAGATCCCTTGGAACGTCGAGGACCTGGACGTGGCGCCCGACCTGCGGCAAGTGGCCTTTGCCGTCAACGAGGACGGCATCTCGCGTCTGTACCTGCTGCCCCCCGGCGGCAAGCCCGTGCGCGTCGGTGCGGTGCCAGAGGGCCTGCTGACCGGGTTGAAGTGGCGCCCGGACGGCAAGGAACTGGGGCTCTCGGTGTCGACGGCCACCACACCCGGCGACGTGTTTTCGGTCGACGCCTTGGGGCGCAAGGTCGTGCGCTGGACCCAGAGCGAGGTGGGTGGGCTGCCGCAAGAGACGTTTGTCGCGCCCAAGCTGGTGCGCTATCCGACGTTTGACCAGACCAACGGAAAGCCGCGCGAGATCCCCGCCTTCTGGTACCAGCCGCGGGCGAAGCAAGGGCGCCCCGCGCGCAGTCCGTTCGTAGTGCACATCCACGGGGGCCCCGAGGGTCAGGCGCGACCGCGGTTCGACCCCACGACCCAGTTCTGGGTCAACGAGTTGGGGGTGGCGGTGCTGGTGCCGAACGTGCGCGGGTCCGACGGCTATGGTCGGTCGTTCCTGGCGCTGGACAACGGCAAGCTGCGCGAGGATTCCGTCCGCGACATCGGGGCTTTGCTGGACTGGGCGGCGACGCAGCCGCAGCTTGACGCGACAAGGGCGGCGGTCTACGGCGGGTCGTACGGCGGCTACATGGTGCTGGCGAGCCTGGCAAAGTATCCCGACAGGCTGCGGGCGGGCGTAGACGTGGTCGGCATCAGCCACTTCGTCACGTTTCTGGAGAACACGAAGGGCTATCGCCAGGATCTGCGCCGCGTGGAGTACGGCGACGAGCGCATCCCGGACATGCGCGCCTTCCTGCAAGCGATCTCGCCGCTGACGCTGGCCGACCGCATCCGCGCGCCGCTGCTGGTGATCCAGGGCGCGAACGACCCGCGCGTGCCGGCCAGCGAGGCCGAGCAGATCGTCCATGCCGTGCGCAAGAACGGTGTCGAGGTCGGGTACCTGCTGGCCAAGGACGAGGGGCACGGCTTTCAGAAGAAGGGCAACCGCGACGTGATGGGGCGGGCCGTCGTGGCGTTCTTCGAGCGGTTTCTGGTGCCG
>JBMOIG010000206.1:0-5985 GCA_049317445.1 Myxococcota bacterium | reverse complement strand
ACGAGTTCGCGGAGCGCCTGCTCGGAAGACTTGTAGGAGGCGCCCAGCAGCGCGGTGAGCCGTGGGTCGATCTGAAAGCGTGCGTTGACCATGGTCGTACCGCCTGGCGTGGTGTTGCCGTGTAGGTCAGTTCAGTTGCCGACGAAGAGGTCCTCCAAGAACTCCGAAGCCACGCCACCGCTGGTGACCAGCAGGTGGTCCCGCGCACGTGTGCAGGCGACGTACAGGAGGTGCCGCTCGGTGTCGTAGACCTCTTGGAGATCGGCGTCGTCGGTGATGCTCTCGATCCGCTGCTGCAACGGCACGACCTCGTCGTCGCAGGCCATCACGACGACGGCGCGGAACTCGAGGCCTTTGGCCAGATGCATCGCGCACACCGCGACCTTGCCGTCGCCGGCTTGGAGGCCTTCGTCGAGCACCTTCGCGGGCAGGCCAGCCTCCTTCACCGCTGCCAGAGCGCGCGGCAACTGGGCGTCCGAACGGACGATGACGCCGATCTCGGCGGCTGCCACTCCTTCCGCGCGCCTGGCCACCAGCCACTCCGCCACCGTCCGGATCTCGGCCGCTTCGTTCGCGCAGGTCAGGATGACGGGTTCGGCGCCGTTGAACACGGAGACCGTGCCCTTGCGCTCCTCAGCGTTGCCATCGACGTCGCTCACGACGGGTCCGAGCAGCCGATCGGCACGCCGGCGGATCTGGTGCGAAGTGCGGTAGTTGATGTGCAGGGTCTTGGACCGGCCGCGGATGTCGACGCCCAGCGACCGCCACGAGAACGGCTGCTGGAAGATGCGCTGCCCCAGGTCGCCCGCGAAGAACAGGCTCTCGGGTCGACCCGCGCCCAGGGCGGCCAGGAAGCGCAGTTGCGCCACGCCAATGTCCTGCGACTCGTCGACGACGGTGAAGTCATACGGTGGGTTGCGGCGCGCGGCCATGGTTTCGGTCAGGGCGCGGAAGAGGCTGGACTGCGTCACGAGCGATCGGGCCTCCAGAAGGGCTGGCACTTTTGCGAAGACCGTCCACAGGTCGGCGCGCAGCGTCTCGGACAACCGGGTCTTCCGACCCAGACGCTTGACGTCGCGGTAGGCCTCCCAGGTGTCGAGCTGCCAGGCGTCGATCACTTCGGTCCACTCGCTGACCAGCAAGCGCAGGTTGACCTTGTCGAGGGCATCCGCGCCGACCGCGTGCTTGAGGACGTCGAGGATCTGCGCGGGCGTGGCAATCTGCGGTTTGCCGAACTGCTGCGTGTAGAGACGCTCACCCAGCGTGTTGAGCGCGAGCACGTCGACGCGTTCTGCGAGTTTGGGCTCGTGGCGAACGAGGCGGCTCACCATCGTCCACAGCGACCGCGCCAGGGTCTCGGAGAACGTCGTCAGCAGCACGCGGCTGTCGGGGTTCTGCCGGGCGAGGAACACGGCGCGGTGCAGGGCGACGACCGTCTTGCCGGTACCTGCGGAGCCCGACACGCGCGCCGGGCCGGAGTAGGAGCGCTCGACCCACTGGCGCTGCTCCGGGTGGAGAAAGACCGTCCACTTGTCCCAGGGGTAGTCGAGCGCGCGCTCCAACTCCTCGACGTTGGTCATGACGCGGAAGCGGCGCTGGGCATCGGGGTGGGTGAACGGGTCGACCGGCTTGACCACGGGCGGCTTGGCGACGGGCTTGCCGCCGGTCGCGAGTTCGAGGAGCGCCTCGGCCGCTTCGGCGGGGAGGTGATCGGTCAAAGCGAGGAGCGTCGCCTCGGTCGCGCGCCGCACCTCGTCGAGCCAATCGACAGGCACGCCATAGGCCAGCAACTCGGCGTCGCTGCGAAGGGAGAACAGCGGCAGTGGTGCGGCGACCGGCACTTCGGCGTCGACGAACACCGGGCGGACCACCTCGCGCTGCGTCTCGCGGATCTCGACGAACTGGGCCGCGCCGGTCGTCGGGTGCGTCTCCAGCTTGCGGCGCTCGGCCCACGCGTACGCCTTGTCGTGGTGGTCGACATAGCAGAGCAGCAGGTTGTCGGCCGAGCGGTGGACGATGATGCGCAGGTCGGCGCTGACGCGGATCGACCAGAAGTGCTTGTCCTTGGCGGCGTCGAGCTTGTGGAAGCTCATGCCCGGGTTGGCGGGGTTGAGCTGGAGGTCGAAGGCGGTGGTCTTGGCGGCTTTTTGCTCGTCGCCGGTCAGGCGGGCGAGCGAGTCCGTGAACGTGGCGGCGATCAGGAGGGTCATGGTCGTCCGCCTCAGGCTGGCTGGGTGAGCTTCTTCAGCTTGTTCATGAATTGGTGGACGTCTTCGTGGATTTCGTCGGGGGTCATGCACCGCGCGACGGACTCGCGAAGCAGTTCGACCGCGGGCGCGCCGCCACGCAATTTGTGGAACAGCGAGTCCGCGTTCTCGAACAGGATCCGCTTGCCGTCCACGGCACTGAAGATGTTCGCGGTCACGCTGCGCCAGGTCTTGCCCGCCGCCAGCGTCAAGTTCTGGTCCGCGAAGAGCAATTCGATCTGCTGCTCGGCAGGTACCGCCAGCAGCGGACCCAGCGCCTCGCGGGCGGCGCGCTGCCAGGCGTCGGGCACCAAGAGGTAATTCTCGATGTTCTTGCGTTTCCACTCGGCGACCACCGGATTGTCCGGGTCGGGATGGAACGCCTTGTCGGCGCCGTCGAAGTCGAACAGCATCAGTCGCTCTGCCTCCGGGACGATTTGCTTCACGGCGGCGAAGTGCGCGTTCGCACGTTCCAGCATCTCGTTCTTGCCGCCGCCCTGCATCGTCTTGAACATCACCTTGCCAATCGCGGTCTGCGCGTCGCACTGCGCCGCCCACGCGCGAAGGATGCGTTCGTCGCTCTCCCCCTCCACGTACAGGACGAAGGGCGAGTCCATCAGCCGCGTGGCGTCTTCGTTGGAGACGTCCGACATCGCGCGAACCACCGCCGGGGTCGACTCGATGCGGCGGGGCACTTGTGCCATCAGCGAGACGATCTGGCTGGGCGCGACGCCGCGAGCGAACTCCTCGGCGTGCGTGGCGATAAGGAACTGGGTGTTCCGCTCGGCCGACTTGCGCTTGAAGTAGTCGAGGATCTCTCGCTGCAGGTTCACGTGCAGGTGCGCGTCGGGCTCGTCGAGCAGGATGGTGGTCGGTTCGTAGCCGTAGAGAAACGCAAGCAGCGTCAGGGTTTGGTGGAAGCCGCTGCCGCCTGCGATGATGTCGAAGCTCTTGCCACGCTGGCGATAGTCCACCTGGATGAACACGTCCTTGAGCGAGTCGTACTGCGGCGGCAGGATCTCGACCGAGAACCAGGCGCGAACCACATCAGCCAGTTCCTTCCAGTCCTTGGGCGGGGTTCGGCCGGTGCGTGGCGGCGCCTCACCGCCCGTGGTCGGGCGCTGCCAGACCTGGAGGAGGAGATTGCGCAGCACGCTGCCCGGTTGGCCTTTGCCCACCTGCTGGCGCCTCGGCCCGACGTCCAACCACTTCTCAGCCGGTTCCAGGCCGGAGAACGGGGGCACGTACGCGATGCGCGGCAGGTTGCCGCGGCTTTCGCAGTCGCGGAAGGTTGCCCAGCCGCCTTTGGGGATCGCGTAGAGCGTTTGCGGCGAGTGGTAGCGGAGTTCCACGCCGAACGCGTTCGGCTGGCCGTCCGGTCCTCGCCACTCGAGCTCGATCTGGATGAGGATGAACTCCTGCTTCGGCTTGCCGTCGGTGGCTGGGTAGCGGCGGTCGGTTCGGTTGGTCCAGAGGAGGTTGAACTCGGGCACCGGGAGGGCGGTGAAGTTCGGTAGCACGATCTGGATGCCGGTGTTGCCGGTTCGCTTCGCTCGGTGGAACTCGTCTACGCAGAACTGCCAGATCGCTAGGGACTGTAGGACCGTGCTCTTGCCGCTGTTGTTGCGGCCTACCAGGAGGTCGAATTGGGTGAAGTCGTAGACCTGCTCGCCCACGCTTTTGAAGTTTCGCAGGGTTAGGCGGGTGATCATCTTGGCTCCTTCGGGGGCGGGGCGTGGGGCGGGGCCCGCGGCGGCGGCGCGGGCGGGGCGATTGTAGCCTAGAAGGTTGGGTTGTCTTTGGGGATGTCGGGGGTGCGGGTGGTTGGGGCGGCTTGATGGAATCGGGCTGGCGGTTGAAGGCGCCGGTCTTAGGGGTCTTCGGCGGCCGCGGGATGGAAGTGGCGGAGATCAGAAATGTCATCAACCACTCCGTGGGTTCTGCTCTACGCCAAGGCGCGCCGACCGCCGAGTCGAATCCTCGTCTGTACGTCGCGAATCTGGAACCCCGGTGGTGTGGGCTTGAATGCCTTCGAGTCCCTTTGCATCCCATACCCCACACGCTGGTACGCGCGCAGCGCCTTGAGATTGAGTGCCATCGTAAGAAACGTCGTATTCTCGCCACCCGTCATTTGGAGCGGGGTCCCGTGCCTAGCGTCCGCAGGACTGACAACGCGAGAGTCACCGAATCCTGAGTTGTTTACCTGGACAACATAGCAGTGCAAATCCCGTGCAGCCGCCTCAACGATGTTGGAGAAGTAGTCAACATCATGATTATACTCGATAACCACAATGAAGTCGACCTTTCCCATGAAGATAGATCTATCCTTGATGCAAGCGAGTTCAAAGCAGTTGTAAACAGCGAAGCTCGCGCCCCGCCAACGGAACAGCTGGTATTGAACGCCAGCTCGATCGGGAACGCGCATGCCGAGATTCGCCAGCATGAACTCCTCGCGAGGCGAGTAGTGTCGCTTGAGTCGATGTATCGGCGCGCACGCCCAGTGAGCGCCGGATTGGACGAACGGCAGCGCCACGACCATCTCGTTTAGAGCCTCGCCACCTCGAATCTGATGCTCAAGTCCACATATCACACCGATTCGCCTCCTGCGTGCCCACGCCGTGATCATGGGGAGCCATGACGCGGGAAGACTGAGTTCCGGGAATACCAGGAGCTCGATGCGGCGGCCTGCTGGGCCTCGGAAGCTAGAAACCTCGTTGAGTAGTTGGGCCAATCGATCATGTCTTGCCACGCTGAGATTCGGGCTCCCCTGGCAGTTTGCCAGTATGTCCTCCCGGGACACAGGAATGTTGGCAACCGCAATCTGAATACCAGAGTGAAGGTCACTGGTCTGGTTGCCAAGCGAGATGATCTGGTATGTCATGGCTCATCCTCCTCTCTGATGCCGAGTTCACAGTGAATTCCATCCATCTCCTGTCTGTTGAAGCGCTCGTACAGTGCCTTCGCGGCAGCGATGGGCTCATCTCCATCCCTGGCCGCTGGCAACCAAGACACCGCCAAGCAGCACTCGTCAAAGTTCACGAACCTCGGCGATCTTGAGATCTTCTCGGGGTCGAACGTCTGCGCGGCCTCCGGCCGAAAGCTGGTGAAGGAGCTATTATAGCTAGTGTAGTTCAACAAAGGGGTGCAAACATAGTGGTGCCGCAACAGATTTGCGTCTCGCAATAGCTTGGTCAGCGCGACTGTGACGGAATCCCCGTCGTCCGGATGCCCGCCTCCGGGCTCGATGAGCGCTCTCGCCATGGCGACTGACCACGCCAAGTGGAGTTCGAGTCCCCGTTTGAGTTCAGTCGTAATCCGGGGGTCCCCGTCATACTCTATTCGACCGAGTTCCTGTGCTACACGTCGTACGAACAGCCTGGCGGCTTGGCTGTCACCGAGCACTTCAAAGTACGTAAGAACGGACTCCCAAAGTTCGAAGTATTCGATCGCGCAGGAACCACGGAAGAACTTGGAAATACCAGCGGTGTCGTGCGGTGCAGGTCCGCTTTCGGTCGCTAGATGTAGCAGTGTCTGCTTCGATAGATGCTTCGACAGTTCAAAGCGGTTCTCTGCTAGGCCCTGCACACTGCGAAACTTGTTCACAGACCCGTCATACAGAAGGTCGTATGCAACGTCTTCCAGCGTGCCCCCCCCTTCGTCGAGGGGAAGCAAGATGAAATCGCTGGCATTCTCCTCCAACTTCTTCTTGAACTTGATTAGACCTGCGATGGAGTGTTCC
>JBMOIG010000205.1:0-6061 GCA_049317445.1 Myxococcota bacterium | reverse complement strand
TTGGCGCGGGCAGCACGATCCCCTGGATGTGCCGCGACATATCCAGCGAAATTTCGAAGCGCGTCGGCACGTTGGGAATCGTCCGCGGACAGGGCGACAAGCGCCTCCAAGGCCGCTGCGTCGTCCGGGTCGAGGATGGCGACCTTGTGCCATTGGACCAGCGCCTGCGAATTGCCAGTGCGTTGCAAGAGTTCCGCGAAAGCCCGCTGCGCACTCGGATCGGTCGGCGCGGCTGCGGCTCTCGCCTCGGCGATGGCGAGTTCGGCCGCTGTCCTGGGGCTGGTGCTGAGGGCGACTGGTTCGGGCTGTGCTGCACCCGGTGCCGAGAGTTGGACCGCGGGGCCGTGGTCCACCGGGACGACAGCCGCGGTGGGCGCGGACTCCACCCGCTTCGGAACGGGCTCTGAGGTTGCGCCGCCGAGTCGCTGTTCGACCACCGCTCGATCACGCCGCCGCTCCAACTCGAGCGCCACGGCGACGGGCACGCACTTCTTGTTGACGGGGTTGAGGTAGGTGCCCAGCGACTTTGCGGCAACAATCGCGATGGGAATTCCGATGATGGTGAGGCAAAGCATCGCGATGCGGATCACGTTGAAGGCAACCGCGATGAGGCCGAGCGGGAAGTAGAGGATCGTGATGACCAACGACCACGCCTCCCAGGCCTTGTTCTGCTCGATCTCGAGGTCTTTCTTGGTGACCATGGCGTAGCTGAAGGGCGCCATGAGGAACTTGCTGAACTCGATCAGACCGAGGCCGAGAGGTGCCGCGACGACCGTGGCGACGAAGATGACCCCGACCAAGAAGGTCACCGCGGCGACCAGGAATCCGAAGAAGGGGAAATGCCACAGGATGTTGCCAACCGTTCTCATGGAGACTCCGTACGCCGCGCAGGCAAACCCGCCCCCACGAATCAGGCAGCACACGCCGAACGCCTGGCTCGATGGCACGACCGGCTGCGCAAGATGAAATGTCGGGAATGCAACCGGGGTGCCCCTCCCAAGACCACCCCAGCCAGTCGCCAGACCAAGGCCATGCCGGTCCAGACCAAGCGTCTGCAGGGCAGTCTGCGCCTTCGGAATCCCCGCGGTCAACGGCGTCAGGAAGTCCCGGTGCGTGCGGATGGGCCGCCTGTCGCCACCGCCAGACGCCCTCCATCCCCCTTGACGCAGAGCGAAACCGACCGCAATCTCGCCGCCAGACCGAGATAATGATCGTTGCAGACGTCTGCAACGATCCCTTCCCACCGGTCCACCAAGGAGTCCTTGCCCATGCCCACGGACATGACTGCTGCGACAACCAACGAATCCTTCAGCGAAATCCTGGGTGAGCTCCGCGCCCTGTCGCGCGACCACCTGCTCTTCTATCGACTGGAAGTCGGCCGCCTGCTGCTCGACCACTTCTTCGAGGGCAGTGCCGCCGACTACCGCGACAACTCGCACACCAAGGTCAACCGGTTCACGACCTTCGCAACCACCTGCGCCGACAACCTGCGCGTGTTCGGCCTGGGCGAGCGGACCCTGCGCGACTGCATCCTCGCCCGCATCGTGTTCGACACCCTGCCAGGGCCGGTTCGCGATTCGTTGGGCTTCTCACACGTCGTCGAGCTCACGCGGGTCTCTGACCCCACGATGCGCGCCCGACTTGCCCATGCCATTGTCGACCAGGGCTGGACGGTGCAGGTGCTGCAGCAGGCCATCGACGCGGCCAAGACGGGCGACTGGTACGACACTGACCCCGCGACTCCCGGTACGCAGGCGCCACCGCTGCCCGGCCCCAAGGTCAAGCGCCTGCCGCCGGGTCGCTTGCTGGCGCGTGCCCGGAAGTGGGTGGCCGAAACCGATGCTTGGTCGGAGCAGTGGGCCGCCGTGGCGCCGGGCAAGCTGACGCGGGCGCAGCGGACCCAGGCGGTCGAGGCGGTCGAGGCAGCCAAGGCGCGGTTGGACGCGTTGCTGCGGACGCTGGGGTGACAACGCGCTGGCCGAGACCGGTGCCTGGTCGAAGAACGCTGCTCCAGTGCTGGGGCACTTGGTCGCATTCTGGACGCCAAAGCACGCCGCTGGGGAGGCACTGACGATGGGGAAGGTCGGCGTCGCTGGCGCCGTGCAGTCGTCTTCCCGCGCGGGTAGCGAACTCGCCCCCCAGTCGCCATACTTGCCGCCGTTCGACCCGCTTGACCCCCCAGCCCGGATGCACAAGCCCATGCCCGACAAGATCCTGAAGCGGTTGGAAGAGGTGCTCGACCGGCGCGTGCTGGTCCTGGACGGCGGCATGGGCACGCTGATCCAGCAGCGCAAGCTGGACGAGGCGGCGTGGCGCGGGGCGCGGTTTGCCGACCATCGCAGCGACGTGCGGGGCAATTCGGACCTGTTGGTCCTGACCCAGCCGCAGGTCATCGCCGACATCCACGACGCGTATCTGGCGGCGGGCGCCGACGTCGTTGAAACGTGCACGTTCACGGCGACTTCCATCGCGCAGGACGACTACGGTCTGGGGCATCTGGCGCACGAGCTCAACGTCGCGGCGGCGCGCATCGCCCGACTGGCGGCGGACGAGTGGACGGCCAGAACGCCACAACAGCCGCGGTTCGTGGCGGGGTCGATCGGCCCGACGAACCGGACGCTGTCGATCTCGCCGCGGGTCGAGGACCCGGGCTACCGCGCCGTGACGTTTGCCCAGATGCGCACCGCGTATGCCGAGCAGGTGCGCGGACTTGTGCTGGGTGGCGCCGACCTGCTGCTGGCCGAGACGGTGTTCGACACGCTGAACCTCAAGGCCTGCCTGATGGCGATGGAGGACGTGTTTGCCGAGCTGGGGCACCGGCTGCCGGTCATGGTGTCGGTGACGATTGCCGACCAGAGCGGGCGCACGCTGTCGGGCCAGACGGTCGAGGCGTTCTGGACCTCGATCGCCCACGCCAAGCCGTTCTCGGTGGGGCTGAATTGCGGGCTGGGCGCGGGGCAGATGCGGCCGTATCTCGAAGAGCTGGCCGCGGTGGCCGACGTGCACCTGTCGGTCTATCCCAACGCCGGGCTGCCCGACACGTTTGGCGCCTACCGCGAGACGCCGTCGGTGACCGCAAGACTGGTCGGCCAGCTGGTCGACGAGGGGCTGCTGGACGTGGTGGGCGGCTGCTGTGGAACGACGCCGCAGCACATCGCGGCCATCGTGCAGGCGGTGCAGGGCAAGCCGTCGCGGGCGGTGCGGGTGCGGGCGGGCGAGATCCCCTTGCCGCCCAAGAACTTTCTGCGCCTTTCGGGGTTGGAGCCGCTGGTGGTGCGCCCCGACAGCAACTTCATCGTCATCGGCGAGCGCACCAACGTCACCGGGTCCAAGCGGTTCGCCGACCTGATCAAGTCGGGCGCGTTCGGCCAGGCGCTGGAAGTGGCGCTGGACCAGGTGCGGGGGGGCGCCAACGTGCTGGACGTCAACATGGACGAGGGGTTGCTGGACTCCGAGGCCGCCATGACGACGTTTCTGCGGCTGGTCGCGTCCGAGCCCGAGATCGCCCGACTGCCCATCATGGTCGACTCGTCGAAGTGGTCGGTGCTTGAGGCCGGTCTGGAGTGCCTGCAGGGCAAGGGGATCGTGAATTCGCTGTCGCTGAAGGACGGCGAGGCGGAATTTCTGCGGCGCGCGGCGGTGGTCAGGCAGTTCGGCGCGGCGGCGGTCGTGATGGCCTTTGACGAGGTGGGGCAGGGCGACACGGCCGCACGCAAGGTCGCGATTTGCGAGCGGGCTTATGCGCTGCTGGTCGGGCAGGGCTGGGACCCGCAGGACATCGTGTTCGACCCCAACGTGCTGGCGGTCGGCACGGGGCTTGAGGAACACGCCCGTTACGCGCTGGAATTCCTGGAGGCCACCCGCCGAATCAAGGCCCGTTGCCCGGGTGCGCGGGTGTCGGGCGGTGTCTCGAACCTCTCGTTTGCCTTCCGCGGCAATCAGGTGGTGCGCGAGGCGATGAATTCGGTGTTTCTGGGCCACGCCATCCGCGCCGGCATGGACATGGGCATCGTGAACGCGGGCCAGATCGCGGTGGTGGCCGACATCGAGCCCGAGCTGCTGGAGCGCGTGGAAGACGTGCTGTTGGACCGTCGCCTGGACGCGACCGAGCGGCTGGTCGAGCTGGCCGAGCGGCTGAAGGGCAGCGGCAAGAAGCGAGAGCACGAGCAGGCCTGGCGCACGCTGCCGCTGCGGGAGCGCATCGCCCATGCGCTCGTGTCGGGCACCGCCGACTTCATCGAGGCCGACGTCGAGCAGGCGCTGCGGGAGTTCGACCGGCCGCTGGACATCATCGAAGGTCCGATGATGGACGGCATGCGCACGGTGGGCGACCTGTTTGGCGCGGGCAAGATGTTCCTGCCGCAAGTGGTCAAGTCCGCGCGGGTGATGAAGAAAGGCGTGGCGACCGTGCTGCCCCACCTGCAAGGGGCGGGGACCGATGGCGAGCGTCAGTACCAAGGCACAGTGCTGCTGGCGACCGTGAAGGGCGACGTGCACGACATCGGCAAGAACATCGTGGGCGTGGTGCTGGGCTGCAACAACTACCGGGTGGTCGATCTGGGCGTGCTGCAACCGGCCGACAAGATTCTGGACGCCGCCGTGGCCGAGAAGGCCGATGTGGTGGGGCTGTCAGGGCTGATCACGCCGTCGCTGGACGAGATGGTCCACGTCGCCAAGGAAATGCAACGGCGCGGCCTGAAGTTGCCCCTGCTGATCGGCGGCGCGACCACCAGCCGGCCCCACACGGCCGTCAAGATTGCGACCGAGTACGACGCGCCGGTGGTGCACGTGCTGGACGCCTCGCGTGCAGTGAATACGGTGGCCTCGCTGCTGGACCCGAAGCAGTCGCCCGCATTTGCCGACGAGAACCGCAAGGAGCAGGCCAATTTGCGCGAGGTCTACGCCACCCGCCATGACCGGCCGCTGACGCCCCTGCGAGAGGCGCGTGACCGGCGGCTGCCGTGGGTGTGGAAGCCGGAGCACGCGACGCGCCCTGCGTTTCTGGGCCGTCGGCACATCCACATCCCGCTGCAAGAGCTGTTGCCCTACATCGACTGGACGTTCCTGTTCGTAGCTTGGGAGCTGAAGGGCAAGTTCCCGCAGATCCTCCAGCATCCGACGCACGGCGAGCAGGCCCGCGAGCTGTACCAGAACGCCCAGGTGCTGCTGCAGCGGATCATCGACGAGCACCTGCTGCAAGTGCGCGCCAGCTATGGCTTCTGGCCGGCCGAGAGCGACGGCGACGACCTGGTGCTGTTTGCTGACGGCGAGCGGCGGCGCGAGCTGGTGCGTTTTCCCATGCTGCGGCAGCAACAGCAGAAGACCAACGACAAGCCGCATCTGTGCCTGGCCGACTTCGTGGCCCCGCGCTCGAGCGGCGTGCAAGACTGGGTGGGGGCGTTTGCGGTCACGGCCGGACTGGGCTGCGACGAGCTGGCGCGGTCGTTCGAGGCCCAGCACGACGACTATCAGGCCATTCTGGCGAAGTCGCTGGCAGACCGGCTGGTCGAGGCGGCGGCGGAGTATCTGCACGAGCACGCGCGCCGTCAGTGGTACGCGGTGGGCGAGAAGCTGACGCTGGACCAGCTGCTGGCCGAGCAATTCCGCGGCATCCGTCCGGCGTTCGGCTATCCGGCGTGCCCCGACCACACCGACAAGCGCGGCCTGTTCGACATTCTGGGCGCCGAGCAACTGGGCATGGGGCTGACGGACCATCTGGCGATGACGCCGGCCGCCACCATCTCTGGGCTGTACCTGGGCCACCCCGACGCAGACTACTTTCCCGTCGGCCGCATCGGGCGCGACCAGCTGGAGGACTATGCGCGGCGCAAGGGGATGTCGACGGCGGAGGTCGAGCGGTGGCTGTCCGGCAGCGTGGCAGAGGTGTAGGCGACTCGGAGTCGGGGGCAAAGAGGCTACGAGTGGGCCTCCGGCCGGCGACCTCACGTCAGGGATGCAGCGACAGCACCGAGTTGTGGTCAGCGTCTGCTCACTGGCGCCCCTCCCCAGCGCTGCCGCGCGTTCCCCTCCCCATTCCGTAGTATTTTTGTCGCGTTCAGTG
>JBMOIG010000204.1:0-6439 GCA_049317445.1 Myxococcota bacterium | reverse complement strand
TTCCGCAGCAAGGGCAGCGACTTCGATGTCGAGGTGTTCGTGCACGATGGGGCGGGCGCCCGACCCGTCGGCGACGGCGCGACCGTGCGTCCCGGCGACCGTATCGGCTTCCGGCTGCACGTGGCGCGACCGTCGCACGTCTGGATCGTCGGGCTCGACGCCGCGGGCGAGGTCTACCGCTGCTATCCGCAGGCTCCGGGGGTCGGTCCGGTCTTGGTGCCGGGCGCTGCCGCACCCATCGATGTGCCCGAATTCGTAGAGTTCGATGCGACGCCTGGCGCGGAACGGATCGTGGCCTTGTCGTGCCCGCAGCCGGTGGCCTTCGAGGTGCTTGCGGCAAGCCTGCGGGCTGCGGGGGTGTCCCGACCGAACGCCCGGGCGCTGCCGCCGCTGCTGGCAGGCTGCTCCCAACGCGAGACGCGGTTGCGCAAGGCGGCCGCCGGAGCGCGCCCATGACCGTCGGGCTGGCCGAACAACCTGGCAACGTTCGCTTCGCGCAGACGGCCTTGGCGTGGACGGTTCGGCTGCTGGTGGCTTGCTCGGTCTTCGGTGCCACGGCGGCCCGCGCAGAGTCCGCCATCCTGCGTCTGGCCGTCGTGGTGGGCGCCAACACCGGCGAGGCCGACGAAGTCCGGTTGCGGTATGCGGAACTCGACGCCCTTCGCATCGCCGACGTGCTGTTGCGCCTGGGCGACACGGGCGCCGAGAACTTGCTGCTGCTGCGAGGGGTTGCCTCTGCCGAGGTCGAGCGGGTGCTCGGCACGCTGCGCGAGCGCGTCGTCGAATGGCGGACGCGCAACCCCGACGGCAAGGTCCAGCTGCTGTTCTACTACAGCGGGCACGCAAGCGTCGCGGCGCTGCACCTGGGGGGGACGCGCATGCCGTTCGCGTCCCTGCGCACCGCGGTGGCTGCCGTCGGCGCCGACGTCAACCTGCTGGTCGTAGACGCCTGCCGATCGGGGGGCCTGACGCGCCTGAAGGGGGCCAAGGCCGCCGCACCGTTCGAGATGGTCGTCGAGGACCACCTGGACACGGCCGGCACGGCCATCCTGACCAGTTCGGCGCCCGCCGAGGACGCCCAGGAGTCGGACCGCCTGCGCGGCGGCATCTTCACGCACCACTTGCTGGCCGGACTGTCGGGCGCTGCGGATGCGTCGCGAGACCAGCGCGTCACGCTTGCAGAGGCTCAGCACTACGCCTACGACCAAACGGTTCGCTCGACCACCGAGACGCGGTTCGTGCAACACCCCACCTACGCATTCGCGTTGCAAGGCGGCCAGCCCCTTGTGCTCACGCGACTGACGGGTGCGGCCGGGCTGGGGCGGCTGCGGTTGGTCGACCCGGGCGCTTGGGTGCTGATGGACCGCGATCGGCAGGATGCGGTCGTGGCAGAGGTCGACGCCCAGCCTCGCACCGAACTGCTCATCGCCACCGGCCGCTACCTCGCGCGGTTGCGAGCGCTGGATGCGGTGTACGAGCGCGAACTCTCGGTCTCGGCAGCGGCGGACGCGGACGTGGCGGCGGTCGGAATGACCCGCTTGCCCTATGGTGTCAGCACCCGGCGCGGTCTGATCGACGACCCGACGACGAGTCTGACCGTCGGCGTCGAGACCACCGGTTCGCTGCTCTTGAGTCAGGACGCGAGCCTGGGCGGCGCCGTCGGGCTGGGTCTGGACCTGACCCACGCCACGCTGAACGCCCGCGTCAGGTATGGCCACTCCAGCGCGAAGAACGCCGACCTGACCGGAACGCAGGACATCGTCGGAATGGATGTCGCCGGCTTTCGCATGGTCGAGTGGCCCGACGCGCGCTTGGGGTTCGGCCTGGGCGTCCGTTTGGGCACGGATCTGGTCCTGCAACGCTTCGAGACGACCGGCGTCGCGCCCGACCGCAGCCAGCTGGTGGGCCGCATCGCCCCGGTGGCGCGCGTGGAGTTCTCGCCGACGTCCCGGCTCGCCGTCACCGTCGACTGCGGCGGCGACACGTATCTGACCCGCATGGCCGACGGCGACGGGCGCCGTTGGAGGACCTCCTTCGTGCCATTTTGCGCCTTGAGCGCGGGGACATGGCTGCCATGAGCGCACACCACCTCCCCCTGTTCGCCGCTGTGTTGCCGGCCTGCCTGGTGCTGTCGGGATGCCTGGATCCGCTGGTCGACGCCACCTACCACGGCGAGCCGTTGCTGCACGTCGAGGGGCGGGTGCTGCTGAAGCCCCCGGTGCCCGCGGAAGGGACCAATACCCCGCCAGAGTTGGACTTTCCCAGCGGAACGCTTCGGCTTGCCGTGTTCTGGTCGGTGGCGCCGTTGGGCAGCCCACTTGCCGGGGTCCAGACCATCGAGCAATCGGCCGTCACGACTTCGGTCTTTCCCGCCGTCTACACCCTGACGCTCTACACGCCACCGCCCGACGCGGTGCTGCACACCGACCCGGGGGGAACCGGCCGTTACGCTCTGGGCCTCGTGCTGGTCTACGTCGACGTGAACAACGACGGCGTCTGGGAGCCGGACCTCGACGTGCTGGTGGGCGGGGCGCCGCGCCGAGCCTTGATGTACACGCCGGAGGGAGCGGCAGGCCCCCACTTCGCCGCCCTGCCGCCGGGCTACCACCGCCTGAAGCAGAACGCGATCAAGGGCTGCAAGCGCATCGGGGATTCTGCCTACTACACGCTCGACGACTTGCCGACGGTTGACCTGCACGTCAGCAGCACGCTGCCGACCGACGTGCTGGTGGACCTGGACTGCGACGGCGTGATCAGCGAGTGGGCGGGAACCTGTCCGTCGCCCCAGCAACTGGTCAAGACGTGTGCCGATCCCGCGCCGGCTGGCTGGCCGTGTGATTACTGCGGGCCGTAGGGCACTCGAATCCTGCCGTGGCAGCCTGACTGGGCCTTTGAACGGTGAGCGGGCCCTGGGTGGTGCGCGCAGTTCTTGTGGCGCAAGCGCAATCTCACTGCGCGTCGGGATCGGGTGAGGCGGGTGAGCGCGTTCCTGGCGCCAGGGCCACACGTCTCGATCAGACGTGCCCACGCGTGTCGGCAGTCCTGCCCTCCGTGAGCCGAGATGGACTCGAGGCGCGACCCCCACCGCGCTAGAACAGCCCTGGAGCAAGGGGTCATGGAAGGTATTGCCAGTTGCCAGTTCGCAGCACCAAAGTGGTCGACCCATGCCCGCGCCAGCCCGGCGGATTCATTCCGGTCGAGGTCGCACACGACGGGCGAAAAGTCCTCGTCGACGGCAACTTGGGGGCGAGTCCCTGACCCGCAAAAGGATCGCCCCCTCTGCAACGGCGGTTCCCGGCCAGCCAGGGCTATGGCATACCCACGGCCGCGACCGCGCTCCAGCGTGGTCCGGTCCGCGCGTGCACGCGCATCGAGACCGCCAGACGCACGCAAAGGGGGGATCCGCAACACCATGGACCACGTGATCACCAGCACGGAGCAGCTCGAGAAGCTCTGGACGGACATCTACACCCCGGAAGGCAAACCGGATTGGTCGCACATCCTGCCGTACTACGACGACGACATCCTTTTCAGGGATTCGGTGCAGGAGATCCGCGGCAAGCAGGCCTTCGCCGCCATGACCGAGCGGCTGATCGAGCGCTCCGGGAGCCTCGCCATGGCGGTCCGCCATACCGCCCGCAACGGCAACGTGATCTTCCTCGAGTGGGTGATGACACTGACCTTCAACAAGTACCCGAGCTCGTCGATCTACGGTGCGAGCCGGGTGACCCTGAACGACTTGGGCAAGATCATCGAGCAGCGGGACTACTACGACCTGTGGGGCGATATCTTCGACAACATCCCCCGATTCGGACCGCTGTACCGCAAATTCATGCGCAAGAAATTCGGCTGAGGCGAGGTCGTCCCCATGAACAAGTACCTGAAAGAATACGAGTGGTCGAACATCTTCGCCATGCTCGAGAACCACAAGGCGCCGATCAAGGAGACCGACGAGGACTGCACCGGGAAGCTCGTGGTGATCACCGGGGCCACCTCTGGCATCGGCTACGAGACCGCCCGCCTGTTCGCGTCCCGCGGCGCCAACCTGATCTGCGTGAACCGGAACGCGGCAAAGTCCGCGCGCTTGCAGGCCGAGATCGAGGCGGCGTTCGGGGTGTCGTGCCGCTGCCACATCGCCGACTTCTCCCGCCTCGCCGATGTCCACGCGGTGGCGAAGGAGCTGGTCGCGACGCCGCAAGCCATCGACGTGCTGATCCACAACGCCGGCGTGTACAACACGACCAGGACCATCACCGCCGACGGGCTCGAAGAGGTCTTCCAGGTCAACTACCTGGCCTCCTTCATCCTGACCTACGCCTTGCGGGAGCGACTGGTGCGAGAGCAGAAGGCGCGGATCCTCCTTGTCAATTCCGAAGGGCACCGGTTCGCCATCGAGGGCTTGAAGCTCGACGACCTGGGATGGACCCGCCGCCACTACACGGGGCTCCGCAGCTATGGGTCCGCCAAGACGGCGCAGCTCTTGGCGATGCGCCTGCAGGACAGGTATTTCGCCGGCAGCGGCGTCACCATCAACGCGATGCATCCCGGGGACGTCCGGACGGCCATGGGCGAGAACAACGGCGCGCTTTACCGCTTCTTCAAGCACACGCTGATCAACGGCACGGCTCGGGACCCCGTGCTCTCTGCCAAGGCCCTGTATTTCCTAGGGGTCGCCCGCGAGCTGGCGGGGGTCAGCGGCAGGTTCTTCCATTTCACCACCGAGGAAACACCGGCACCCCACGCGCTCGACGACGGCATGGCTGCGGAACTCTGGGAGGCCAGCCTGCGACTGGGGGGATTGGCATGAGTCCACGGCACCATGACGTCGTGGTCGTCGGGGCGGGGCTGGCCGGCCTGACCGCGGCGGCCTACCTGTCACGGGCCGGGCATTCGGTGCTGCTGGTCGAGAAGACCGGGCACTGCGGCGGCCTGCTGAACTCGATCGAGCGCAACGGGTTCTTGTTCGACACGGGGGCCAGGTCCATCGAGAACGCCGGAGTGATCCGGCCGATGCTGAAGGATCTCGGCATCGAGCTCGAGCTGGTCAAGAGCCCGGTTTCCATCGGGATCGAAGGCACGATCCTCGACATGGCGTCGCGTGACGGCATCGGCGCGTACCGCAAGCTGTTCGAGAGGCTCTACCCCGGGCACGAGAAGGAAATCGCCAGGATCTTCCTCGCCGTCGACAAGGTCATGCGGGACATGGACGTGATCTACGGGTTCGACAATCCCGTCTTCCGCGACTTCAAGAACGACAAGAACTACCTGTTCACAGAGCTTCTGCCCTGGATGGCCAAGTTCGTGCCGGCGGCGTTCCGCATGAACCGCATGAGCGAACCCATCGAATCGTACCTCGCCGGGCTCTCGTCGTTCCGGCCCCTGAACGACCTTGTCGCCCAGCACTTCTTCAAGCAGACGCCGATGTTCTTCGCGCTCGGGTACTTCTATGTGTACCTGGACTACCTGTATCCGCGCGGGGGCACCGGAAGGCTTGCAGCCAAGCTGGCCGAAAAGATTCGCGAGGCCGGGGGGGAGATCCTGCTCGACACCGAAGTGACGTCGGTCGTCCCCGCGGCCAGGCGCCTGGCGGGAAGCCACGGCCTGGACTGCAGGTACGAGACGCTCGTGTGGTGCGCCGACCTCAAGTCCCTGTATCGGCGCGCAGATGCAACGGGCCTGGACGCGGCGACGGTCAGGGCCATCGCGGCCCGCAGGCAGCAGGTCATGGGCAGCCGCGGCGGGGACTCGGTCTTCAGCCTCTACCTGGGGGTAGACCAGCCGCCGGAAACGTTCGCCGCGAAGACCCACGGGCATCTCTTCTATACGCCGTCGCGGGCAGGTCTCGCCGAGACCCATCGCAGCGAGCTCGCGGCCCTGCTGGCGTCGCCCCAGGGGGACAACCGCGAGGCGATCCTGGCCTGGGTGGGCAAGTACTGCCGCCTGACGACCTACGAGGTGTCCATCCCCTCGCTGCGGGATCCGACGCTGTCGCCCCAAGGCCAGACCGGCCTGATCGTCAGCTTCCTCTTTGAATACGACCTGGTCCGCAAAGTGATCGCGGCGGGGTGGTACGAGGCATTCAAGACGCAGGTCGAGGACGCGATGATCGAGGCCCTCGACACCTCGCTGTTCCCCGGAATCAAGGACGCCATCGTCCTGCGCTTCTCGTCTTCGCCCTCGACGATCGAGACCCTGTTCGCGAGTTCCGAGGGGGGCATCACGGGCTGGACCTTCGAACGGCCCTCGCCCGCGGTCCATGCGCTGCAGAAGATCCCCAAGGCCGTCGAGACCCCCTTCCCTGGCATCCTCCAGGCCGGTCAGTGGACCTACAGCCCGGCGGGGATACCGACGGCGATCCTGACGGGCTGGTATGCTCAGGATGCCGTGAGGAGGGTGTCAGGACTAGACACCTGATCCGTGAGAAGAAAGTGAGCGCGCC
>JBMOIG010000203.1:0-6466 GCA_049317445.1 Myxococcota bacterium | reverse complement strand
AGACTCGCGAACCACACCGTCGTGCCGCGCATCCCGTTCATTTGGATGGCCTTTCGCATCTTGTTGCTCCGTTTGTCGCTTCTTGCGGTCTGCTTCCGTGAGCCGTTCGGCATTCGGAAGGGGAGTTGCCACGTTCACTTGAGCCAGAATGCGCCGGAATCACCCGACGCACGAGTCTGCGCCTACTGCTCCCACCCGCCTGCCGCCGTGTCGAGGTCATCAACGAACTCGAGGCCGGAAGGCAGCTTGAGGCTGTTGTTGTAGAACGCCAGCACGACCTTTCGGGTGTACGAGTTGCAGCACCAGGACCATGCGGTCGAGCCACCCACCTGAAAGATGACCGTGCTGGTGCGGTTCTTGGGGATCGTCAAGTTCTGGCTTCGGTTGCAGGTGCCGCCACCACAGTCACCGGACCACGCATTGGTGCCGTTCACGGCGACGCTGGCGGTCTCTGCCCAGCCCTGATAGGCCGTGTACCACCAGTAAGGCGTCCACGTGATGTCGCTTGCGGTTGTGTTCTTGACGCGGAACAGCGCCATTGCGATGCGGCCGTTGGTCGAGGAGTACATCGTGTACACCTCAGACCAGACGTTGGCGTTCCACTTGGCCATCGCCTTGTTCACGAACAACGTCCGCAGCGACTCCTTGTCGGCAGACAAGCTGGCCGCCGTGCAGTTTCCGTCGGTCCAACACGAGGGATTCGCACCACCGTACATCGTGGGGTTGTCGCCCATGAACCAACCTTCCTGCCCATTCTGGTGGGTGTGGAACGCTGCCCAGCGGTACGTCGCCGTCTTCGACGCGGCCGCAATCTGCGCAGCAAGACCGGGGTTGGTGATGGTGCCGTCCACGATGAGGTCGCCCTTGATCTGGATCTTCTTGCTCGACAGCGTCTGCAGGTTCACCGACCACTTCACCACCTGGCCGTCCGTGGTGTTGTTCAGGAACGCGGTGTCGACCACCTTCAACCGCCACGTGCCCTTGGGATTCTTGCCAGCCCAGTACGTCAGGTCGCCAGAAATCGTCTTGGTCGGGTCCGGATACGAGGTGTTGATGCCGTCGCCCTTCTTGCCACCCTTGTTGTAGACCACGTATTCCTGATTCGCCGCGTCGTACAACCAGACCTGCACCGTCGACAGGTCCGAGTTCGTCAGCTCCAACGACACCGTCAGCTTCTGCGCCAGACCCACGTCGCCGACCACGATTTCCGAGAAGCCGCCAATCGGGTTGTTGTCCGGAATCGGCAGGGCCGCCGCCGAGGCGAATACGTCGGTAAACTGGTTGAAGATCAAGCCGTTCGAGATGTCGTCGATGCCGTCAGCAGGCAGATTTCCCGTGGTGCTGGGCGCCTGAGCGCAGTCCAGCGTGCCATCCGCCTTGATGCCCGCCACTAGCAGACCCGTGCCGCAGGACTTGCCCACCTCGGCCAGCGTCGGCAGACCGGTGACATCGGCGTACTTGTTCGTCGTCGCCACCTTGCCCAGCGATGCCGTCTTGGCATAGGGCGCCATGTCCGGGGCCCCGACCAGATCCGCGTAGGAACCGGTCGTCGCGACGTCGGCCAGATTCGCCGCCTTGACGTAGGCCGACAGGTCCGGTGCGCCGGCCAAGTCTGCATACGAACCCGACAAAGCCACCGTCGCCAAATCGCCGGCCTTCAGGTAGTCCTTTAGCGCGGCGGCATCCAACTGGGTCGCTCCCACGCAGCCAGAGCACGCCAGCCCCTCGGCAACCGCAGTGCGCAGGGCGAACGCCACCGAGTGCAGAGGCTTGCGCGCAAGCTCCGGATCCTGGCCCAGCTTCATGCCCAGCCAAGCACCGGTCGTGAGGTCAGAGGGCTTCAGCGGCGTCGCGGTGCCCAGCGCGTAGCTGAACTGACCCGCTGCGACCTTGACCGTGACGGGACCTTCGAACCACACCGGCGAACCGCCCGTCTCGTCCTTATAGATCGCGAACACCGCCGAGTAGTCGCCGTCGGCAGCAGCGCCGCCACCCGTCGACGCAAGCGTGCCCTCGATCAAAGCCGTCGAGGGGATCGTCGCTGGCACTCCGGCCACCGCGGCGCCGCTTGCCAGAAGCATCGCGACCGACAGGGCCAGGCAGGTTCCCACCATAGACGTATGATTTCGCATGATTCGAACTCCTCTTCCCCGATTGAGCGTCGAGACCAAGTCCCGTCGCCACTAACTCTTCGTCCGCGCTGCATCTCCACCAGGCCTCGTTTCGGCCCTCTCCTGTCGCGATTCCTGCTGGCGTTGCCGCGAGAAGGGCGGCCGAGAGGCCGGGGACGAGGTCACTGCTCCCAGCCACCTGCAGCCGTGTCCAAGTCGTCGATGAACTCGAGACCGGCCGGCAACTTGAGGCTGTTGTTGTAGAACGCGAGCACGACCTTGCGGACCTGGTAGCTGCTGCTCCATGAGTAGGCTGCGGCGCTGCCGGACTGGAAAATCACGGTACTGGTGCGGTTTTTCGGAATCGTGATGCTCAAGGTTGTGGAGCAGGTCGAGGCGTTGCAGCTGTTGTGGGTCCACAAGTTGCTGCCGTTCATAGCGACGCTAGCGTTCTCGCTCCACCCCGAATACGACGTGTACCACCAGTAAGGCGTCCAAACGATGTCGCTGGCGGTGGTGTTCTTGACCCGGAACATGGCCATGGCGATCTGTCCGTTTGTCGAGCCGTACATCACGTACACTTCAGATGCGATATTTGCGTTCCACTTGGCATAACCTTGGCGGGTGAACAACGTGCGCAGCACTTCCTTGTCCGCTGAGAGGTGACCTGCCGTGTAGTTGTTGTCGGTCCAGTTCGACGGATTCACGCCACCGAACATCGCGGCGTCGTTGCCCATCAACCAGCCTTCCTGACCATCTTGGTGGGTATTGAACATGCACCAGCGATAGGTCGCAGGCGTCGAGGCCGCGGCAATCTGTGCCGAGAGGCCCGGATTGGAGATGGTTCCGTCGACGATAAGGTCGCCCTTGATCTGGATCTTCTTGCTCGAAAGCGTCTGCAGGTTCACCGACCACTTCACGACCTGGCCGTCCGTGGTGTTGTTCAGGAACGCCGTGTCCACCACCTTCAAGCGCCACGTGCCCTTGGGATTCTTGCCCGCCCAGTAGGTCAGGTCGCCTGAGATCGTCTTGGTCGGGTCGGGATAGGACGTATTGATGCCATCGCCCTTCTTGCCGCCCTTGTTGTAAAGCACGTATTCCTGATTCGCTGAGTCGTACAACCACACCTGCACCGTCGACAGGTCCGAGTTCGTCAGCTCCAACGACACCGTCAGCTTCTGCGCCAAGCCCACGTCGCCGACCACGATCTCCGAGAAGCCGCCAATCGGGTTGTTGTCAGGAATCGGCAGCGCCGCCGCAGACGCGAACACGTCGGTGAACTGGTTCCAGATTAGGCTGTTGGAGATCTCGTCGATGCCGTCGCCCGGAATGGTCGCCGAGGCACTCGCCTGCGCGCAGTCCAAAGTGCCGTCCGCCTTGATGCCCGCCACCAGCAAACCGGTTCCGCAGGACTTGCCCACCTCGACCAGCGTGGGCAGGCCGGTAAAGTCCGCGTACTTGTTGGTCGTTGCTGCCTTGCCAAGGTCCGCAGTCTTGGCGTACGCCGTCAGGTCCGGCACGCCGGCAAGGTCCTGATAGCTGCCCGTCGTCGCGACGTCCGCCAGAGTGGCAGCCTTGACGTATGCGCTGAGGTCAGGCGCGTTGAACAGGTCGGTGTAAGAACCGGACAACGCCACCTTGGCCAAGTCGCCCGCCTTGAGATAGCCCTGCAACGCCGAGGCGTCCAACGCCGATGCCGCGACGCATCCCGAACACGCCAGCGACTCTGCCACCGTCGCCCGCAGCGCGAACGTCAGCGAGTGCAGCGGCCGACGCGGCAGCTCGGGGTCCTGGCCGAGCTTCATGCCGAGCCAGGCGCCGGACGCAAGATCCGCAGGCTTCAAAGGCGTTGCGGTGCCGAGTGCGTAGCTGAAACGCCCAGCCGAGACGGTGACGGTCACCGGCCCCTCGAACCAAACAGGCGAACCGCCCGTCTGGTCCTTGTAGATCGCAAACACCGTCGCATAGGGGCCGTCCGCCGCTGCGCCGCCGCCCGTCGAGTGCAGTGTGCCCTCGATCATGGCCGTCGCCGGAACAGCCGCAACGGCCGCACCGCTGGTCAGAAGGAGCGCGGCCACGACGGCCAAGCATGTCTTCACCACAGTCGCATGATTTCGCATGATTCCAACTCCTCGTTCCGGATTGGACTTTGGCGTCGATTCAAGGCGCCTCAGTCTCCCTAACCGCGGTGACTCTTCCCAACCCTCGTAACTGTCCGTCCGGACTGTGAGCCCGCAGTCGGCAGTTCCGCAGGTGTTCCTGCGGTTCAGGTGGGCGGTCCGCGCCATCACTGCTCCCAGCCGCCGGTCGCCGTGCCGAGGTCATCGATAAACTCGAGACCCGACGGCAACTTGAGGCTGTTGTTGTAGAACGCCAGAACGATCTTTCGGTGATGGGTATCGCAGCACCATGAGTAGGCCGCCGACGCACTGACTTGGAAGATGACCGTGCTGGTGCGGTTCTTCGGAATCGTGAGGTTCTGGGAGGTGTTGCACGTTGCACCGCCGCAGTCGGCGGTCCAGATGTTGCTGCCGTTCACGGCAACGCTCGACCTCTCAGACCACGCGCCGCCGGTGTACCACCAGAAGGGCGTCCACGTGATGTCACTGGCGGTGGTGTTCTTGACCCGGAACAGGGCCATGACGATGCGGCCGTTGGTCGATGAGTGCTGCGTGTACAGCTCAGACCAGACGTTCGCATTCCACTTCGCGTAGCCCTTGTTGACGAACAGGGTGCGAATCACCTCCTTGTCCGACGACAGGTTGCCGGCCGTGCAGCTGCCGTCAGTCCAGCACGAAGGATTCACACCGCCGAACATCGTGGGATTGTCGTTCATCAGCCAACCTTCCTGGCTGTTGTGGTAGGTGTTGAACGCGGTCCAGCGGTAGGCAGCCTTCTTGGCTGCGGCCGATACCATCGCGGTCAGGCTGGGGTTGGTGATGGTGCCGTCGATGATCAGGTCGCCCTTGATCTGGATCTTCTTGCTCGACAACGTCTGCAGGTTCACCGACCACTTCACCACCTGACCGTCCGTGGTGTTGTTCAGAAACGCCAAGTCGACCACCTTCAAGCGCCAAGTGCCCTTGGGGTTCTTGCCCACCCAGTAGGTCAGGTCGCCGGAGATCGTCTTCGTGTTGTCCGGATACGACGTGTTGATGCCGTCGCCCTTCTTGCCGCCCTTGTTGTAGAGCACGTATTCCTGATTCGCTGAGTCATACAGCCAAACCTGCACCGTCGAGATGTCCGAGTTTGCCAACTCCAACGACACCGTCAGCTTCTGCGCCAGACCCACATCGCCCACCACGATTTCTGAGAAGCCGCCAATTGGGTTGTTGTCCGGAATCGGTAGGGCGGCCGCCGACGCGAACACGTCGGTGAACTGGTTCCAGATCAGGCCGTTGGAGATCTCGTCGATGTTGTCGGCAGCGATCGTCGCCGCGGCGCTGGCCTGAGCGCATTCCAGAGAACCGTCCGCCTTGATGCCCACGACCACAAGGTTCGAGCCGCAAGACTTGCCAAGCTGCGCCATCGCCGGAATCTCCGCCAAGTCTGCGTACTTGCCCGTCGTTGCCACCTTCGCCAGACCCGCCGTCTTCGCGTACACCGTCAGGTCCGGAGCGCCCGTCAGGTCCGCGTAGGCACCCGTCGTCGCCACGTCTGCCAAGTTCGCGGCCTTCACGAACCCGGTCAGGTCCGGAGCGCCCGCCAAGTCCGCGTAGGCGCCCGACAGCGCCACCGTCGCCAGATCGCCCGCCTTCAGGTAATCCTTCAGCGCCGTGGCATCCAGTTGGCTCGCACCCACGCAGCCCGTGCACGACAGACCTTCCGCCACCGCAGCACGCAGCGCATACGCCACCGAGTGCAGGGGCTTGCGGGCCAACTCGGGGTCCTGGCCGATCTTCATGCCCAACCACGCGCCCGTCGCCAGATCGGCAGGCTTCAACGCCACGCCGCTTCCCAGCGCATAGCTGAACTGGCCTGCCGCAACCTTGACCGTGACCGGCCCCTCGAACCAGATCGGCGAACCGCCGACCTGGTCCTTGTAGATTGCGAACACCGTCGCGTAGTCGCCGTCCGCCGCCGCGCCGCCACCAGAGGAGTGCAGCGTGCCCTCGATCAACGCGGTCCCGGGCACCGCAGCCATCGCCGCGCCACTCGTGAGCATCAATGCAGCCGCCAACGATGTGGCCAGCTTGCACGCCAAGTTCCTGTTCTTCATGTCGAACTCCTCAGTCGCCCGCAGCCCATCGAGTTGCGGTTCCTTCCGTTCGTTGCCGCCGATGCTATCCGCGGCAGTGAGCTACAGCCCAAACGCGGCCTTGACCCACGAAATGAAGCCCAGGTTTGCCGTGTAC
>JBMOIG010000202.1:0-6476 GCA_049317445.1 Myxococcota bacterium | reverse complement strand
GACCGTCACCCCTGAGATCCAGAAGCTGGTCAAGGACTTTCCCAAGGACCTGAAGGCCCAGCGCTTGCAGTTCAAGCCCCTGTCCGAGGCCATGATCACCTTGGCCGCCGCGTATCCCAAGGCCGCGGGCGGCACCGTCGTCGTGTACTGCTCGATGGCGCCCGGGCGCTGGCTGCAGCGCGGCACGGCCGTGAAGAACCCTTACTACGGCGCAGAGATGCTCGCTTGCGGCACGGTTCAAGGGCCGCCGTCGGACAAGAACCGCGCGCGCTAGATCCCGTTCGCCATCGTGTGAGGCACCAGATGACCTATCGTTCGACAACCGTGGGACTTGCCTTGTGGATCAGCGGTCTGGCCACTGCCATTCCCAGTCCCGTCCACGCCGCCGAGCCCGACCCGGTGCTGCAGGCGCTGGTGCGCGAGACGCTGGACCGCAGCCCGGACCTGAAGCGCGCACAGCTGACGGTGGCGTCGCTGCGCGAGCGGGCACCACAGGCGGCGACCCTTGCCGATCCGACGCTGGCCGTGGCGTACCAGAACGACGGCTGGGCCATCGAGGGCTTCGACAACCCCATGATGTCGACGTTCTTTTCGATCATGGCGACCCAGCCGCTGCCGTGGCCGGGCAAGCGCCAGGCGCGGCACCAGGTGGTGGCGGTGGACGTCGAGGCGGCCGAGGCGCTGCTGGGGCGGATTCGACTGGACCTGCAGGCGCAGATCCGCCGTGGGTACGTGGGGTTGCTGTTGGCGCGCGAGCAGCGGCGGCTGGTCGACGATCAGGAGACCTTGTGGCAGCAGGCGGAAGCGGTGGCCAAGGCGCGCAACGCGGTGGGACAGGGCAGCCAGTTGGACTTGTTGCGGGCGCAGCTGGAGCGGGCGCGGCTGGCGCAGACCAAGGCGTCGCTGCTGGCCGACGAGCGCACGCGGCGCACCGAGCTGAACCGGTTGGCGGGGCGGCCGTTCGACGCCGTGCTGGAACCCAAGGTCGCGCTGGAGGAATTGCCGCTGCCCGACGCGCCCGCCGACGCACTGGACCAGACCCTGAGCCGCAGTCCCGAACTCGCGGCGGCGCAGGTGGCGATTCGCAAGGCGCGGCTGCAGGGGGATCTGGCGCAGAGCGAGAAGCGCCCGGACCTGGCGGTGACGGCCGGCATCATGCCGCGCGGGTTTGCCAACGAGCCGATGTGGCAGGTGGGGCTTAGCGTCACGCTGCCGGTGTGGTCGGGGGCGCGGCTGGACCGGGTGGCGGGTGAAGCGCAGCTGCAGGCGCAGGCGGGCGAACAGGCGGTGCGCGAGCTGACCGAGGTGTTGGGGCAGCGGACCCGCGAGCGGCTGGACCAGGCACAGTCGACGCGCGAGATCAACGACTTGTACCGCAAGGGCGTGTTGCCCCGCTCGCATGCGACGGTGCGGTCGGCACTGGCGCAGTACGGCGTGGGCAAGGCGCCGTTCGTGTCGGTGCTCGAGGCGCTGAACGGCTGGTTCGCCGACCGCAGCGCCTTTCTGGGTTCGCTGGCTCAGGCGCACGCCCTGTCGATTGCGTTGGACCAGGCCAGCTTGGACGCGGCCCCAGGCATCCCCGTGGGTGCGGTGGGCGGCGCGGGATCGATGGGCGGCGGCTCGGGTTCTGCAAGCGCGGCAAAGACTTCCACAAGCTCAGGCGCGACGGCGGCAGCGGCTTCGGCCCCCGGCGGCGGCATGGGCGGGATGTAGACGATGAAGACCAAGACACATGGACAGTTGCGCGGGGTGGCGTTGTTCCTCGTCGGCCTGATGGTCGGCGGCGGTGCGCTGTACGGCTTGGGGTGGGCGGGTCTGCTGCCGGGCATGGGCCACATGGACCACCCGCAGCACGGCGCCGCAGCACCGGCAGGGGCCAGCGTGGGCGTGCCCAAGTACCACTGCCCGATGCACCCGACGTACACCTCGGACCGGCCGGGGAACTGCCCGATTTGCGGGATGAAGCTGGTGCCCATCGACGCCGACACGGGGCCGAACGCCGGTGGCGGGGGCCAACAGGCCGCAGCGACAGCGATTCCGCCCACCCCCGGCGAGCCGTGGACCTGCCCGGTACACCCGACCTACACCCAGGCCGAGCCGGGCACGTGCATCATCGACGGCGAGACGTTGCTGGACGCCCGCGACCCGGCTCAGGCGGCGCGCATCCAGTGGGCGCCGGCGCGGCCCGACGGCTTGACGACCGTGCAGATCGCGCCCGAGCGCCAGCAGTTGATCGGCCTGACGACGGCGACGGTCGTGTTGGGGCCGGTCGGGCGGGTGTGGCGGACCTCGGGGCGGGTCGCCGTGGACGAGACGCGGGTGCGCAAGGTGAACGTGAAGGTGCAGGGCTTTGTCGATGCGCTGCACGTCGACTTCGTGGGGCGCGAGGTCAAGAAGGGCGAGGCGCTGCTCGAGATCTACAGCCCCGACCTGGTCAGCGCGCAGACCGAGCTGCTGCTGGCGGCCCGCACCGACCAGGCGCTGGCCAGCGCGGCGTTGGGCGACGGTCCTGGCGGCGCGGGTACGACGGGGCTGGTCGAGGCGGCGCGGCAGAAGCTGAAGCTGTGGGACGTGCCCAAGTCGTTGATCGCCAAAGTCGAGCGCACCGGGCGGGTGCAGAAGACCCTGACGCTGGTGTCGCCGATTGCGGGCGTGGTGACGCAGAAGAACGTGGTGCAGGGTTCGCCGCTGAATCCGGGCGATGCGCCGTTCGAGATCACCGACCTGAGCCGGGTGTGGGTGGTGGCCGACGTGTATGCCAACGAAATCGGGCAGGTGCACAAGGGCATGGCGGCGTCGCTGGCGTTGCAGGGCGTGCCGGGCGTGTTCACGGGCGAGGTGGCGTTCGTCGACCCCCTGATGGACGAGCAGAAGCGCACGGTGCGGGTGCGCCTGTCGTTTGCCAACACCGACGGACAGTTGCGGCCGGGTCTGTTCGGCGAGGTGACGTTCCGGACGGAAGCGCGCGACGGCCTGCGCATCCCGGCCGACGCGGTGCTCGACTCGGGCACGCAGCAGGTCGCGTTCCTGGTGCAAGACAAGGGCCACTTCAAGCCGGTGGTGGTGCGGACCGGGCCGGCGCCGGACGGGCAAGTCGAGGTGACGGCGGGCCTGCAGGTGGGCGACCGGGTGGTCACGCGCGCGGCGTTTCTGGTCGACTCGGAGTCGAGCTTGAAGGCGGCGTTGGGTGCGCTGATGCCCGACCACGGAGGCGCGAAATGATCCAGGCGATCATCCGCTTCTCGGCCGAGAACAAGTACCTGGTGCTCGCGGCGACGGCCGTCGCGTGCCTGTATGCCGGCTGGACCATGCAGTCGATGCCGCTGGACGCGATCCCGGACCTGAGCGACACGCAGGTGATCGTCTACTCGAAGTGGGACCGCAGCCCCGACATCCTGGAGGACCAGGTCACGTACCCGATCGTGTCGGCCCTGCTGGGGGCGCCGAAAGTCAAGGCGGTGCGCGGGCTTTCGGACTTCGGCTACAGCTATGTGTACGTGATCTTCGAGGACGGTACCGACCTGTACTGGGCCCGCAGCCGCGTGCTCGAGTATCTCAGCAAGATCCAGGCGCAGCTGCCCCAAGGCGTAAAGACCGAGCTGGGACCCGACGCGACGAGCCTGGGCTGGGTGTACCAGTACGCGCTGGTCGACAAGACGGGCCAGCACTCGAGCGACGAATTGCGCTCGTATCAAGACTGGTTCCTGCGCTTTGCCGTGCAGTCGGTGCCGGGCGTGGCCGAGGTGGCGACGGTGGGCGGCCAGGTGCGGCAGTACCAGGTGACGGTGAACCCGAATGCGCTGGCGTCGTACGGTCTGACGCTGAACCAGGTGGTGCAGGCGGTGCGGCAGGGCAACCAAGACGTGGGCGGCCGGCTGGTCGAGATGGCGGGGCGCGAGTACATGGTGCGCGGCCGCGGGTACATCCAGAAGATCGAGGACTTGGAGAAGCTGGTGCTGGTCTCGCGCGGGGGCACGCCGGTGACGGTCAAGGACGTGGCGACCGTCGCGCTGGGGCCCGAGCTGCGGCGCGGCGTGGCGGATCTGGACGGGCAGGGCGATGCGGTGGGCGGCATCGTGGTCATGCGGTCGGGCGAGAACGCGCTGAACGTGATCGAGCGCGTGGAGCAGAAGCTGAAGGACCTGAAGCCGTCGCTGCCGGCGGGGACGGAGATCGTCACGACCTACGACCGGTCCGAGCTGATCGTCAACGCGATCCACAACGTACGCGACAAGTTGATCGAAGAGATGATCATCGTCTCGCTCGTGATCCTGCTGTTCCTGTGGCACATCCCGTCGTCCATCGTGCCGATCGTCACCATTCCGGTCAGCGTGTTGCTCGCGTTTCTGCCGCTGGCCGCCATGGGCATCACCGTCAACCTGATGTCGCTGGCGGGCATCGCGATTTCGATCGGCGTGCTGGTCGATGGCGCCATCGTCGAGGTCGAGAACGCCTACAAACGCTTGCAGATCTGGCAGGCAGAGGGCTCGAAGGGCGACTTTCACGAGGTGCGGTTGCAGGCGCTGTTGGAGGTGGGGCCGTCGGTGTTCTTCTCGCTGCTGGTCGTCGCCGTCTCGTTCCTGCCCGTGTTCGTGCTGATGGACCAGGAGGGGCGGATGTTCAAGCCGCTCGCGTGGTCCAAGACGCTGGCCATGGGCATCGCGGCGCTGCTGGCGGTCACGCTGGACCCGGCGTTGCGGATGCTGTTTTCGCGCATGAAGCCCTTCACCTTCCGCCCGCGCCCCGCCGCGTGGCTGGCGACGACGCTGTTCGTGGGCAAGTACCACGCGGAGGAAAAGCACCCGATCTCGCGCATCCTGCACGCCCTGTACGAGCCGCCGTGTCGATTCGTCTTGCGCCATCCGAAGTTCACCGTCGTCGCGGCGATGCTGCTGGTGGCCGCGACGGTGCCCGTCTATTTCAAGCTGGGTTCGGAGTTCATGCCGCCGCTGAACGAGGGGTCGCTGCTGTACATGCCCACGACGGTGCCGGGCCTGTCGGTCACAGAGGCGCAGCGGCTGTTGCAGGCGCAAGACAAGGTGTTGATGACCTTTCCCGAGGTGGCGAAGGTCTATGGCAAGGCGGGCAGGGCAGAGACGGCCACGGATCCGGCGCCGTTCTCGATGATGGAGACGACCATTCTGCTCAAGCCCGAGTCGCAGTGGCGCAAGGTGCCGCAGTGGTACACGGGCAAGGTGCCGGGGTGGCTGGAGCCGGTGCTGCGGCCCTTCTGGCGCGACCGGATCTCGCAGGACCAGTTGGTCGAGGAGCTGGATCGAGCGATGCAATTCCCAGGCGTGACCAATGCTTGGACGATGCCGATCAAGGCGCGGCTGGACATGCTGTCGACGGGCATTCGCACGCCGGTGGGGTTGAAGGTCAGTGGTGCCGACGTCAAGGAGATCGAGCGCATCGCGTTGGAGGCCGAGCGGATTCTGCAGAAGGTCCCGGGCACCCGCAGCGTGTTTGCCGAGCGGGTGGCGGGTGGCTACTTCCTGGACTTCGAGCTCAAGCGCGATCAGTTGGCGCGGTACGGCCTGAGCGTCGACGACGCCAACATGCTGGTGATGACGGCGGTGGGTGGCGACAACCAGGGCACGACGGTCGAGGGGCGGGCGCGGTATGGCATCAGCGTGCGCTATCCACGCGCTTATCGGGAGGATCTGGACACGCTGCGGCGGGTACTGGTGCCGTTGCCGGGGGGCGGGCAAGTGCCGATGGCCGAGATTGCCGACGTGAAGTTGGCGCTGGGGCCGTCGATGATTCGCGACGAGGATGGGTTGTTGGCGGGGTATGTGTTCGTGGATTTCGATACCGCCAAGATCGACGTGGGCAGTTATGTGAAGGCGGCGCGGCAGACGCTCGACGCGCAGTTGCAGGTGCCGGCCGGGTATGCGGTGGCTTGGAGCGGGCAGTACGAGAACATGCAGCGGGTCGAGGAGCGGCTGAAGCTGGTGATCCCGCTGACGTTGTTGCTGATTTTCGGTTTGCTCTATGCGAATACCAAGTCGGCGGTCAAGGCGAGCATTGTGCTGTTGGCTGTGCCATTTTCGGCCATTGGTGCGTTTTGGTTTTTGTACGTTTTGGATTACAACGTGTCGATTGCCGTTTGGGTGGGGCTGATTGCGCTGATGGGGCTGGATGCCGAGACTGGGGTGTTCATGCTGCTGTTCTTGGATTTGGCGCATGACGAGGCGCGGCGGGAGGGGCGGCTGCGGACGCGCAGTGAGCTGATCGAGGCCATTGTGCATGGGGCGGTCAAGCGGGTGCGTCCCAAGGCGATGACCGTGCTTGCGGCGTTCTTTGGGTTGCTGCCGATCATGTGGAGTATCGGGGCTGGGGCGGATGTGATGAAGCGGATCGCGGCGCCTATGGTGGGGGGATTGGCGACTTCGTTCGTTTTGGAATTGCTTGTGTATCCGGCGGTTTACTTGCTTTGGAAGGGGAGGGGGGTTCCGTTGCGGTTGCCGGTACAT
>JBMOIG010000201.1:0-6514 GCA_049317445.1 Myxococcota bacterium | reverse complement strand
GTTCAGGTTGTGACGGCCGACGCTGTCGCAAGCGCTTAGAGTCGTCCGCGCGGAGCAGGCCGAGGCGCCGGGGCTACGCAGCCCTGGGTTGGCCTTTCAGACGAGAGTGTCCGGCCACAAACCGGCAGCTTGACGAGTCGCTGTCGCAGGGGCTGCGACGCCATTGCGGCCTTGCGCCTTGGCTAGGTACATGGCCGCGTCCGCCTGGAACAGCAACTCGGCCATGCGGTCGACGACAAAGCGAGCCTCGCGCGGCGTGTCGGGCTGTTGGCAAAGGCGTCGATACCGCAGCACGGTCAGGATGTTGACGGTGTGCACCAGCGTGGTGTGGGTGGCGACGGGCAGCACGTAGCGCGCGACCTCTTGCGCCCGACGCTGCACCGGTTGGCGCCACTTCTGCGGGTCCTTGGCGCGTGCCGGAAAGACGGCGAAATACGCTTGCGCAGCGGCCGGTTCCAGCAGCTCGATCAGGGCGTGGTAGTCGGCCATCTGCCGCTCGACCGCTTGCTGGAACACGCGCTGGGCGGCGTCGGGCAGGGCGGGCACCGCGACGCGCCCGGGCTTGACCTCGACGTAGCGCTGGCTGGTCTGTTCGCTGTTGTAGAAGGGATGGGCGTGCAGAAAGCTCCAGACGAACTGCCGCGACACGTTGTCGAGCGCGAACTGGGCGAATCCATGCTGCAATGTCGTGTGGTGACCGGCCCGGAACGTGCTTTGGGCGATGCGGTCGCGCAGGTCCTGGCGCTGCAGTTGCTTGTCGGGGGGCAGCCCCACGCCCGAGACCTCGTCGGCGGTCAGAACGCCTTTGCCGCTGTAGCACGTCCGGGCGGCGGCGACGGCGTGCTCGAACGGCCGATCCGACAGCGAGACCAGGCGCACCGACGGCGGCGACGAGGCAAACGGCTGGCTCATGGCTCGGCGGCGTCCGTTTCGCCTGGGTCGGCGGGCTCACCAGAACGCAGCAGGGCGACCTCGTCGGCCGTCAGCTCGCGCACGCCGCCGGGCGGCAGGGTCGGGTCGAGCCACAGGCCGCCGATGCGCTCGCGGTGCAGCGTCAGCACCAGCCCGCCGCACACCGCGACCATGCGCTTGACCTGATGAAACTTGCCCTCGTGCAGGCGGATCCGCACGAGCTTGGGCCCCATCCGCTCCAGCACCGCCGGCAGGCAGCGCGTCCCGTCGGGCAGCACGATGCCCACGGCAAAGTGGTCTTCGGCATCGGGCGGCAGATCCGCTTGCAACGTGGCCACATAGGCCTTCTCGACGTGCCTGCGCGGGTGGGTCAGCGCGTGGTTCAGGCCGCCGTCGGTCGTCAGCAGCAGCAGCCCCGTCGTGTCTTTGTCCAGCCGGCCGATGGGCGCCAGATCGCGCGCCTGCAGGTCGGCGGGCACCAGGCTCATCACGTTCGGCGCGGCCATCTCCTCGGTCGTGCACACGTGCCCCACGGGCTTGTGCAGCATCAGCACGCGGTGGCCAAACGGGCGCACGGGCTTGCCGCGAAACACCACCTCGTCGACGCCCGACGTGACTTGCTTGGCCGGATCGCGGACTTCCACGCCGTTGACCAAGGCCTGCCCGGCACGCACACCGGTCCAAACGTGGCTGCGAGGGGTTCCGGTGCCTTGGCTGATGTATCGGTCGATGCGCATGGCGGCGAGTATGGCCGATCCCGTGCCGAACCGCACCCGGCCAGGTCGAACGTCTGGGCGCCGTAGCCCTGCGCACCCGGCTCAAACCGGACCCAAACGTAACCCTTCATCGCGACACGCAACGGCCGTCCAATCCGACCAGCCCGGTCCCTTTTCTCTTGCTTGGCGCCATGGGTTGCCCTAGCATCCCGCCCTTGTTTTCGCGCAGACCGCGCAACCCTGCGCGAACACGAAGACTTCTGACCCAGACACCCCCCGCGCAAGCGGCCCCGAGGTCGAATGAAGCTAGCAGAGAAGCGATCGGAGACCGTGTTCCAGGACTTCAAGCCGGCCCTTTCAGCAGGCCACGCGTTCGCCGAGGCGAGCCGCTGCCTGTTCTGCGAGGACGCGCCCTGTACCATCGCGTGCCCGACGAGCATCGACATCCCCCAGTTCATCCGCAAGATCGCGACGGGCAACCTCAAGGGCTCGGCGCGCACGATCTTCGACGCGAACATCCTGGGTTCCAGCTGCGCCCGCGTCTGCCCGGTCGAGGTGCTGTGCGTCGGCGCCTGCGTGTACAACCACATGGACCAGCCGCCGATCCAGATCGGCAAGCTGCAGCGCCACGCCACCGACCACGCCATTGCGCAGGGTTGGCAGTTCCACGCGGCGGGACCGGACAGCGGCTTAAGCGTCGGTCTGGTCGGCGGCGGCCCCGCGTCGCTGTCGGCGGCGTACCAGCTGCGGCGGCAGGGCCATGCGGTCACCATCTACGAAAAGCGCAGCGTGATCGGCGGCTTGGATGTCACCGGCGTCGCGCCGTACAAGGTGCGGGCAGACGACGTGGCCAAGGAGATCGACTGGCTGCTGGCCATCGGCGGCATCGAAGTCCGCACCGGCGTTCAGGTTGGCGCGGACGTGACGTGGGCCGAGCTGGAGCAGCGTCACGACGCGCTGTTCGTCGGCATCGGTCTGGGCGCCGACAGCTTGCTCGACGTTCCGGGCGCGCAGCTGCCGGGCGTGCAGGGCGCCGTCGCGTTCATCGAGGGCATGAAGCTGGGGACCGTTGACCTGTCCAAGGTGCGCCACGCCCTGGTGATCGGCGGCGGCAACACGGCGGTCGATGCGGTGCGCGAGCTCAACGGCTTGGGCGTGCCGGACGTCACGCTGGTCTATCGCGGCACCGAAGCGGGCATGCCCGGCTACAAGCACGAGTGGAAGGTCGCGAAGATCGACGGCGTGCACGCGGTCTGGCAGGCGTTGCCGGTCGCGTTCCAGGGCAACGGCCGCGTCGAGTCGGTGCGCTGCATCCGCATGGACGACCACAAGAAGCCGATGGCGGGCACGGAGTTCGACCTGCCGGCCGACCTGGTGCTGTTGGGCATCGGCCAGGCCAAGCTGGGCGAGCTGCTGGGCGGGCTGCCGGGCGTCACCCTCGACAAGGGTCGCGTGGTCGTCGACGCGAGCGGGTTTACCGGTCGGCGCGGCCTGTGGGCGGGCGGCGACTGCACCAACGGCGGCAAGGAGGTCGTGAACGCGGTGGCCGAGGGCAAGTCCGCAGCGATCGCCATCGACGAGTACCTGACCACGACCGCCGCGGCCGCGCGCCAGGCGAAGGAGGCCCCCCATGGTTGATCTGCGCTCGAACACCGGAGGCATCCGCTCTCCCAACCCCTTCTGGCTCGCGTCGGCCCCGCCGACCAACTCGGGTGCGCAAATCATGCGCGCCTTCGAGGCAGGGTGGGGCGGCGCGGTGTGGAAGACCCTGGGCCAGCCGATCCAGAACGTGTCCAGCCGCTTCGGCTCGCACAACTACGGCGCCAAGAAGACGATTGGCTTCAACAATGTCGAGCTGATCACCGACCGGCCGCTCGAGGTCAACTTCCGCGAGATCTACGAGGTCAAGAAGCGCTTTCCCGACCACGCCGTCATCGTGTCGCTGATGGTCGAGACCGAGGAAGAGTGGAAGGACCTGATCATGCGTTCGATGGACGCAGGAGCAGACGGTCTCGAGCTGAACTTCGGCTGTCCCCACGGCATGTGCGAGCGCGGCATGGGCTCGGCGGTCGGTCAGGAGCCCAAGGTCAACGAGCGCATCACGGGTTGGGTCACGTCGTATGCGAAGATTCCGGTGCTGGTGAAGTTGACGCCAAACGTCAGCGACATCGTGCCGCACGGTCTGGCAGCCCAGCGCGGCGGTGCCCAGGGTGTGTCTTTGATCAATACGATCAAGAGCATCATCGGCGTCGACGTCGACAAGTTCGTGCTCTATCCGACGGTGGGCGACAAGTCGACGAACGGGGGCTACTGCGGCGCGGCGGTCAAGCCCATCGCGTTGCACATGGTCGGGGCCTTGTCGCGTGATCCGCGGTTCAGTCTGCCGATCAGCGGCATTGGCGGCGTGGCCAACTGGCGCGATGCGGTCGAGTTCATGCTCCTTGGCGCGTCCAGCGTGCAGGTGTGCACCGAGGTGATGCTCAAGGGGTATCGCATCGTCGAGGACATGATCGAGGGCTTGTCGGAGTATATGATCCGGCACAATTTCGAGACGTTGGAGGATTTTCGCGGCAAGGCCGTGGCGTCCTACTCCGAGTGGGGCGAGCTGAACGTCAACTTCGAGCAGGTGGCCAAGATCGACGCCAGCAAGTGCATCGGGTGCTACGACTGCGTGGCTGCTTGTCGCGACGGGGCGCATCAGTGCATCGAGCCGGCGGCGGTGGGCGCTCCGCGGGTTCCGGTGATCGACGAGAGCGAGTGCGTGGGGTGCAACCTTTGCGAGATCGTTTGCCCGGTTCAGGACTGCATCACGATGGTCGAGGTCGACAACGGGTATGCGCCTGCCAGCTGGAACGAGCATGTGTATCAGGGGGCTGCGGTTCGCTTTAAGAAGGGGTCGCATTAGGGGGGGGGGCGTTGGGGGCGGGGCGAGGGCTTGACCGTGCTTCTGTCTTCTGCGACTTGTCGCTCGCGGGTCGGCCTGCACTCGCAGGTCGAAGCGACACGGCAACTGCCGCCGTCATGATCAGCCCGCGCGAGCGTCGCGTCGATGCAGAACCCTGGGTGCCGTCGGGCGTTCAGCGGCCGGGGCAGCCCCGATCTGGGAGGCCAAATGACATCATTGCGAAGCATCATCGCTTGCAACGGGCCGGTGCCGACCAGGCTTTCGGTTCTGGAACACCTCTTCGGCCACGTCACCAGAAGCCCGACCGACCCGATGGTGCTTCAACCTGCCTTCCCTGTGGTGGTCAAGTCCGACAGCGGTGCCTCCATCGGAATTGGCAGCCATGTTCCGGTAGGCCTCAGTGTGCGACGGCAGTTTGAACTCGCGTCGGGCGCCCGGTTCAACATGGTGTTGAGGCCAGTGTCCGCGGCGCAGCACGACATCGAGTCCTGGCGGCGCATGAACGCTGCGCTGTATGTGGCGCGTGGCCTGTACGCCTCGGCAGAAATCGGAATCGGACGTGTCTACTGGATGCCGATTCCGGACCCTGCCGCCTCCAGCCACTACGACCTCGAACTCAACGGCTTTGGTCCACTACCCAGCATGGAGATGGCTGAACTCGTCGACGACTACGCGGTCACCGATGTGCACGGAATAACAGTGTTTCTGGTGGGGACCATCACTCGCGACGGCGAGGCCAGGGCAGGCACGTCTGGTGGCGCTCGTGCGTGCCCGCCACCCGACGGCATTGGTGAATTCCTGGAGTGCGCCACGGCGGCAGGCGCTGGTGCTGCGATCGGTGCTGTGGTTGTTGGCATCTTGGGGGCGATCCTCGGAGGACTCGTGGCCGGCCCGCCCGGCGCGGCTGCAGGGGCCGCGACCGGCGCGACCATCGGCGGAAGGTTGGGGGCGGGGCTAGGAATCGGGTACTGCGTGTGGAACATCCACGGCGCGGCCGTGGCGATCCAAGCGCCGTCGCCTAGCTGGGGCGACGGGTTGCGCGGCTGGGCGCTCGCGCATGAGGTCGGACACTACTTGGGGTTTGCGTTCTCGCCTGGAACGTTCAGCACCCACAAGCCGCCGGGTCTTGATCTCATGGCCGAGTTCGTTCCGCCGATCCAGATGGTTTGGGACGGAAATACCGGCCTGCCGGTCGTTCAGTTTCCGGAGGAGTACCGCGCCGTCTTCACGGGAAGCTCGTGCGCTCGGCAGGGAGGGTGCGACTGAGACAGCTCGTCTCCTGCGCCGGCTAGTTGCGCGGGCCGACCGCGTGCGCATCGTCTCCACAGGCGAAATCGATATCGCGCAAGTCACAGCGGCACATACCCACACCGGTACGGCGGCTTCTCGAGCGGCTGAGTAATGACCAACGTCGTGAACGGTTCGGTGCTCCCGATCGTGGTGACCTGGGCACCGGTGGGCCCGACCAGCGCCGGATCGACGGCGATGGTGACAGGCCGCGCGACATCCCACGCCTCGCAGGTCGCGCGGATGAACAGCCCGGATGAGTCTGGTGGCCCCAATTCGCAGTAGACGGGCTCGTCGTCTTGGGTGACCAGGAACGGGCTTGCGGTTGGAGAAAGGACCTCAGACAACAATGCCTCCAGCCGCATGGTACTCGAATCGTTGCAGACCCTCAGCCACCTGATAGTCGGATGCGAATCCGGGCGAAAGCGCGCGGCCCTTGTGCCGTCGGGCAAATGGTAGAGAAGCGAGTCGAGGATGATTGTCCATCCGGTCGGCACTCGTCCGGCGATCACCGCGTACCAGCGATTCTGCAAGGGGCTTGTAGGCTGCAACTGTAGGTACGCTGGTTCAGCGGCAACGGCGGGCACCGAGTGCGCTTCGGTCGGCACCAGTTCCAACTCCGGCCAGGTGACGATAGTCGCGACGTCGGTGGGCACTGCCAAGGTTGGTGTCTTTCCGGCGGTCTCGTACAGCA
>JBMOIG010000200.1:0-6576 GCA_049317445.1 Myxococcota bacterium | reverse complement strand
GCCTCGGGCGTCAGGACGACCACGACATCGCCGCAGCTGCAGATGGCGCTGGGACAAATCTCGAGTTCGCAAAGGTACTTGGTGGACGTGAAAGGGGACGAGGCCGCGGAAGGGCCCGGGGCCAAGTTGCGAACGGCGGCGAGCGAGCCATCGGCGAGGGCGTGCAGGTCGAGCATGGCGTCTCCTTCGCGTGTTCACGGGGCGGACGGCCCCCCTCGGGCGGTCGGATTGTGGCGAAGGACTGGTCGCGGTCAAGAGGCCGTCTGCAGCCCGATGTCCAGGCCGGGTGGGGACAGGCCTCTGGCCTGTCAGGTTCCAGGTGGCCGAAGCCAAGCAAAATGCCCACTGCCAGTGCGTACGTCGATGAGGTTCAGCAACTGAATCGGTGTCCTGGACCTGGACCATTCGGGGAGGCCGAGGGCGACACTCCCATCACGCCGCAGCGCGCGCGGGCTCGTTCGGACGAACCAGCCACTCGACCGCGGGTCTGCAGGCGGGCGGCGCTGTTGCCTTGGCGCTTCTTTTCAGGATAGACAGTGATTTCTGTCTTGCAGAAACGCGGTCGGCAAGGCCAGATGCGTCCAGACCAGCAGCCCTTCCTTGGCCATCGGCAGCGCGCGCAGACAGGCCGACCAGGCCACGTCCTCGAGGCCGCTTTGGGCACGCCGCAAAGACCACCCGCCGGTCGCCTCAGGTCTCCTGCGTCCAGACGCTCGGGTGCAGCCCCAGGCGCTGCTGCAGCGCCTCGGCGGCAGCGAGGTAGCCGACGTAGCGCGGCGTGATCTCCTGCGTCCACATCTCGGGCGGGCCCTGGATCGTCAGGTCGTGGACGTGTTTGTACGCGTCGAAGCTGAACGCCGCGCCCGGCACCAGGTCGGCGGCCTTGCGCAGCCGGTGCACCCAGCGCATGTCGTCGACCAGGTGCAGCCGCATGCCGACCCGGCCGAGTGCGCCGGCCCACATGCTCCCTGTGGCGTCCTCGGCGAAGGCCGCCCGCTCGCCGCGGAAGGCCTGTGCGGCGGCGTCGACGGCGGCGGCGAGGGCATCCCGGATGGTCTCGACCTCGGGAACCGGGCGGCGGTCGACCTTGGCAGAACGGGTGTGCGCAGGCTTGGCGAGGAGCTTCTCGCGCAAGGCCCGAACCTCGCGCAAGCGCTGGGGCAGGCTCGTCTTCTCGGGCAGTTGCACGCGAGCCGCGCGCATCCGTCCGACCGGCCCGCGGACCGAGACCTCGAGCCACAGCTGGCCGCGCCTGTCGCGGGAAAGGTCGATGCGTTCGAGCAGTGCGGCGTGGGGCGGGGGCGTGCGCGGGTTCTTCATGGCGTTCTCCGCGGCCGTGTTGCGTCGGCCTAGGGGAAGCCTGGCACAGTGGTGCGACGGTTCGTGTCGCTTTGCCGTTACACCACTGCTTGGGACTCTATCCGCGCGTCAGCCGTCACAGGCGGCAAGCAGCGCCGTCACCAAGCCGACGACATCGGCCTGGGTCGCGTCGTCTGGTTCACCGTGGAGGAACAGCGACACGCGGCGAGGTCCGATACCCTCGTGCCGCAGGTAGTCGTCCCTCAGGACTTGCATCGCCCGTTGTGCGTCGGGATCCGCCAGCAGCGGTCGCAGGCACGAGGCGACATCCTCGACGCCGGCCCCAAAATTCCGCAGCAGGTAGAACAGGTCATACGCGTCCTTGTTCTCGCCTCGCCCGAGAAACGCCAGCGACTTCAGCACCACATAGGCACCCGGCCCGCACACCCACACACTGCGGGTCGCCTTCTCGCCAAAGATGGTGCTGCCGTCCAGCCGCACGCGTTGCCGGTCGGTGAAGGCGAGCTTCAAGCCTGGGGCGATGAACGCGGCAAGGTCGTTCTGGAGATTGCGGAGTCTGCCGCCCTGGTCGTGGGGGAGCGACGGCGGAATGAGGAAGTCGACTGTCGCTGACGCCGAGCCGCCGACGCGCCAGCGCTGACGCGTCGCCCTGCCTTCCGGCGTCTCGTCCGGGGCAAAGCCCGCGTCGCGCAGGCGATCGGCAAGCGTCCGGTAGCTCCCTTCGTTCAGCAGGGCAAGCCGAGACCGACGTCCAGGTCCAGCGTGCCGACGTGGGGGGCCGCGCCGTTGGGGAGTGCGCGCTGGTCGACGAGCAGCGACGGCACCAGGCCCCCGACGATGACCAGGTCATCCATCAGGTCGCCGAGCTTGGTCGCCACGTACAGGCAGGTGGCCCGCACCAACTCGACCTGCTGACTCGTGTATTCGGATGCTCGGTTGGGCTTGTCAGCCATGCGCACTCCAGGTCAGGAACTCGCTGCGAAGGTGCTGGGCCGCTTCGGGTGCCCGCTCTGGCTGGCCCTTCAAATCGACGTACACCTGCGCGGGATGGGCGCATCGGATGCCGTCGGATGTGCGGGCGCCCGCGAAGACCCCTTCGTCATTGGGGACGACGAGCCACAGGTTGGCCCCCCGGTCCTCTTCGCGAAAGCCGAGCCGCTGCAGCACTTGCGTCGACGGATCCGTGCGAACGAACACGGTCGCGAGGCGAAAGGCCGCGAACGGGCTCAGGACCCAGGCGCCGGCGAGACCCGTGGCTGCGTAGTCGACGCCCAGGTCCGTCAGGGTGTCGGCAGTGAAGCGGAGCAGGGCATCCCCAGAGCGCGAGACCACGTGGCCGCGGCGAACGGTGTGCCCGTCGAACCGATAGGCGTCGCGCCATGCGTCGAGCAACAGGTTGGGGTTGGTCGGTCGAAGTGCGCCGCGCTCATCCCGGACCAGGTATTGATCCGTCAGCAGACGAGCCACCAGGCGACTGACGAAGCCCTCGTCGAGCCCGGTGGCGTGCGCAAGCGCTCGCTGGGTCAGCGGCCGTTCGGGGTCGAGCAGGAACTGGCGCGCGATGCGCGAACTCTTGGGCGCGAACAGGTTTTCGGGCCGCCCCACCGTGCGAAAGCGATTCGGTCGGCCCTCGACGAGAATGCGAAGGCCGGGCGCCTCGATGTGCGCGTTGCCGTTCAGGTCCATCCACCCAACGCCGGCTTCTGCGCACGCCTGTCGCCCTGCGTCGCCCATGAAGGGCACGGCGACCAGCGGGATGCTGCGGCCAGCCACTCGCTCGGCGATGGCCTTGACCTTTCGGGCGGCGGCGGCGACGGGGGCAGCGCTGGTCGAGAGGTTGAAGTCGACGACGAACGTCTGGCCGGAAGTGATCACGAAGTCGGCGCCGGAGGGGTCGGACGTGTGGACTGCGAGGTCGGCCACGGGCACGCCGATGAGCTCGGCCAACCGGGCGGGAACGGTGTCGGCAAGGATGGTTCGGTTGGATTGCGTGCTCATGCTTGACTAAATAGGGTCGCTTGACCGTTCTGTCAAGTGGCGAGGTTGCTGCATGCAGCTGGTGATCGGGCGCTCTGAGGTTGCCGCGCCGGCCTTCAACGCGACGTGCGGAAGGGGCTGAGCATGGCCACAAGGTCCTGTGTACCTTGGTCGAACTCCTGAGTACCGGCGATGGGCCGCAAGCCGGTCAAGAAGGCGGCCGTCGACGAAGTCCCCTGCGGCCCAACGGGCCCTCAAGGTTGATCTCGTCTCATCTCCCGCCACGGCCCACCAGCCGACCACTGCGCGTTCCATGGCTGACCCTGAACAGCGACTTCGAGGGGTCGCGCCAGGCGTATCGCGTCAGGACCAGTTCGAAGTCCTCACCGCGTGCGGTTGCGTGGCGGAGCAGGCGCGCGCGAACGGACGCCGCGATATCGGTCGCTGGCCGGGTCATGCAAGGGCCTCGAGGTAGGGGCGGAGGACGGAGTAGATGTGGTCGGCCTTGGCAGCGTCGATCAGCGCGCCAATGCGGGTTGTGTCGGGGGCGGCGCCGCTGCCCGAACTGCCGTCGCCGCTGCCAGCACCCAGGGTGGTGCGAGCGTCGCGCAGGTAGTCGCGCAGCGCGTCGAGGGCAACGTCCAGACCGACGTGGCGCCGGTAGCGGAAGCAGTCGGCGACGGTCTTGGCGGCCGACGTGACCCGCACGGGAACGCCCTCGATGACTCGCACTTCGACGCCGTGGTCGCGGGCCGAGCCACTGGCGCGCACGACCTCGAGCCGCGGCCGGTCCAGGCGCGGCGTGCGCGCGTGGGAGTCGATGAGCAGCCACACCGCGTGAGGTGCCTCTGTGCCGAGGCCGTGCAGTTGCAGCGCGCTGAGCAGGCAAATGGTGCCCTGCGGTACGCGCTTGGCTACTTCGGCCAGCGTGTGCAGTTCCGTGGCGGGGAAGTCCGTGAGCTGGTAGAGGCCGCGGCCCACGCGTTCGAGCAGGCCGCTGTCGCAAAGCCGGCGCAGGGTGGTGCGTGCGACGCCGGACGCGTCGAGATCGCGAGCGCGAATGGGTCCTCGAGCCGCGAGGGTCAGCACGGTGGTGGTCGCGGTAGTGGTCATGTTCCGAAACGTCATGCATCAGTCGCACGGACAGACGTATTGTATTGCCTGCCGTCGGTGTTGTCGAGTTGGAATCCGAATCCGGGCCTCGTTCGGGCGCGAGCAGCAGCAGTCACGCCGCAGCGCGCGCAGGCTCGGACGGACGAACCGGCCACTCGACTGCTCCACTCGGCAGGACCAGTTCCCCCGCCTCCAGATCGAACGGCAGCACCCAGAGCTCTAGGCCCAGGTCGGGACGAAACCGGAACACCGGCAGCGGCGCGGCGAAGTCCACGGTCTTGGGGTACACGAGCGCCATCCGGCCCTTTCCGCCCAGGTACGTCTGCCCGTACGCGAACAGCTGGTAGAAGTCGTCCTGGCTCAGGTCGTACTTCTCCTCGCGCGCGGCGGTGGCGTTCAGCAGCTTCCACTTGGTGTCCATCACCCAGCGCCGGCCGTCGCGGTGCGTGAACAGCAGGTCGGGCTTCAGCTGGAAGATCGGCCGGTCGTCGTGCGTGCACAGGTACTGGCTCGCTGCCTGCGCGGTCAGCTCGACGCCTGGCCGCAATACGCGCCGCAACTGCACTGCCACGTGCTTCTCGAACACTTTTTCCATCGGAAACAGCATGCTCAGGCCCGTGGTGGGGCCCTGCAGCGCCAGCGGCATCTCTTGCCCCAAGACCAGCCGGCACCACGGCCGGACCTCGCGGTATTGCGTCATCATGCGGTCGTTGCGCCAGGCACTGAAGTCGGCGGGGATGTGGGTGGAGGCAGGGATCTCGGCCAGCAGCAGGGCGAGCTCATGCGACAGGCGCCAGTTCTCCGGGTCGGTGGTCTTGCGGCAGACCTTGTCGAGCGCGGCACGCAGCAGCCGGTTTTCGGGCCGGTCGGGCAGGAACACGTCGTGGCGGATTTGAAAGAAGTGTGCGCGCCCCGGGGGTTGCCGCATCTGGCGGGCGATGTCCCACTGGCCGCGCAGGAAGCGTTGCTCTTCCTCGAGCCGCACGTAGTCGAAGCGGAGGCCGCGTTTGGTCAGGCGGTCGAGCTCGGCAAGGAACCGGCGCATCACCCACTCGGTCAGGGGGACACGGTACATCTCGATGCCGGCCTCGTCGGCGTGGCGTGCGGGCAGGTCGAGCGCGTCGAGGAGCATGCGACGGAGTAGGGCGCGGGCGGGTACGGGATCCGTGGCGTCGTCGACGTGCTTGGGCAGGATCTCGATGCTTGTTCCGAGGGGGGGCGAGGAGGCCGCCGTAGTTGGCGAGGCGGCGAGGCGGAGTGTGCGGCGGTCGTGGATCTGTAGCAGGGGGCGGGTCGGGGCCATGCGGGCGTTCGACTCGCAGATGTGGTTGAAGGCCGTGGCAGGGGTCGTGCTCCAGGAGTCGAGCATCGCCAGTCTCCGACAAGCGCGTGCAGTGGTTCGGCGAGCGGGATGGAGAGCAGGCAGGGCAGTCGCGCGAATCCGGCCGAACCGCTCAGACCGGGCCGGGATCGGCGCCGATGGGGTGCGCAGGCGTGGGCCGGGCCTCCGCCGGCACGGGTGCAATCGGATGAAGCGGATGCCGCCGCTTCGCCACCCTCGTCCCCTTCCCGGGGGCTTCAGTCTTGATGGGTGTGCCGCGTTTCTCTCGGGCCGGGCGCGCCGCCATTGCCACGCTTCCTGTCCCCGACTACGATCGCCGCAGAGTCTGAGTTCACATGCTCATTGTGTGTTGCGAAGTGCAGTCTGGCGGAGGGACCGGCTGAGTCTGTTCCAGGCTAGCGCGCCGTGAAGGAGGCGAATTGGAGAATCGGCACTTGAACGTGTTCGGCCACTATCGCGAACTGGCCGCGCGTACCGACGAAGCCAACGGCCGGGGCGACGGCCCGGCGCGAGAGACGAACCTGGCTCGCGCTGTTGCCGTCCTCTGGCGACGCTTGGCGTTCGAGCACTGCCTGGTTCCGCATTTGCGCGTCATAGGTGTTCCAGAACCGGCACTCGCAGCGCTGGCAAGCGGCGGGGAGTTGTCGGTCGATACCGAGAAGTCGCCTGAAGTGGGCACTCGTCAGGTGTGGCTGATGGTCGTCGCCGGGGCCGAGTACCGAGATGACTGGACTCACGGCCAACGGGTGGTACCGAGGACTCCACGACCGGACTTGGTCATCTCGAGCGACAAAGCACTTCTTGTCATCGAGTTCAAGACTGAC
>JBMOIG010000199.1:0-6620 GCA_049317445.1 Myxococcota bacterium | reverse complement strand
CAAAGTGTGGAATGCGCAAGCCGGCCGCGGTAGGCGGCGGCCGTCGGAGGGTTACGGCGAGGGACGTGCACGTCCCTCGCCGGGGGCGTCAGGCCGGCGGACCAACGGCGGCCGAGACAGGAATCCTTGCGGCAAAAAGCACCGCGCCCCGGATGGCCTTGCTGCCGTCCGGGGCGCGATGGAACGATCTGGCTCGGGCGCGGAACTCGGGAACTCGGCCAGAGACCCTTCGCCCGCCTCGCGCTCACGCGCTCGCGGGCTCAGGGTGGCGGACGGGTCCCCGCGCGGAGCGCGACCCGTCCGCTACTTGCAGGACGGCGTGCAGACCTTCACACCCGGGATCTCGGTTCCCTTGGTGTTCTTGGCCGGCTCGCACTTGGCACCCGCGCCGCTGTCGGCGGCTGCGCAGTCCGAGTCGGTCTGGCAGGGGGCCGCGCAACGCAGGTTGGCTGCGGTGCCGGCAGCGCCGGTGTTCGAGCACTTGTAGCCGCCGTTGCAGTGGAAGTCCTCGTTGCAGGGCAGGCAGGACTTCTTCTTGACGCACATGGGCACCAGTGCCGCCATGGACATGTCCTTGCGGGGGATGCGCATGTAGTTCTGGTCGCAGATCATGTCCTGACCCGCGCCGCAGTCCGCATTGGTGTTGCAGAGCGCGGTGCAGTAGCCCTTGCCGGTCGCGCTGTCCTGGAAGCAGCTAAGACCGGAGGCGCACTCGGGAACCGCATCCTGAGCAGGATCGGGATTGCAGGACTCGCCGGGCTTCTTGGTGCCCATGGTCTCGGTGTCGGCGACCATCAGCAGGCAGTGGTACTCGACCGAGGCCTTCTTGTCCGGACCCGTCGCGATCGGGAAGGGCACGCAAGACTCCTTGCCGTCGCACTTCTTCGTGGCGCTGCAGTCGGACAGCGTGCTGTCGACGCCGACGGGGATGCAGAGCGGGAAGTAGAGGTCGTCATACTGCGACATCGTGCCGCCCCAAGCGGCCATCAGCGACGAGCAAAGGGTCTTGTAGTCGTTGCCGTCGATGGTGATCTTTTCGGCGCAGGTGGCCTTGCCGTTGCAAGTGTCGACGCAGTAGCCGGCCTGGGTCTCGGAGCTGCCGAGGCACAGACCGCTCTTGCACAGCTTGCCGACTGCGGAGCCGCAAGCCTCGCCAGCCGCGGCGGCCTTGGTGTCAGGCGTGATGCAGAGACCGCCGACGGTGTAAGCATCGACCGTCGTGCCTGTGGCCTGACCTGGCAACTGGTACTGGTACTCCCAGAGCTTGCAGTAGTTCGAGGTCGCATCCTTGCAGTCCGCGCTCGATTTGCACTCGCCCTTCGGAGCCGCCATCGGCGTGCAGACTTCCAGCGGCAGGAAGACGTCGTAGATGTCGTCGGCGGGATTCGACAGGTCGAGCGGAATCTCGAGCGCGCCGCACTTCTGGTTGGTGGCGCAGTCGGTGTCGGTCTTGCAGTGGCCGGAGCACGAGCCGTCGACGCACCAGATCGGGTTCTCGCAAATCGGCACGCTCTTGTCGTTGTCGTTGGGGAAAGCATCGCAAGCCTGACCCTTGGCCGAGCCGCCGACGGTCTTGCGCACGCAGCCGGGCTCCCAACCGGGCATCGTGATCTTGGTCTTGTCGATCGGGTCCGGGTCGCCGTCGGGGCTGGAGACGCCGTTGTAGAAGGTGCGGCAGTAGAAGTCGCTGTCGCCGCACTCCTTGTCCAGGAAGCACTTCTTTGGCAGGCAGACGTCGAACAGGTCCGGAACGTCGCTGTACATCTTGACGCCCTTCTCGCACTGCCAGGCGGAGCAGTCCGCGTCACCCGAGCACGTCGCGCCGGTGCCGTCGCACTTGCCGGACTTGCAGGCGCCCTTGGCGGTCACGCAGTCGTTGTCGGACTTGCAGAACGACAGGCAGCCCGTCGTGCCGCACAGGTTGTTCTCGCAGGTCGCGACCTTGCCGCTCAGCGGGTCGTCGTTGCAGGTCTCGGAGACGCCCACGCCAGGCGTGCCGTTGGGGTTCTTGGCCTTCGGGGCGCAGACCAGTTGGGGGCTGCCATTGAAGAACTGCAGGCCGCACGCCTCGGTGGCGGGGCAATCAGAGTCGGCCTTGCACGGCTTGAAGTTGGTCCCGGCGGCGCAATAGCTGAACGACTGGCCCTGAGCCAGCTGAGCCTGGCTGGCGTACTCGATGCACTTGAAGGCGGTGCCGTTGGGGCCATCGACCGCGTCCTCGCAATCCGACGGCGAACCCGGGTCTTCGACGCCGTCCGCGCCCTGATCGCCGGTTGCGTTGTTCACGACGTCGTTGACGATGGTGCACATCTTGGTGCAGACGCCGATGCAAAGGCCGGTGTCGCACTGGGCATTGATGCAGTCGCGGTAGGCCTGTACTTCCGTGTCGGCCGCGCCCTGCTGGGGCGGGCGGCAGGTTTTGTCGGGACCGCAGGCCTCGCCGAACTTCTTCTTCTCGACGACCGTCTCAGCCTTACACTTGTAGGTGGGCGAGGTGCCAGCCGTGTCGCACTTGAAATTGGTCTTGCAGGGGCCGCAGTTCGCGGGGCAGCCGGGGACGAATCCGCAGTCAGCGCCCTTGTCGAGGCAGCACTGCTGGGCGGCCGTGACGTCGGTGTTGGCGTCGCTGCCCGGGTTGATGGTGTCCGGGTTGTCGTTCGAGTCGGCCGTGGAGTCGCCGGGGGTCAGATCGCCACCGAAGATGTCCTTGGTGTCGGACGTGTCGGTCGTGGTCGATGTTCCACCGGTCGAATCGCTGCCGCAGGCCGCCAATGTCAGCATCGCCAGGCTGAGGAGGGCAATACAGCTTCTCAATTTCATGAATGTTCTCCGGTTTCCAGCCCTGTGCTGGTGGCGGCGCGTGCAACTGCCGTCCGCGAGGGGGTTCGGACGTCGCGGCGGAATGCCGGCACCGAACAAAAGCCGCGAAACGGTAGCCGATCGGCGACCACGCCGTCAAGCTGAGAACACCCCGGGGCAATTCAATGTGTGTGCGGACTTGCGCCCGTGAGCCGACCGCGCTGCCGGGCGCCAATCGCTAGACGCGAAGGCCGCGACTCCGGGCGGACGTCAGCCGGGCGTTGTCGATCAGGCGAGTGCTGCCAAAGTACGCCGCAATCAGGACTTGTGCGGGTCCGTCGATGGAGGAACAGGGGACCAGCGTTTCCGGGTCCACGATGCCGACGTAGTCGACCCGTCCCCCGGCGTCGGAGACCCGACCGACGATGGCCGCCATCAGGCGAGCGGCATCGTATTCGCCTGCACTTGCCTTGTCTTGGGCTTCTCGCAGCGCATCGGGAATCGAGCGTGCGCCGCAGCGCTCCTCCGGGGTCAGGAAGACGTTGCGCGAACTCAGCGCCAGACCATCGGGTTCGCGCAGGGTAGGAACACCCACGATCTCCGTCGGGTGATTCAGGTCACGCGACATGCGGGCGATGACCTGCAACTGCTGCCAGTCCTTCTCACCGAAGACCGCGACGTCGGCCATCACCAGGTTCAACAGTTTCGCCACCACCGTCGCCACGCCGCGGAAGTGTCCGGGGCGACTCGCGCCGCACCACCGCTCGGCCAACGCGCCGGGTTCGACGTGGGTCTCGAAGCCCGCCGGATACATCGCCGCTGCGGTCGGAGCGAAGATCAGCCCCACGCCATGGGCACGGCACAGTTCGGCGTCGGCCGGGAGGGTGCGGGGATACGCGTCGAGGTCCTCGCGAGGGCCGAATTGCAGCGGGTTGACGAAGATCGAAACGATCACGGCCTCGGCGCGCTCGCGAGCGTGATCGACCAGTGCCATGTGCCCGGCGTGCAGCGCGCCCATGGTGGGAACAAAGCTGATGCGACGGCCACTCGCCCTCCGCGCAGCGGTCCAAGTGCGCAAGTCGTCCGGGGAGCGCGCAATGGGCACCCCCGCCAGCGCTGGCAGAGACAATTCAGCCGACATCGTGGTTTCCTGAGGTCAAGCGCCCGAGGGCAGCGCGTGCGGCTCAGCCGCCAAGGTGGGGTCGACGTAACCGTGCTCGGCCGCGGGGAATTCGACTGACTGAACCTCCGCGCGGTAGGTCGCCAGCGCATCGACTACGGTGTCGCCCAAGGCAGCGTACTGCTTCAAGAACTTGGGCTTGAATCCCGGGTTAAGCCCCAACAGGTCGTACAGCACCAGGATCTGGCCGTCGCAGTCCGGACCGGCGCCGATGCCGATGGTCGGGATCGTCAATTCGGCCGTGATGCCGGCCGCCAGCTCTGACGGGATACCCTCGAGCACCAAGGCGTAGCAGCCGGCCTCTTCGAGTGCGAGCGCGGCCTCGACCAGCCGCTCCCGAGCCGCACGTCCGCGACCTTGGACCCGATTGCCGCCCATCGCGTGCACCGACTGTGGCGTCAGGCCGATGTGTCCCATGACCGGGATGCCGGCCGACACCAGCGCCCGAACCGTCTCGGCCACTTCCTTGCCCCCCTCAAGCTTGACGGCGTGGGCGCCGCCCTCCGCCAGCATCCGGCCCGCGTTCTGCAAGGCGACGTCGGGGCTGCGGTAGCTCATGAACGGCATATCCGCGACCAGATGTGCGCGCTGCAGGCCCCGGGCGACGGCGGCGGTGTGGTAGACGATGTGGTCGACGGTCACGGGCAGCGTCGTGTCGTGGCCTTGGATGACGTTGCCCAACGAGTCGCCGACCAGCACGACCTCGATCCCGGCCGCATCGACCAAGCGAGCGAACGTGGCGTCGTAGCAGGTGATCGCGGCAATGCGCTGACCGCGGCCCTTCATCTCGCGCAGGTGGTGCACCCGCACGCGGGTCGCAGACCCCTCACCGATCGCGTACAGGCCGTGCGGACGTCCCGACGGGGTCGAGCGCGCGGCGGCCGATGGGGAGGATGGCGGGGAAGACGAAGCAGCCGTCGCGGCGGAAGGCGCCGCGCGGCGAGAGGAATCCTGCATCGGGTGGCCTCCAAGCGGCGGCGTGATGCCGCGAAACGGTAGACCCCACGACGCAAAGGCTAGGAGAAAGCCCCGGCCCTCGCAACCCCGGAGAACCTGAGGTGGGGAATTTCGCCTTGGATGCGGGAGGTCCAGTGGCTCCATCGGGGTTTGCCCGCACCTGCGTCGCCTGTTATCGTCGCGGTTCTCGCGCGATTGGGCAGTCGCCGCGCAGCATCACGAGGGGGGATCGGATGGAGAACTGGGGGGTTCGTGCGGGTCTGTTGGCGGTCGCAGTGCTGGCGCTGGGGCTGCTGTCGGTTGCCGCAGTTGCTCAACCGTCGTGGCCGCCGCCGAAGGGCGCCGACCTGACGCAGCCCGCGAACTGGCCCAACGACCCCGGCTTCATCCAATACACCATCGTGAACGACGTTGTGCACGTTCTGGGCGGCGACTGGAACCTGTGGTCATTCGTGCCGAAGAAGGGCGACCCCGACAAGCCGGGCGAGCAGCCGAACAAGCAGTGGCAGGAGTACCCGGGCTTTCGCCAGTCCGAGGTCGCCATCGGCACCGGTATGCACGCGGACCAAGCGTGGTCGCTGACGACCGGAGATCGGCGGGTGCTGATTGCAGTGCTGGACTCGGGCATCAAGTGGGAGTCCGACGATCTGGTCAACAAGCACTACCTGAACCGTGGGGAGCTGCCGCCGCCGCAGGAAGCGTGTCGCGGACCGAAATTCCAGGCTGCCGACCCGTGGGACTCCGACGGTGACGGCATCTTCAACATGCTCGACTACGCCCAAGAGGGCGGCAAGGACATCCCCAAGACGTCGTGCGACACGCGCGTCAGCGACTTGAACAAGAACGGGTTGTTGGACCCGCAGGACCTGATCAAGGCGTTCTCTGACGGCAAGGACGACGACGGCAACGGCTACGTCGACGACATTTCCGGGTGGGACTTCTTTCGCAACGACAACGACGCCTACGACGACACGCGCTTTGGCCACGGCACCGGCGAGGCCCACGACTCCGCCGCCGAGGGCAACAACGGCCGCGGCAGCTTGGGCATCTGCCCCGACTGCACCGTGATGGCCGTGCGCGTGGGCGACAGCTTCGTGGCGGACGGCAACGACTTTGCCGCGGCCGTCATCTTCGCGACCGACAGCGGCGCCAACGTCGTGCAGGAAGCGCTGGGGACGATGAGCCGCAGCCACTACGCCGACGCTGCCATCAACTACGCCTACGCCAACAATGTCGTGGTCATCGCATCAGCGGCGGACGAGCTCAGCTTCCACCACAACATGCCGGGCACGACCGACCACACCGTGTACGTGCACGCGATTGTGTACGACGGCGGCTCGCCCAAGACCTCGACCACCTTCCTGAATTTCAACAACTGCACGAATTTCGGCGGCAATCTGGTGCTGTCCTCCCCTGGCACCGGCTGCTCGTCTGAGGCGACGGGCGTGACGTCCGGCCACGCGGGCATGATCTACTCGGCAGGCGTGCAGGCCAACCTGAACCCGCCGTTGTCGGCGGAGGAAGTGCGCGGCGTGCTGATCATGAGCGTCGACGACATCGACGTCCCCGAATCCAAGACCGACCCGACCAAGTTCCCCAGTGGCCCGGGTTGGGACCTGCACTTCGGCTACGGCCGCAACAATGTGTTTCGTTCCGTGCAGATGGTGCAGGCCGACCAGATCCC
>JBMOIG010000198.1:0-6763 GCA_049317445.1 Myxococcota bacterium | reverse complement strand
GGAGTCCAGACAGTCTGGACTGTGCGATTACGACGATCCGGGCGTCAAACGCGGGCGGGATCGAGCTTGGGGTTGGGGCGATGGCGGTGTGGATCGGCGGGCCGCGGGGGGCGGTTTCGGGGCTGCCGTGGGGCTGGTGGCGCTAGGGTCGCCTTCTTGAAGGCTTGGGTACCCTTGGTGAAGTTTACGCCGGCCGGCGCCGCGCCGTTTGTAGTGCCAAGGCCCATTTGACGGCGGCCCGGCCGCTCGGCCTGCGGGCGCGCTGGGCGGGATGGCTTTGTCCACATGCGGGAATCGCAACAGCTTGACGGTCGATCTGCCCAGGCGTAGACGTTCGGGAAGGCCTGTTGCGGCGGTCTCGGAGGGTCAGGGGCGGCGTGCGGCTGGCGCGGCGGGGCCTGATGCCGGAGTGAGAGCGCTTGCATCGCCTTGCCGCCGCCAAGGAGGTCGACGGCGAGACGGACAACGTCTACAAGCCAACGAAGGTCCCGACCGTCGTCAAGTCGCCTGCGTTCGCAGTCCATGGCACCGGAGATAGCCCGAATCCGTCCGGCCCGAGTTCGCGCTGCACCGCCTCACAGGAGTCTGCTCATGCCTACCCGAACTTCGCGCATCTTGCGCCCTTGGTCCGTTGCCCTGACCTGTCTTGTTCTGCTGGCACTTGCTGCGCCCGCTGCGGCAACGGTGCCCGGCGTCGTCCAGGTCGAAGGTGCGCTCTTTGCGACGGGCGGCGGTCCGGTGGCCGACGGCGACTACACGCTGACCTTCTCGCTGTACGCCGCCGCATCCGGCGGCGAAGCCATCTGGTCCGAGGCCGGCGTCAAGGTGGCCGTCAAGGGGGGCTCCTTCGGCCACGTGCTGGGCAGCCAGCAAGCGCTGAAGCCGGAGCTGCTCGCGGGTCAGCAGGGCGTCTGGCTGGCGTTGAAGGTGGAGAGCGAGGTCGAGCTGCCGCGCAAGGCGCTGACTTCGGTGCCCTATACGCTGCGCGCGGCGGTGGCCGAGGGAATCGATTGCTCGGGGTGCGTCGCTCTGTCACATCTGGCGGCGGACGTGCTGGCGCCCTACGCCAAGGCCGCCAGCCTGGCCAAGGTCGCAACGACGGGGGCCTACGCCGATCTGGCGGGCGCACCGGACCTGAGCCCGTTCGCCAAGACGGCAGCGCTGGCCACGGTGGCCCTGTCGGGGTCGTACGCCGACCTGACGGACCTGCCCAAGCTCGCGAAGGTGGCGACGACCGGTGGCTACGGCGACCTCGCCAATCTGCCCACGCTGCCTGAGCTGGGCAAGGCGTGCGGGACCGGGCTCGTCGTCAAGGGCCTCAAGGCCGACGGCAGCTATGAGTGCGCATCTGCCGCGATGACCGCTGCCGACCTGCCCAAGGACGGCTTGGACGAGGTGTCGAACGGCTTGCTGTTCAACCAGTTCAATGAGGTCGCGGTCAGCCCCAAGACGCCGGTCAACATCCCCGACAACAACCCGGTCGGCATCAACGACATGATCGAGGTGCCCGACTTCGGCACGGCCCAGGCGCTGACGGTCTCGGCCGAGGTCGTGAACAGCGACACGGCCAACCTCAAGATCAACCTGATCGATGCCGCAGGCGGCAAGTACGTGTTGTGGGACAAGACCGCCAAGGGCACCGCCGTCAAGACCACGTGGCCGACCCTGACCAAGACGGTCTCAGGCGACCTCACGGCATGGATCGGCAAGAACCCCAAGGGCAAGTGGTACATCGAGGTCATCGACACGGCATTCCTGAACAACGGGGTCGACGGCAAGCTCGTCGCGTGGAGCATCAACGTGCAGGTGCTTGCGTCGGGCAAGGTGGGCGTCGGCGGGGCGCTTGTCCTCAAGAACGCCGCCGACCCCCCGTTCGCCTGTGATGCGTCCGTCTCGGGTGCGGTCTACTACGACAACAAGTCCTTCGCGATCCGCTATTGCTCGCAGGGCGTGTGGCGCAGCCTGGCCGACACGTGTGGCAACGGCATCGTCGAGACGACCGAAGAGTGCGATGACGGCAATAACGCCAACGGCGACGGCTGCAGCGCGACCTGTGTGGCGTCGGTGGGCTACGCCAAGACAAAGCCGGGCAAGACATGTGACGACGTGCTGACGCTTGCCAAGGCCGAAGCCCTCGCACCGGTCGACGGCCTGTACTGGATCACCGGGTCCGGCACCACCGCCTTCCAGGCGTATTGCGACATGAAGTCCGAGGGCGGCGGCTGGACGCTCGTGTTGAACCTCGACACCAGCGACGGTGCCACCCGTCATTACGACGACACGACCTTCTGGACGGGCAAGAACCCGGTCGGCTCCGCGGCGACCTGGGCGACGGCCGACTTCAAGTCCAGCGCGTTCGAATTCGTCACGGCCTCCGTGTTCATGATGCGGTTGCACAACGCAGGCACGAGCAAGTCCTACTCGACGTACGGCCTGCTGCCTGCCTACGCCGGCAAGACGCTCTACTACCTTTTCGGCAACCTCGGCAACACCACCATCACGGGCGCCCGCGACAAGCACTGGGGGTCGGTGGGGACCGCCGGCTACGAGCGCAATGCCGGAGACGCCTTCGCTGACCAAGTGCACCCGATCATCATCAACTCCAGGTACTCGCCGGTGGACGCCGACAACTACACGCGCCTGGGCACCAACTACGCCGATCAGTGCGGCACGATCAACTGCAACGGCCACAACTACGGCGGCTGGGGCGGTCGGCACTTCCGCGCGGGCTGGGGCGCGTACTACGAGGGCGCCGCGCTCAACGGCTACTGCAGCAGCCAGGGGGGCTACGGCACCAACGGCACCGCCTACAACGGCAACGACGCGTTCAACGGCTGCACGCCCAAGTACCAGGACGTGGACTTGGCGGTGTTCGTGAAGTAATCCATGCGGGTATCGGTGTCATGATTCGCCCGCGGCAAGCAGGAGTCAGGGTTCGCCTTCTGGCGCTCCCACACGTTCAGCCAGGAGCAAGTCATGAGAACGATTGTCGTCCTGGTGCTGGCATGGAGCTCGCTTTGGCCCGACTACAACCTGATCCGTGCAAACCGCTGGCGCGGCCCCGGCGCGTACCATCTGTGGGAGCAGGCGCGCGAACACGTGACGGCTCCCGAGGGGATGGCGGCGTGAGACACGTCATCGTCGGGGGCTTCCGCGACTGCCTTCAGGAGCTTGTGGACGTGCTGGGGCTGGCCAGTTCCGTCCGGACGACCACATTGTTCTGACGGGGGATTTCCTCCATCGGGGCTGACTCAGTTTTTGGAGAAATGTCATGACGCATGAATCTCAACTCGACCCGCGCGAAACCACGCCGCATGGCGCGACGGCGGCCACTGCCTTTGCCAACCGTGCCACTGTGCCGACCATGCTGGAACGGCTCTTTGCCATGGCACAGCGCTACCGCAAGGAGGGCAACTTCCGCCAGGCCACCGAGATGTACTGGACGATGGTGAGCGACCATGCCGGCGCACCGCAGGCCGAAGCTGCGAAGGCCGAGCTGCTGCTGCTGGCCGAAGACTACGAGCGCACCGGCCGCCCGCACATGGCGCGCGGGATGTACCAACGCCTGATGGACCTGGGAAACTGATTGCGACAAGGCGGGTCCGTCAGATGGCCTCGCCTGAACCTGTTGCTTCCCGCAGTGGAACCCCTCGGTGTGCAACGGTGACCGATGGCAGAAGGCCCAATGAAGGCGCCAGAATCCTTCTGCTTCCTGAGCCAATCCAGTCCGACGTGAGCCATCCGGACAGGACCTGCCCGCGTCCGGACAACGGGAAATCGACAGGTTGACGGGCGGTGGGCGCCGGCGTAGAGGGGGCGCAGGTCGCCTGCCGCGTGGGCACGACGCCCGCCCGATGGCCGACGATACTGGAATTGCCAAGCGTGCAAAGGCGGTTGCCCGTGCGTGTGGTCCCTGCCCCGGCTCTGGTCTTTCCTGGCGCGGCCGCGTGGTCGTGGGTCGCCGTTGCGCTGGCCCTCGCGCTTGTCGCCTGCAGCACGCCCACCGACGCCGCCACCGCCGATGCCGTCGGATCCTGCCCCACGGACACGGTCGCCTGTGACGGCAAGTGCCTGACTGCTTGCGAATTGGCGGCAGAACGCAAGCTCGAGTGGGGCTGCCTGTGCCTCGACCCGACGGAGCCCGTGCCGCCGCAGCTGCCGTCGGTGGGCCAGCGGCTGGGGATCAGCGTGGTGTTGCCCAGTGGCAGCTCGCCCAAGGTCGCGGCGCTGCGGGCCTTTATCGCCGACGAGCTGGTCAAGATCGGCGTGCGTGTCGTTCGCACCGACCTGCGCTGGGACGACATCGAGCCGCAGCCCGGGCAGTTCCAGTGGCAAGAGGCCGACCAGACGGTGCAGGAGCTGACCAGCCGTGGTCTGCGGGTGATCGGGCTGCTGGCGTATGGCAACCCGTGGGCGAGCGTGCTGGGCAACGCCAACAGCGACCCCTACTATCCGCCCGATGATCCTCAGGATTTTGCGAAGTTCGCCGCCGCCGTCGCCGCCCGCTACCAAGGCACTGTGACGGATTGGGAGATCTGGAACGAGCAGAACGCGGGCTGGCGCTTCTGGAAGAACCCGGCCAGCATGTCCGGTGTCCCCAAGGATTACGCGGCGTTGCTCAAGGCGACCCACACCGCCATTCACGCCGTCGCCCCCGCGGCCGTGGTCTCGTTCGGTGGCCTGTTCTACCTGCCGCAGGCCATCCTCGGTGCCGAGGAATTCGCCACCCAGGCGTTCGCTGCGGTGCCCGATCCGGGGGCGTCGTTCGAGACCTTCAGCTACCACCCCTACTCGGCCTATCCCCCCAGAGACCCGCCGGAATTCGCCGCTCCCGCTGGCAAGGGCAACCCCGAACGCTACGCCATCGACGACACGGCGCGGCGCCTCGACCAGCTGCTGTTCGAGCACACCGGAACCAAGAAGCCCTTGTGGATCACAGAGCTGGGCTGGCCCACCGAAGCGGCCATTTCCGAGCTCGACCACGCCCGCTTTCTGGTGCGCGCTTGGGTGCTGGCGTTGTCGGTCAACGTCGAGGTCCTGTGCTGGTACACCTTCATGGACCACCCGCCTGAGAGCGAATCGGTGCTGTGGGAGAAGGTGTTCGGCCTGTACCGCTACGACGGCGACGTGCTCGACGGCACCGTGCCGCAGCCCAAACCGGCCGCCATTGCCCATCGCAGTCTGGCGCACTTCCTGGGGAATCTGGGCTGGTCGGCCGACGAGTCCACCCGTTCGACCGCCCGCCGCCAGCACGCGTTTGCCAGCGCCGACCTGTCGAGGGCGGTGCATGTGGCGTGGGACGAGACGGTGCCCGAGGGCCAGACGGTCGCGGCTTGGTTTCCGGCGCGACCCAACTGGACGTATCGGCTGGCGCTATCGACCGATCCACCGCCCGCCGACGACCTGACGCTGCCGGTGCTGCAGCCCGACGCCGAGGGGCGTTTGCAGTTGCAAGTGGGGAGAACGCCTGTGTATGTGGTCGGCGTCAGGCAGGTTTCGCGGAATTAGGCGCAGAAGGCGACGTGGCCTTCGTCGTCGTTCGCTCGCATCGATGCGCAGGCAACCCGGACGCTCGTGCTGACCGAGGGGCTCGTGCCCTACCTGACAAGCGAAGAGACAGCCTCGCTGGCCGAAGACGTCAGACCAAAGCCTTTTGTCCCATTCTCGCGGCTTCAAGTTCCCCTCCCGGCACGAGTTGATCGCCATCACCAACCGGCGTAGCGTGCGCGCATCCTTGCCGGGAGTTGCCCATGCATCCGCGCATTTCGGTTCTGCCCTGTCTGGTGGTCGCGGCGATCGCCGTCGCCTGTTCCTCGCCGTCGGGGTCGGGGGGAGGCGGCATCCCGATCCCCTCGACCGACGCATCGGACATGGCCGACCCGTCCGATGGCGACATGGACGCCGACACGACGCTTGCTCCAGACCAGATCGCCGCCGACGCGTCCCACGACGACGATGCCGTCACGCCCATGGATGCCGCACCCGACTCCAGCGACCCGTGCGTGACCAACTGCGCGGGCAAGGAGTGCGGTCCCAACTATTGCGGCGGCGTGTGCGGCAAGTGTCCGGACGACAAACCTTTGTGTGAACAGGGCCACTGCAAGGTCAAGTGCATCCCGGCGTGCGACGGCAAGTTGTGCGGACCCAACGGCTGCGGCGGCTCGTGCGGCAACTGCCCGACATCCGCGATCAACTGCGTCGAAGGCAAGTGCACCGCGCCGCCCGCAGAGCTGCCCCTGTACGCCAGCTGCTTTGCCAAGGCGCAAAAGTGCGTGGCCGGCACGAACTGCATGCCCAACGCGATGGGCAACGACTGGTTGTGCCTGCCGGACGTGGCCACCGGCGCCAAGTGCGGGGGCGGGCTTGGCCAGTGCCAGAAGGGCGCGACGTGCCTGTACACGACCGAAGGCCTGAACGAGTCCAGGTGCTACGCCGACGCCGGGGTGGGTAGTGCTTGCGGCGATTGGGGCTTGCCATTCTGCGATGACGCGACGTCGTGCTCGCTCCCAAGTCCGGAATCTCAGGAGGGCCAGTGCTACGCCAAGGTCGGCGCAGGCGCGGAGTGCCTCGACTACGGCATAGGGGATTGCCAGGACGGACTGGTGTGCCTGTACTTGGATGTCGAACAGTCGGCAAGCGCCGTCTGCAAGCCGAGGGGGCCGGTGGGTTCGGTGTGCGACAAGGACGCCGGCTGTGTGAAGGAAGCGGAATGTATCTACCAAACCGCGGAGAAGGTCCTGACCATTTGCACGCTGCCCGGCAA
>JBMOIG010000197.1:0-6765 GCA_049317445.1 Myxococcota bacterium | reverse complement strand
GGCGTGTTCTGAGGTCGAGATGATCATCGGACTGACGGGGCGCAACGCCTCTGGCAAAGGCACGGTTGCCGACTGGCTGGTCGCCCGTGGCTTCCGCTACCAATCGCTGAGCGATGCCATCCGCACGTGGCTGCGCGAGCAAGGCATCGAACCCTCGCGCGACGCCATGATTGCGGGTGGACGTGCCCTTCGCGGTGCAGGTGGCCCCGGGGTTCTGGCGGTGCGGACGCTGGCAGGGATCGCGGCGGATGAAGATGTGGTCGTCGACAGCATCCGCACCCCCGCTGAAGTGCTGGCCCTGCGGCAGCGGACCGACTTCCTGCTGCTGGAGGTCTTCGCCGACGAGCGGGTGCGTTACCAGCGGTTGGCCGCGCGCGCGCGTGCAGGCGATGCAACGTCCTTTGACGAGTTCCGGCGCCAGGAGCACGCAGAGCTGCAGAGCGGCGATCAGGCAGCCCAACAGCTTGTAGCGACTGCCGCACTGTCCGACGTGGTGGTGCCGAACGATGGCAACCGGGCGGAGTTGGAGACGCGGCTGGAATCCCTGCTGCCCGTGCTGCGCCAGTCAGCGGCCAAAGGACGCAAGCGTGCTTGACGCAACGCGTTATCCCGCCGACGATCCGCTTGCGGCGACGGCTGTCGTCCGGGCGAGGATCGATTCACGGTGCTTCGGATGACCCCCCCCTTCCGAATCGACGCCAAGTGGCGCGAACAGCGGACGTTGCACGACGGCTCCCGCGTCCGGATGCGGTTGCTGCGGCCGACCGACCGCGAGCGGCTGGTCGTGGCGTTTCGCCGCATGTCCCCCGTGTCGCGCTATCGCCGGTTCATGACCCCGAAAGGTGAGTTGACCGACGCCGAGTTGCGCTACCTGACCGACATCGACGGCGTGGACCACGTGGCCATCGCTGCGCAGTCCTGCATCCCCGGTCGACGCGGTGAGGGCATCGGCCTGGCCCGCTTCGTACGCATCAAGGGCGAACCCGACGTAGCCGAAGCCGCCGTAGCGGTGACCGACGACTGGCAAGGGCGCGGGCTGGGACGACTGCTGTTGCGACGTCTGGTGACGGCGGCGCGGGAGCGCGGGATCCGGCGGTTCCGCTGCTCGGTGCTGATCGAGAACGCGCCGATGCTCGCGCTGCTGGGTGGTGTGCGTGCCGTGGGAGAGGCTGCCGACACGGGAGAACTCTCCTTCGACGTGCCGCTGCCGGAGGCGTCGCCCCCGACCTTGCTGGACCCCTCGCTGGCGCTGGACCCGGTGCGGGCGCTGGCCACGGCCGAGCTGGTGCTGCGGCTGACGGCACAGGGGATCTTGGATTTGTTGGGGATTCGACGCTAGTCGTCGGTGCGGTTGCAGGACCCCCACCCAACGGGATTAGGCCAAGCGATACAAACGACTGTACTTCTGCCTCGCGTAGCCGATGAAGGCCTGCGGGTCTAACGACCGGCCGGTTGCGCGTGTGCACAGATCGTCCGTCAGCCAGCGCGAACCCGGACGGTGGATCTTCCCCCGCAGCCAGTCGAGCAGCGGCCCCGGTTGACCACCGGCCAGCGCGTCCGGGACGCCGGGTACTTCGCGCACCGCCGTTTGGTAGAACTGCGCCGCGTACAGCGCCCCCAGCGTGTAACTGGGGAAATAGCCGAACAGCCCGCCCGACCAGTGGACGTCCTGCAGCACGCCGTTGCGGTCCTGCGGCGGCACGATGTCCAAGTACGCCCGCATCTTGGCGTTCCAAGCCTCGGGCAGGTTGGCCACCGGCAGCGCGCCGCTGAAAAGGTCTCGCTCGATCTCGTACCGGAGGATGACGTGCAGCGGGTAGGTCAGCTCGTCGGCGTCGACCCGGATGAGGTTGGTGAAGTCGACCTCGTTGATGCCAAACAGGAAGTCGTCCAGCGAGATGCCGGCCAGAAACGGATACGCCTCTTGCAGCTTGGGAAAGTGCCAAGTCCAGAACGACCTGCCCTGCCCGACCTGCTTTTCCCACAGCAGCGATTGGCTCTCGTGGATGCCCATCGAGCGTGCGCGCGACACCGGTTGGTCGCCCACGGACGCGTCGCGGCCCTGCTCGTACAGCGCGTGCCCCGTTTCGTGGATCATGCCCAACAGCGACCCGGTGAACCCATTCTCCTTGTACCGCGTGGTGATCCGCACATCGTCCGGCCCCGCACCGCCGCAGAACGGGTGGACCGACGTGTCCAGTCGACCCCGCGTGAAGTCGTAGCCCATCGACCGCACGATGGCCTCTCCCGCCTTGCGCTGGTCCTCGGTCGAGACGTGGCTGGTGCGCCAAGCGGTGTCCACCGGCTTGCCCGCCGCCCGCACCTGCGCGATGAAGGGCACCAGAAACGCCTTGAGCTCGTCGAAGACCGGGTCCAGCCTGGCCATCGTCATGCCAGGCTCGAACTCGTCGATCAGCACGTCGTAGGCGGGCGCGTGGGGATTCACCGCCTCCGCGCGTCGCCGCGCCAGGTCGACCAGCTTGGTCAGGATCGGCTGGAACGCTTTGAAGTCGTTGTCCTTGCGCGTCTGAACCCACACCTCGTGACCGGCGACCGTCGCCTCGCCCCACGCGCGCACCAGCTCGGCGGGGATTCGGACGGCACGGCGGTGGTCGCGCAAGGCCTCCCGAACGTTGGCGGTCTGCGTCTCGTCCAAGTCCTTGGAACCCTGCAGGGACTCGAGCAGCGCGCCCAGCTCGGGCGAGGTCAGCTTCTCATGCGCCAACACCGACAGCACCGCGATCTGGCGGCCACGGGCCTCGGCGGCGCCCGACGGCATCACGATCTCTTGATCCCACTGCAGAATCCCCAGCGCGCCTTCGATGGCGGCAAGGTCGGACAGGCGCTGGGTCAACTCAGTGTACGGGGCGGGCATGGTGGGGCTCCTGACGGGGTGAAGCGCGTCTTGTGCCGGATTGAGGCGCGCGGGGCAAGTCCAGACGCGGAAGGGCTTGCAGACGCAGGCGGGTCGGTGTTCCATGCGCGCCGCTCGACACCCTGCCGAGCGCGGAACCGGTGCTGCCGATGCCCCTGCTGACCTCGAATGACCTGCACAAGGCCTTTGGCTCGACCGTGGTGCTGGACGGCGCAGAGCTGCACCTGGCCCGAGGCGAGCGCATCGGTCTGGTCGGCCGCAACGGCACCGGCAAGTCGTCGCTGTTGCGGGTGCTGGCGGGAATCGATGCGCCGGACAGCGGTACCATCGCATTGCGTTCTGGGTCGCATGTAGCCTTGCTGGCTCAAGATCCCTCGCTGGGGGATGCCAAGACCCTGTTCGATGTCGCCTATGCCGGTGCGATGCGGTGTCGCGAGGAATTGGACCCCCACGAGCGCCAAATCCGCGCAGACGTGGCCTTGAAGGCGTTGGGCGTGCCGGACCCGCTGCTGTCGGTTGCGATCGCGTCAGGGGGAACGCGCCGTCGTGCCGCGCTGGCCGCTGCCCTGCTGCAGAAGCCCGACCTGTTACTGCTGGACGAGCCGACCAACCATCTGGACGCCGAGACGGCCGCGTGGCTCGAGACGGAATTGAAGAGCCTGCCCGGGGCCTTGGTGCTCGTCACCCACGACCGCTACTTCCTGAATCAGGTCGTGGACCGCATCGTCGAGCTGCGGCGCGGCAAGATGTATGGCTATGAGGGCACTTTCCAGGACTATCTGGAATCCCGCATGGACGAGGACGCGCTGGCCGACCGCACCGAGGCGAACCGGCGCAACCGGATGCGCACCGAGCTCGACTGGCTGCGGCGAAGTCCGGCGGCGCGGTCCACCAAGCCAAGGGCGCGGATCCAGAGGGCCGAGGCGCTGATGCAGACCGACTACCAGGTCGAGAAGCGGATGCTGCTGCCCACACTTGGCGCGGATCGGCTGGGCAAGACGATTCTGGAGGCCCGCGCGTTGAAGGTCGGCTACCCCCCAGGATCCGGCTTTCCGGACAGGGACTTGCGGCCGAGCGAGGCGGCAAATCCGCAAGGGCGCGTGCTGATCGACCACCTGGACCTGCTGCTGGTGCGCGGCGACCGCCTGGGCATCGTGGGACCCAACGGGGCCGGCAAGACGACGCTGCTCGAGACGCTGGCCGGGCGCGTCAAACCCCTGTCGGGAAAGCTGGTCCACGGCATCAACACCAAGATCCTGACGATCGACCAGCACCGCACCGGGCTGGACCCGGACCGAACGGTGGCAGAGGAGGCGTCTCCCGCCGGCGGCGAGTGGGTGCGTGTGGGCGAGGACAAGGTGCACGTCGCGACATGGTTGGAGCAGTTTCTGTTCAAGTCCGCGGACCTGCGCCAGAAGGTCGGGACGCTGTCGGGCGGTCAGCGCTTTCGCCTGCTGCTTGCGCGGCGTCTGCAAGAGCCGATGAACGTCCTGCTGCTGGACGAGCCCACCAACGATCTGGACTTCGAGACGCTCGAGGTGCTGGAAGAGGGACTGCTCGCCTGGCCCGGTTGCCTGCTGGTGGTCAGCCACGACCGTGCGTTTCTGGACCGCATCTGCACGGGGATGCTGCACGTCAAAGGTGATGGAACGGTTGACTATCACCAAGGGAACTATTCACACTTCCTTGAGAATCAGGCAGCACGCCGGAAGCTTGATCGGGTGGCTGAACTGGCCGCTGCGGCCGACCGTCGCCCAACTGAGCGCAAGGTGGACGCGTCGCCGCCCAAGCTGACGTTTCAGGAAGAACGGGCCCTGTCGACCATCGAGGCGGACATTCAAGCTGCCGAGGGGCAGGTCGCGACGGGCGAAGCTGCGATGGCAGACCCAGAGGTGACGTCGGACTTCACGCGGTTGCAGAAGGCGATGGCAGATCTGGAGGCAGCGACGGCCAAGCGGGACCAACTCTACGCCACGTGGGAGATGCTGGAGGCCAAGGCCGAGGCGTGGCGGGTCTGGAAGGAGCGCAAGCAGCCCTGATCGAAGTGTTCCGTTTCAGGCAGTTGGGTCCGCAGCACGCCTGACTCGTCGGCTACGGCCACGTCAGAAACAGCCGGTCCGACACACGTTCGCTCTCCAGCGTCTGTCCCTGCATCTGGAACCGTCGCAGCATCGACCGGCCGACGTCAACCACCGCCTCTTGCGCGAAGATCCCGGACGGAATCGGCACATCGCACACCCGGTCGCCAGAACGCTTGGTGCCGTCGATGCTCAGCGCGACGTGGACACCTCGGTCCCGGCAGCGCTCGATCGTGTCGAACAGCCGCTGCAGCGAAAACTTCTGCGCGCCGTACAGCGTGATCTCCGAGTCGGCATAGGGCGGGTCGCAGTACACGAGGTCCCCCGGCTGCGCTGCGTCCATCAGCTCCTGGAAGTCCGCGTGCACAAAGCGGGTTCCGGCAAGGCGTGGCGACCAGTCGGCCAGTCGCTTGGCGAAGTCCTCAGGACGGATCGGCCGGTGCGCGCCGCAAGGGGTGTTCATCGATCCGTCGCGGGCGAAACGAATCACGCCACCGTAGCACGACCGCGACAGGAACAGCAGGTCGGCGGGGTTCGGGTCGGCGTTGAAGGAGGCGCGGATCGCCTTGTATGCCGCGACCTTGTCCCCCTCCATCACCTGATGCCAGCGCTGAGCGTACCAGTCATGGACCTCGTCCGGTCGTTGCTGCACGGCCTGCCACAGCTGCACCAGCGGCTTCAGCACGTCCCCTGCCACCGCTTGGCGTGGAGCCAACGTCGCCAGCACGGCACCGCTGCCGATGAACGGCTCGTGGTAGGTGCCGTAAGTCTTCGGAAAAGCCGCGAGGATGCCCGCAGCGAAGCGCTGCTTGTTGCCGATCCACTTCAGCAGCTGTCCGGCGGGCGGCGGGCGTGGCGCTGCACCGCTGAGGTCGAGCAAGCCTTGCGTCATGCGTCTTCTTCGGCGTCGGCAAACCCGCGCTGGCTGCGGTCGACGTGCCGCGCCTGTACAGGTCGGTCGCTGTGGTCTGGCTTGCCGGGCAGAGGCGGCGGCAGGTCGGTGCGACCGGTCGGTCCAGTGCGTCGCTCCCGGACGGGGGGCTGGTCGTGTCCCCGGTGCTGGTCGGTCTGGCGGGCGCGGGTGACCGAGTGGGGTGGGGCTGCGGCCTCTTGCACATCGAGCATTTGCGTCACGGGAGCACCGGCGGGCCGCTGCCTTTCCGGGCGCATCACTGGGTCCTGGGAACCGACAAGGTTGGTCCGTCGCTCGTGAAAGCCGGTCGGCGAAGGGCTGACCGCGACCATCTCGTCCTGCCGACGCTGCGGTTCGCTCTGCGCCGCCGACGACTGCATCACCTCCGCCTTGACCCGCACCGCCGGCCGGTCCGAGCCGTGCGACAGACCCGACGACGACGCAGACGACACACCCGGACGGATGATCGGCAGCTCCATCAGCTGCTGACCGTCAGAAGCACCCCCTGGAACAGCGGGTTGCGACCACTGTTGGGGCTGGGGATGCTGAGGCGACTCGACCAGCCACGAAGGGTGCACGGGGATGGCAGCGTCTCTCGAGCGTCCGCGTTCCTGCAGCATCAACTGGTGCAGTGAGCCAATCTCGGTCACGGGCACGTTGGGGTCGTGGTCAGGCCGCTCCTCGAAGTCGAGGTCCGGTGGGGGCGGCGGCGCGGGCGGGCGCTGGACGGGAACTTGGAACGAACCCGCATTGGGCGAGTGCTGCGGCCGGATGAAGCCCCCCGAAACTGGGCTGGAATCGGCTTGACGATGCCGCGGTCCCTGCGCGCCGGGATCGCGGCGTTGCGCGGGCGAGCGGTCCATCGGCGCAGGCGCGCCCAGCGGCACCTTGGGCTGGTC
>JBMOIG010000196.1:0-6836 GCA_049317445.1 Myxococcota bacterium | reverse complement strand
GCTCCGGCACGCTGGCACGTCTGGAGCCTGAGAACGGCAACAAGGTCGACGGCATTGCGTGCGGCGGCAACCCGTATGGCCTCGTCATCGACCAGAAGGGCATCATTTGGGTCCAGGGCGGCAGCTTGATCCGCGTCGACCCGGTCTCCAAGGCCGTCACGACCCATGGTTCCGCTCCCGGCGGCCAATACGGCATCAACGTCGACAAGTTTGGCAAGATCTGGATCGGCAGCTACGGCTCAGGTGCGTCGCGCTATGACCCGTTGACGGGCCAGTGGGCGACGGTGGCCGGCGTCAAGCAGGCCAGCGGCATCGCGAGCTCGAACGACGGCTTCGTCTACACGGCGAACGACGGCTGCAGCTGCATCACCAAGATCGACGCCCAGACCATGCAGAAGGTCGGCGAAGTGCCCATCGGCGGCAGCCCGCACGGCATCGCCCTGGACTACGACGGCTTCGTGTGGGGCGTGAACTGGGGCGGCCACACGGTGTCCAAGGTTGACCCCAAGGCGATGGTCATGGTCGGCGACTATCCGGTCGGCAACAATCCGTACACGTACTCGGACATGACCGGCTACACGCTGAACTATTTCACGGCACCCAAGGGCCAGTACGTCGCGACCTTCTTCGGCGGCACCACGGCCAACCCCATCATGGTCGGGACGCACAAGGTGAAGTGGCAGACGATTGCCGTTGACGCCGAACTGCCTGAAAAGACTGCGATCAAGGTCCGCTTCCGCACCGGCAACACGATGGCCGAGCTCGAAGTCGCCAAGTGGTCCGAGCAGGTGGCCTTCCCGCCCGCCGTCTTCCCGTTCGACGTGACCAAGTACCCGGAGGCTGAGGGTCTGCTGCTGCAGCTCGAACTGCAGCTCGTCAGCTCGGAGAAGGGCTACTCGCCGGCCGTGAAGTCGGTCACCGCGACGTCGAAAGTCGAGTAATTGCCGACCGCTTGCATCCCGCCCTGCCCTCAAGCAAATTGCGGCGACCGGCCACCCGCGGACCGGCCCACGCAGCCCATGCCCTTCTCGCTGAACACCCGCACAATCGACAACACGCGGCGCCGCGCCGTCGACACCGCCCGCAGCCTGCTTGGCCGCGCGAGCCGGGATCCGTGGGGGCGTCTGGCCGTCAACGCGGCGGTGGTCCTTGTCTGTGCAAACAGCTACCTGTGGCTGAACAACCATCTGGTGCCGCGGTTCGACTTCACTTGGCCGGCGGTGGACAACGCGATTCCGTTCCTGCCGTGGACGCTGGTCATCTATTGCAGCTATTACGCGATGTTGTTCGCGGCAGCATGGACGGCGCCGCCTCGGGACTTCCTGAAGCTGATGCTCGCGATGCTGCTGGCCAGCGCGGTGGCGTATGCGTCGTTCATCCTGTTCACGGCTCACGTGACGCGGCCCGACCCCTCGGCTTTACCATCCCCGTTTTATCGCTATGTCTTCAGCGAGTTCTATAAGATCGACGCGCCCGGCAACACGATGCCGAGCTTGCATGTGACGCTGTCGATGGTGATCGGCCTGCGCCTGCGACTGCTGAAGCACGGCAAGTGGTGGTTGGCGTGGGCGGTGCTCGTCTCCCTGTCGACCCTGACGACGCGCCAGCACGTGGTGATCGATGTCGTGGCCGGCGTCGCGGTGGCTGGATGGGTGTACCGTCAGCTGTTTGGGCCCATCTTCGGGAACAGCACCGCCCAAGACGCCCCCCGCGGACGCTGAGGCCTGACCCGACGCCCATCATCGCTTGGAGGCAAACGTCCGCGTGACCGACCTTTTGCTGCTTTGGGAGTGGGAACACGACCTGCCGTTCGTCCAGCGCGTACTGGCCGAGGCTGAGGCTGCCGGTGTGCGCGCCGCCGCCGTCGGACCTGCGGAGGTGGCGCACCACCTGCACGACCTGTCGATGTCGCCTGAGTTTCCCGCCGTGGTGGTGGACCGCGCCTCGGATGCACTGCCCGAGGCCGCCGCGCTGTGCCTGCTGGCCCGGGGCCATGGGTCGCTGGTGGTGAACGACCCGGAACGCACCGTCGCCGCTGCGGACAAGGCGCGGATGCACCTTGCGCTGATGTCGGTCGGCCTGCAGGTGCCGTGGACCATCCTGCTGCCACCCTGTGCAAACGGCGAACCGGTGGACCTGGACCACTTGCACCACGTCGGCCAACCGTTCGTTCTGAAGCCCGCGCATGGTGGTGGCGGCGTGGGCGTGGTGCGCGAGGCCTGGACGCACGAGGACATCCAGACGGCACGGGCGCAGGACGCTGAGGACGGCTACCTGCTGCAAGAACGCATTGACCCGCTGGACTTGGACGGCACGCCGGCGTGGTTCCGCGTGCTGTACTGTCTCGGTGACGTCCACCCGTGCTTCTGGCACCCCGACACGTTCCGCTATCGCCAACTGACCGACGACGAGAAGCGCACCGACTGGGGACGCGAAATCGACCGCGTGACGACGCTGACTGCACATGTGTCCGGCATGACGATGTTTTCGACGGAGCTTGCCCTGACGGCCTCAGGTCGTCTGGTCGTCGTGGACTACGTCAACGACATGTGCGACTTGCGACGGGCCAGCGTGACGCCGGACGGGGTGCCGGACTCGATGGTCGACGCCATGGCCGCGCGGCTGGTCGCGCGAGCGGCGCGGGGCTAGGCGCAGTCGCGGGTTCGCTCGCGCATCGGAGGAGCTACGGAAGAACGCCAAGCCAGAATCGCCGCGCTGAACGGTCGTCCGCACGACTACCGCTACCTCACGTTCCTGCCCGATGCGGCGGGGCGCGACGAGCAGCGCTGGCCCTTGGTGATCTTTCTGCACGGGTCGGGAGAGCGCGGCACCAACCTGGCGCTGGTCAAGCGGCATGGCATCCCGCGTTTGATCCATGAAGGCAAGCAGTTCCCGTTTGTCGTGGTCGCGCCGCAGTGCCCGCCGTCGGAGTGGTGGTCGCTCGACGCTCTGGACGCCCTGTACGACGAGGTGCTTGCGAAGCTGCCCGTGGACCCCGACCGCGTCATCCTGACGGGCCTGAGCATGGGCGCCTACGCGACGTGGGGGCTTGCGCTGCGCCATCCGCAGCGCTTTGCCGCGGTGGCGCCGGTCTGCGGCGGGGGAAACGCCAAGCAGGCCAAGCGGTTGCGCGAAGTACCGGTGTGGACCTTTCACGGCGCGCTGGACGACGCGGTGCCACTGGCTGAGACCGAGGCGATGGTGGCGGCGCTGCAGAAGCACGGCGCCAACGTGCGCTTCACCGTGTACCCGGACCTCGGCCACGACTCGTGGAGCCGGGCGTACGCAACCGGCGAACTTTACGAGTGGATGTTGCGCCAGCGACGCAAGGCGCCCTGATCAGGGCTGGCTCGCCAGCGGCCTGGCTTCGGCGGCGGCGGGCGTCGGAGACGGATAGATCAGGACCTTCGCTCGCTTCTGACCAAACGCGGCAAGCTCGCCGGCCCACGTCGCTTCGATCTCCGCGACGGACTTGCCCTCGTCAATCAGCCGCAGCACCTCGTCGTTGCCCCAGACCCGCCCGAAACGCTTGCGATCCTTCACCGTCAGCTGGTCGGGATGCAGCTTCTTCAGCGTCACCAGAATCGTCAGCGCCGTCCGCAGCGGCACCAGCTCGCGCGGGTCCTGCAGCAATATCTGGACACCGTGGGTCACCTTGTTGGCGAACTGACCGCGGCGGGGCAGGAACGTCATGGGGCGAAAGCGCAGACCAGGCAGCTTCTCAGCCTCCAGCGCGGCAGCGAACGCTTTGGGCTCGATCCAGGGCGCGCCAATCAGCTCGAAAGGCATCGACATGCCGCCGCCTTCGTTCACGTTGGGTCCCGAACCGCCCACCATGCCCGTCGCCACGTACAAGTGGGCGTTGAGCGGGTGCGGAATGCCGGGTGAGGTCGGGATCCAAAACAACCCCGTGTCTTCCCAGACCATGTCGCGTCGCCAGCCTTGCATCGGCACCACCGTGAGGTCGCACGCGATGTTCAGCTCGGACTTGTAGAACTGGGCCATCTCGCCCACGGTCATGCCGTGCGTGACGGGCAGCGGCCCCCAGCCGATCAGGCTCTTGTACTTCGGCAGGCGGATCGGCCCCTCGAACTGCAGGCCACCGCGCGGGTTCGGGCGGTCCAGCACTAGCAGCGGCTTCTTGAATTCAGCGCACGCGCGCATCACCTGCCCCAGCGTCGTGACGTAGGTGTAGGTGCGCGAACCGATGTCCTGCAGGTCGAAAATGACCACATCGACGCGATCCAGCGACTCGACCGACGGCCCGCGGGTGAACAACCCTTCGATGGGAAGGCCGGTTTCGGGGTCCAGCCCCGACTCGCCGCTGTTGCCGTTGTGCAGCGCGCCCGCGATGCCGTGCTCGGGTGCGTATAGCTGCGTGACCTGCCACCGGGAGTCGCCGCGCAGGCGCTCCAGCGTGGTGACGAGGTTGCCGTCGACCGCCGCAGAGTTGGTAACGATCCCAAGACGCTTGCCTTCGATCAGGGCGGTCTTCTGGCTCAACAGCACGTCGACGCCCAGTGTGACCACGGGTTTGAGCGGGGCAGCCAAGGCAGGGCAGGCGTACAGGAGGGAAGCGAGGAGGAACAGGCAGCAGCGTCGTGTCATCGGGACTCCGGTCGGGGGGCTCGGTGGCAGGCGACAGAACATCGCCATGGCCGATGGTAGGCACGGGGTCGGGTTCGAGGTCAACCGGTATCCCGTCGGTTCGACCTGCGGCCGAGCTTGCCGCACGGGCGTCAGGTGCTACTGTTCGGACCTCCCTGCCGCGATGGGATCATGCCGACCGAGACCGCTCCGCCCACCCTCACCCCGCCCCCGGAACCTCAGGTTCCCGAGGGGCAGCCACGTCCGGCGAAGAAGGCTCAGGGCACCCACAAGTGGTTGCGCAGACTGTGTTTTGTCCTAGTGGCGCTGCTACTGGCGCTCGTGATCGCAGCGGGGGTGGTGGCGACCCATCTGGGGGCACCGTGGGTGCGCGGGCCAATGCGCGGCCTCGTCTTCGACATGACCGGCGTGCACGTGAACTACGCCGACGCGTCGCTGGGCGTCTCGAGCTTCGAGTTGCGCGACCTGACGGTGCCTTCCCTGCCGCCCGACGCCGATCTGGCACCGCAGCTGCTGCGCGTTCAACGCATCACGACGACCTGGCGGTGGGGCGACCTGCTGACGGGCGACTGGCGACTGACGACGCTGACGGTGCAGGAGCCGGCGCTGCACGTGGTCGTCGACACCCAGTGGGGCGACTCGCTGACGCGACTGCTGGCGTCGCTGCCGGAACCGGACCAGCCGCCAGTGCCTTTGTCCAAGACTCTTGAGGACTTGCGAGACGGCACGGCGATGGCGATCGACGCGGTACGCGTGCGCGGGCTGCGCGCGCGTGTGTCGCTGCGGCTGCCGACCGGCGGGACGCGAGAGCTGGCGCTGGGCGACGTGCAGCTGGACGGTCAGGTGCAGCTGGGCGTGCCGAAGCTGGTGGCCAACCTCCACGGCGCGCCGGGTCCCAAGGGGCTGTCGCTGACGATGCTCCAGGGCGGCAGACCGGCTCCCGTCCTGCCAGAGCCCCCGTCCCAAACGCAGTCGGTGGCGACCCTGCGCGCGCTGCAGCACCTTTGGACGCATGGCGGCCGGCTGCCCCTGACCTTCGCACTGGACGTGGACCTGCCGACGGCCGACTCGGCTCTGGTGAAGGTGGGACTGTCGCGCAAGGATTCCCGTAGTCCGCTGCTGGACTTGCAGGCGCGCGCAACCTTTCAACCCGGCCGCCAGCAGGTCACGGCGGTGCTGGAGCAGTTCGGCCTGCTGGGCGAAACGGTGGTCGCCACGGGGCGTGCGGTGCTGCCCGACGCGGGTCCGGGGCCCACGGTCGAGTCGGCAGAGGCACGGCTGCGGCTCGACCCTCTGCTGGCGTTGGTTCCTGCGGAGCTTGCGACGGCGGTGGGCCGGGGGTGGAGCGCGCTGGCGCGCCTGAAGAACCTGCGCGTGGCCGAGAACCCGCTGGCAAGTCAGGTGGGTGGCCTGTTGCTGCAGCTGGATGGCGACGCGCTGGAGGTCAAGCGAGGCACACAGACCGCGCGGTTGCAGGGGCTGCACGTCGAGGTTCGTGTCGACCCGGTCGGTGCAACGATGCAAGGTCCGGAGACGCGCTTGCGACTGCGGGTGGTCGCGCCCATCGGTCGGTTGTCCGCGGCGGACTCGGCGACGGGTGAGCGGGTCGAGATCCAGGGGCTGGACGCGGGCTTGGACACGACGGCAGCGGCGGCGACCGAGGCGCTGCGGCAGGCCGCCGGCGGTGCGGTGCCGGGGCTGGGCGCGCTGGTCGGTCTGGACCTGACCGGTCACCTGAAGTGGGCGAAGCTGGAGGCGGTGGCGGCGGCCGGCGAAGTCACGGCGACGCAGGCGGAGTTGGAGGCGACCACGCAGGTGGGGCCACAGGGTACGCAAGTGCGGGTGCGGATGCCGATGCGCGAGCTGGCGGCGACGGTGGCAGCCGGGAGCGTGCGGTTGACCGGCTGGCAGGCGCGGCTGGATGCGTCGGGGCCGGCGGTGCTGGGCGCAGGCGTGCCCAAGGCGGGAGACTTCAAGCTGGACGCGGGCCTGGACATCCATGGCATCGAGGCCGCGGCCGATGGCGTGGCGGGCGCGTTGAGCGACGTGACCCTGCTGCTGAAGACGCCCGGCCTGCACGCGCAGTGGACCGAGCCTTGGCAGGTCGGTGGGTCCATGTCGCTGGAGGCGAAAGCGGCGTCGGCAAGGGTGGGCGGTGGTCAGGCGCTGCGTGGCCTGCGCGCTTGGGCGGAAATCGAGAAGTTCCATGTGGATCCGCGTGCTCCGGG
>JBMOIG010000195.1:0-6839 GCA_049317445.1 Myxococcota bacterium | reverse complement strand
CGGCGGCTTCGGAGGGTCCGTGGCGGACGGGCAGGGGGCTCGCGGGGGTTCGGATGCTCGGGCTTGGTCGCTTGCGTCGACCCGTCGTCAGTCGTCAGCGCACTCGGTCGCATCACACGGGGTCAGCACGCCGTGATCACAGCGACGCTCGACCGTGCAATCGGGCAGGCCATCAGGGTGGCAATCCGTTGATGACGGTGTCACAGGCGGGGGCAGTCCAACTACGGGACAAAGGCAGATCCCGTCGCTGCGAAGGCAGACCCGCGGCAACGAGATCTTCGTCCCTTCCGCAGGCCCGCAGGTGTATCCTGGGGGACACTCGACGCCGTCGCAGTTAGTTCCGCAGAATCGACCTTCGTCTCCATAGTCCACGCACACCTTGTTCCACCATCCAGAGAACGGCCCGCAATCCTCATCCGTTCGGCAAGGCAGGCACAGCGTCTTATGCCTCCAGACGCAGTAGAACCACTCGCCCTCGGCCGAGTAGCACATGCTCGCAGTCCATGGCAGGGGCGATGAAGCCGAGGACGACTCGTTCATACACGGGCAGCCGGCCTCCTGACAGTAGAATTCCCCGGCGGCGTTGGGAAAGCACACGTTGTACTCTTCTCCGGGACAGACGAAGAGCCCGTCCACCAACTCGCAACGGGTCGGCGGGCCGAAGGGGTTCGGTTGGGGGTTCCATGCCACGTCGGAAGTCGAGTTGGCGTCCACGTTGTCTCGGTCCTGGTCTGCGTCACCCGACGCACTGCAAGCGTCCGTGTCGATAGCGTCGGGGGCCTCATCCGACTGCCGCCCCGTCCCACAGCCGCTGACGAGCAGAACTGGCACACACAAAGCAAGAAGAAGCCGCATAGTCTCCTCCGCAAGAGTGGATCGGCCTACTTCAAGAGCGAGACGGTCGAGACAAGCGCATCGATGTCCGCTTGAACGGCCGCGTCTGTCGCCAAGCCGTACTTCTCCGTAAGGGAGCCTAGCGTCGGAACTATGGCCCGCCAGTTCACGGGAAACCGCGTCTGACCCCAATGGCCAAACGGCCCGATTCCCGGGTCCTTTCGCAAGCCGGCGACCAGTTGGGAGTCCGCCTCGAACAGGACTGCACCGGCTTCCGCAAGTGCGGTCGGTCCGTCCTTCTTCGCCGCCTTCCACCGGTCGAGCCAGGTCGGCTTTCCGCCGGACGGCGCCCGCATCGCGTAGACGAGACTCTTTGACCATGGTGTGGATTCTGGACCAAGAAGAGCACTGGCCATTCCTGCGATGCTCAGCCGCGCCTGGAACTCCTTGAGAGAACAAATCTTCAGGAAGGGCCACTGAGAAGCTGCGTCGTCGATGGGCTTGTGCGTCTTGCGTGCGGCCGATTGCACCATCAATCCTGCCGTCATGGTGCTTCGCCACCAGTCGTACGGAAGCCAAGTCGCCGCAGGTGGCAAGTGCCGGTAGCCAAGGTAGGAACTCGCGTCGTCAGCATGGTACAAAGCGAGGCGGGCGTCCGCTATGTCGCTGACGACGGTGCGATGAACCCCTGCCAGGAACTCCGGTTCATTGGTGTCGGACGCCCATTTCAACGCTCTGCTAAGCGTGATGCAACTGCTGGACCCGCCAAGGGCCACCACGGCGGTTTGTGGAGCAGCTACGATGCACCTGCGGGCGGGGACGTTCATGGCCCGCAAGAGGGCGAGCATTAACGGAGCCGTTTGCGTGCAACCTCCGTATCCCGAGGTCCAGACGTCGACGAGTGATGTCGTTGCCATGATGTACTTGAATGGATTCGACAAGTCATCCGGCTTGCAGGTGCTGCAGAGGTTCGGCGCGAACTTGCCTACATCCGGCCACAGGACGTGGGGGTCGCCTTTGGTGAGGAGTTGCGGAAACAGGTAATGGTGGTAGGCGCGTCTTCGCAATGCGGCCGACACCGCAAGGAACGCACGCGTGCGACTCGATGCGGGCGGATCGACGATCTTGAGCGCAAGTTTGGTCGGAGCCTCGAACATCTGACCCGGCTCCGCGAATGTCTGCGCAGCCTGCAGACCCGGCCTTACTTCGTTCCACGCAATATGCCAAGCGCGAAACGGGTTCGGATCCCACAGCAGTTCGAAATGGTGGGCGCCACCAGGCGCGACGAAGATGTGCTGACCGTTGCGGTTGGCGATGTGACCGGGAAGGTCGGATGGTGCGAGTCCCAATAGGGGGTACTTCTGTTCGAGCTTGTCCTTCCCCAATTCCGCAATGTTGGCGATGTCGCCAAGCCAATCGGGTTCCGGGTTCCAGCCAAGCAGGGTGTCCATCTGGTACGGGGTCATCACGTCGTCGGCGAGATTCCACGGCCAATGACCGTTGCGGTCTGACCAGAGCGCGACAGCTACACGCCTGACCCAGACTCGGCGCATTTCGGCTTCAGTCAGGGCTTTGCCGTAGCGGTACTCGAATTCGGCGAAGCCGGGTGGCCCGGCGGCGTAGGCCGGTGACTTGATAGAGTTGGCGCTCGTCGCCAGGAATTGGAGCAATGACTCGAGTTGGCTCAAGGACTGGACAAGCAGTTCGAGTTCATCGCGACTTCGAAGCTGAGTCGTGTCGACTCGACCCATCAGTCCGCCCGGCGCGAAGTACCGTTTGTACTTGGCGTGAACGTAACTGGCTGCCCAATCGAGCGAGATCATGGCTGGCACCATCGGCCCCAAGACTGGAGATCCTGGAGGGCGGGTGTCCCGCCGATGACGATCTCCGCCCGCCGCCGGACGGGCACCGCGCCGGCCGATCGCGAGCGTCTGCGCGCGAGTCTGCGCCGCCGGTTCCACTCGGTCAAGCTCTCCAGCCAATCGGGGGCGTCCCCAGCGAACAGCGAACCATCGAACCTCGAACCAGCAACTGACTTGACGGACTGTTGGCCTGGACCTATATGCCAATTCGAGGCCGCGCGGCGCGTCCGGAATGCCCGGGGCGATGGGTGGGCCGGCGGACGACGGGTCGGCCTCAGGGGCGTTGGTGGCTTGTGTTGTCTACCCGCCAGGAGTCATCTCATGCTGATTCACGTTATCGACGCGCCGCGGGAATTCGACTTCGCAGGAACTGCCGCAGCGTCCACGTCTGTTGTTGAGTTGGGCACATTCGATCTCGCGGGCGCCCGGAACTTCGCCATCGCCGCGCGAATCCACAGTGCCACCATCCTCACCACAGGAACGATCGTTGTGAAGGCGTACCCCGCGTGGCCGTGGGACGGCGCCCCCATGATTCGGTACGCGGACGGCACCGCAGCAGCTTCGGTTTCCTTCGACGTTGCCTACCACGCAACGGGCGGCGCCTACAAGGGCGACGAGTCGTTGGCGGAGGCGCCTGCCGTGCGCTTGACCGTTGAGGGAACGCAGCCTTCTTCTGCAGGCGGTCTCAAGGCGATGCTAACCATCGGGTTGATGCTGTTCAATTCCTGACGGGCTGCGGAAGATCACACAACACGCCGGCCGAAGAGGCGGTGTTGTCGCTTGAGGCTGCTGCATGACTCCCAGGAACGGGTGAGCGACGCAAGCGGTTCCACGCCCGGGAAGGGCGCCCCGGAGGCGAGGCATGACCGTGCTCGACCAGTTGGCGTGGCGAGCATCGGCGACCACAGACCGGAGCGCGCTGGCTTGGCTGATCGAGGAGCCGCTGCCGTCATGGGTTGTCGAGGAGGATGCACAGTTGATCCTCCACCACCTGCTGCGCGGCGAGCCCCCAGCGCTGCGCTGGGACCTCGCGCCGTGGTGGCGTACCAAGCCGGGGCTCATCCCGCCTCCGGGTGCAATGACCAAGGGGAACTTCGCCCTGGGCAAGGGCACTCCAGCTTCGACTCCGGCGCTGAACCCGGCGGTCGCCAAGGCCATTCCGCTGGTCCCGAACGCTCCGTCTTCTCCGCTGTCCGAGTTCTGGGCGGCGCTTGAGAAGGTCTGCGGTGGGCAGCCGTGGCTCGCCAAGTATCACCGATACTTCAACCCCGGCTACGGCGCCCCCGCAACGCTCGAAGGCGTCCTCGACACTGGCTCGACCCGCGAAATCATTAGTCTGTACAAGCAGACCATGCAGATCGACGCGGGCAAGCGGGCCTACTCGACGGTTTCCATCCCTACCGTTGCCTACGTGCTTGCGGTCGCGCTGGAGGTGCTGGAGGAATCCGCGCCCTCGAATTCGCCGCCCTCGGGCTATCCGTCGACATGGGAGTCGCCACAACCACCGGCCGCGCGGTGGATCTCGCCGGTCACCAGGGATACCCGGTTCTTTGACGAGTTCGACATCCCCCCATCACGTCCGCTCCTGGACAGCGATCGCTACCGCAACGGCCTGTCTTTCGAGGAGGCTTCGCGGGTCTGGGCCCGCCGCTTGGCCGTCGCGCTCTGGACCGATGCGAACGAGCACTGGCCGTGGCGTCTGAGCACGCTGTCCATCGCCATGCGGAGGCTTCTCCTGCGCTGGGACCCCGGCGTGAAGCCGCCGGACGCCACCGAAGCCAACTACCGCATGGCCGTCGGCCAAACCTTCTACCAGTTCGCGCCGGGACGCTATCATCTGGGCAACCTCTGGGATACGAATCCGTACCTCGCTTGGCTGGCCGTGCGTTGTGGCGTTGCGATGGTGCCGGGCGTGGGCCGGCGCGATGGGGTCCTGGCGTGGACGGATTGGCTTCGCAGAAGCGGGTTCCATCATCGTTCTGGCAGCATCTGCAGGGGGCCGACGTCACCCAACGGCAACGCGGAGGTAGTCTACCGGGGCAAGCTGCCGGGCAACAGGATAGGCAGGCTTGGAGAAGTCCTGGACGCTAACTTTTCCGGCTGTCAAGCGAGCGTCTACGCCTTCATCGGCCTGCTGCGGGGGATGAACGTCCCCGCATGCGCGGTGTCCTTGGACTTCCACTCGTTTCGCACCACGCAACTTCTGCCGGCCACCAACACCTACGTCCATGATGCAAGCGTAGAACTCGAAGGCGCCCATCACGGACTGCTCTGCCCGTCGGATGACGTGATGCTGGCGCAATTCCACGCGGACGACATCAACGCGCACACGGGCCAGCGCTACGGCAGACCCGGTACGGCTTGGATCCCTTGGCCGGAAGTGCTCCTGGCAGGGATCTGGACGTACTCCCCGCCCGAGCCGGCATTCCAGACAGCAAGCACCTCATTCTGGCTCGCCCGGATCATGGCCGCGCGTGAGTTCGACCACGCGAGACAGTCCGCGCTCGGTCTACCGTCCCGCTTCAAGGAGTATCGCGCGCTCGATGCTGCGACCGATCAGAAGCTCGCTAAGGCAGGTGCGATTCCGCCCTTCGCGACTCGTCGCGGAGAGTGGAGCGAGCGGGTCGTCTACACGTTGACCAAGGCGCGCCAGTTCTCGTGGAAGGGTCAGACCATCCCCGGAGGCTGGGTCGGCAAGGTCGGGGCCGTCCTTGATCTGGCTTCGGGCCAGCCCTGCGCCGACTACTTGAAGCACCGGGGGGCGCTGGACAAGGCGGCGGGCATCGCTGAGTACCGGCGCCTGGCGGCCGAGTTCCTCGGCATCGACAACGATTGGTCGCACGGCGTCAAGCCCGATTTGAAGGACCCTTGGGCGCCCAAGGGCCAGTACCAGAGCGGGGACCAGGACCCCGAGAATCGCTCCTTCTCCAAACGTGGACAGTTGCCGGCGAACTGGTCGGTTCAGGAGAACGGCGGCGCCAGCCGTGTCCTGAGCGATGATCCAGAGGTCATCGAAGCGCTGCTCGAGTTGGGTATCCTGCTATGGAAGGAGCAGAACCCATGAACCGCGCCCAACGTCCGAGCCGCAAGGCGCGCACGTCCATCTCAACGGCGCCCGTCGCGCTTCTCGTCTTCTGGACCGCACTTGGCTGTGGGCCGTCGGCATCACGGAAGCCGCCGGCGAACGCCGCCGATGCCGCTGTGGAGTTCGAGCTCGGCGCTGATGGCACCGAGGACGATGCGGACAATCCAAGGCCGGACGCGTCGCAACGCTCAGACGACGACGCGGACTCGGCGGACGCGAAGATGTATGATGATGCCGTACAGGATGCCGAGGGCGATCAGGAGTCTGCTTGCAACGGCCCATGGGGTTGTCCCTGCAACGAGGACGAGCAGTGCGATTCCCTATACTGCTCAGAGACATCGGAGGGCGGTGTTTGCGACAACTGGTGCATGCCAACTTGTGATTCCGGCTTCTTCTGCGGGCAACTGGAGGACTATCGAGATGGCGGCGTCAGTGGCTGCTTCTCCCAGCACGCTTCGCTGTGTGCTCCCTGCGCGAGAGACGCCGACTGCTTCCCGGCGCACTTCAATGGCGTGAAGTTCGCCAGCCCCTACAGGTGCATCCGCTTCGGAGCGCAAGGCAGCTTCTGCACGTCGCTCTACAATCTGTCGTGCCCTGAAGGCTACGTCTCGAAGCCCGGACTCCAGACCGTCTCCGGCGACACGGTCGAGGGCTGCTACCCCGAAGACGGCATCTGCCGCTGCTCCTGGTGGGCCGTCAAGCACCAGAACGTCACTGCGTGTGTCGGGCCGCGCTCCTTGGGCACCTGCCAGGGCCAGCGAACCTGTCAGCAGATCGGGGACCTGCCCACGGCCTGCGACATCCCCGCCCCGGTCACGGAGGTCCGGGTCAACGGCCTCGACGACGACTGCGACGGTCAGACGGACGAGAACTAGCCCACGGGTACGGAGAAAGCCAACGGGCACCGCAAGCGACCCCACGGGTAGTAAGCGCAAGCGACCAAGCCCGAGCATCCGAACCCTGGTCGGCGGGCAGCTGCTTGTAGGTCAGGAAGTAGTGCCCTGCTGATCTTGGGCATAGTCACCGCAAACAGGGTACCCGGCCGAAGCCCACCGTCG
>JBMOIG010000194.1:0-6847 GCA_049317445.1 Myxococcota bacterium | reverse complement strand
CGACACCGTGCACTATCTCGCAGCACAACTCGAAGCCCGCGGTGTTCAGGGGCTGGCGGCCGCGACCGGGGCCTCGGCGAACCCCACGGACTTGGCGTGGCGCTTCAGCCCTCGCAGCAACGAGAAGGTGGAGTACGCACGCCAGCAGGGCGAGATCCGAGTCCTGATCGCCACCGACGTGCTGAGCGAAGGCCAGAACCTCCAGGACTCCGCCATCGTGGTGAACTTCGACCTGCCCTGGGCGATCATTCGCCTCATCCAACGCGCAGGCCGCGTCGATCGCATCGGGCAGGCGTCCGCGGAGGTGTTGTGCTACTCGTTCCTGCCCGCCGCGGGTGTCGAGCGCATCATCAATCTGCGTGGCCGAGTTCGAGCGCGCTTGCGGCAAAACGAAGACGTCGTGGGTAGCGACGAGCAATTCTTTGAAGGCGACGTCAGCAACCGAGGCCTGCAGGACCTCTATGCGGGCCGCGCCGGTGTGCTCGACGACGCGGACGACCGCGAGGTCGATCTCGCCTCGTATGCCTATGAAATCTGGCGTCAAGCCACGGAGCGTGACCCTGGATTGGTGGCCCAGGTCGAAGGGTTGGACGACGTTGCGTGCTCGGCCCGCCCGCACCTGGCCACCACGGTGCATCCTGAGGGCGTGCTCGTCTACCTCAAGGGCGCCAGCGGCAACGACGCGCTGGCCTACCTCGACCATCAGGGCCGGAGCATCACGGAGTCGCAGTTCGAGATCTTGAAGCGCGCCGAGTGCGCGCCAGAGACGCCCGCGGTCCAGCGGGACGAGCGGCACCACGAGACGGTGCGTCAGGCGATCGGCCACATTGCGGAGCGGGAACGCGACCCGGCAGGCGGCCAGTTGGGGCGCCGAGGCAGCGTTCGCCGTCGCCTCTACGAGTCCATCGATCGGCTATTCCACCGACACCGGGACACGCTGTTCCAGCGAAGCGATCTGCGGCCGATCATCGATGTCCTGTTCAAGCGCCCGCTGCTGGAGCACGCCAAGGAAGTCGTCGGGCACCGTCTGAAGGCCCGGGCGACCGACGATCAACTCGCCGACCTCGCTGTGCTCCTGCACGCTGACGGGCGCTTGTGCGTCGCCGCGCACGAGGTTGCAAACGGTGAACCCCACATCGTCTGCTCTCTCGGCCTGCGCGCCCAGTAGTTCTCAGGCCGCAGCCTGCGGCCCACCTTGCCGTCCCGCGTCCGCCCGGCCATCCTTGGCTTGGCCACAGTGCCCGGAGTCTTCCATGCCGTTCCCCGTTGCCCAGGTCCGCGACCGTCTCAGCCGTTTCGACTTCGCGGCGCTGTTCGTGGAGGAACTCGGCTGGAACCGCTCACCCGACCGCGTCGAGCGCGCGTTTGAGGTCGGCCAGCAGACCTACGGACGCAAGGCCATCGCCGAACTCGGCGGCGTCGTCGTCATCGAGGTCACGGCAGCTGACCGCCAGGTCCCAATCGCGGCGATCCGCAAGGCGATCCACAAGCACCTTTCGACGCTGCACCACGAGCACCTGCTGATCTTCCTTGGCCGAGACCGGCACGAGAGTCTGTGGTCGTGGCAGAAGCGTGAGGCGGGCAAGGCGATTCCGCGCGAGCACTTGTTCGTGCGAGAGCAGCCCGCGGACCTGTTTCTTACCAAGCTGGCCGATCTGGTCTTCGAGGTGACGGACTTCGGCCCCGATGGTCTGGTCTCCGTGACCGAGGTGTCGTCGCGGTTGCGGAACGCCCTTGACGTACAGACTGTTACGCGCCAGTTCTTCCGCGAATTCCAGGAGCAGCACGCGTCGTTCGTCGACTTGATCCAGGGCATCGCCGACGCGCGGGAGCGCCACTGGTACGCGTCGGTGCTGCTGCATCGCCTGATGTTCGTTTGGTTCCTGCAGAAGAAGGGGTTCGTTGATGGATGCAAGTACGACTACTTGCCGGACAAGCTGGCGGCATCCAAAGCCGCGGGAACGGACCAGTTCTTTCGAGGCTTCCTCGGGGATCTGTTCTTCCAGGGCTTCGCGCTCCCGGAGGAGAAGCGCACGCCAGAGGTCAGGGAGCGCATCGGCCGCATTCGGTACCTGAACGGCGGCCTGTTCCTGCCGCACGCGATCGAGACGCGGCATTGCTTCGGTCCACAGGCTGCCGACGTCGCCGATCTCGGCGAGGTTCTGCAGGTCCCAGACTTGGCGTTTGACGGGCTCTTTGCCCTCTTCGAGCGCTACACTTGGGCGCTCGACGACACGCCGGGCGGCGACGCGCGCGGCGTCAACCCGGACGTCCTCGGCTACATCTTCGAGAAGTACATCAACCAGAAGTCCTTTGGCGCCTACTACACCCGGCCGGAGATCACTGAGTACTTGTGCGAGCGGACGATCCACCAACTGATCCTTGATGCCGTGAACGATCCGGCCGATGCGGTGCTTCCTCCCGGTGTGCGGCGGCGGCGTTTCGACACTGTTGCCGATCTCCTGCTGGGCCTGGACGCAGCCCTTTGCCGCAAACTGCTGATCAAGGAGACGGGCGGCGTCCTGCCGGGTCTCTCGTTGCTGGATCCCGCATGCGGATCGGGCGCGTTCCTCGTCGCGGCCATGAAGACGCTGGTGAACATCTACTCGGCCGCGCTTGGCCGAATCGACTTTCTGGGTGACAAGCCACTAACCGATTGGAAGACGAGCATTCTTCGCCAGCACAAGAGCGTTCACTACTTCATCAAGAAGGCGATCATCACGGACAATCTGTACGGCGTCGACGTGATGGAAGAGGCGACCGAGATCGCGAAGCTACGGCTGTTCCTGAGTCTCGTTGCCTCGGCTGAGAGCGAGGAGCAGTTGGAGCCGCTGCCGAACATCGACTTCAACGTGCTGGCAGGCAACTCGCTGATTGGACTTCTGCGGGTGTCGGACCGTGAGTACGCAGAGCACCGGTCGGGATACCAAGGCAACTTGTTCGCAGCGAGCTACAAGACGGTGCTCGCGGACAAGAATCGCAAGGTCGAAGCGTATCGCCACAACGCGGTCAAGCTCGGCGGAGACCTGACGGCGGTGCGCAACGCCATCGACGCCGCAAAGGTCGACGCGTATCGCACTTTGGACCGGATCTTGCTGGACGAGTTCACGAAGAAGGCTATCAAGTTCGAGCAAGCGACTTGGGACGTGGCGGCCGGAAAGGAGGGTAAGCCAAAGAAGCGCACGGTGACCCTTTCAGATATCCGCGACCTTCGGCCACTCCATTGGGGCTTTGACTTCGACGAAGTGATGAACGACCGCGGCGGCTTCGACGCAATACTAACCAATCCGCCGTGGGAGGTCTGGCAGACCGACGAGAAGGAGTTCTTCCAGGCCGGGAACGGGGCCGCCGCGCGCCTAAAGAAGCTGCGCCTTGAGGACTGGAAGGCTCGGCGGACCGAGTACATGCGCGATCCCGACGTGTGTAGGGCGTGGTTGACATACGCCAGCCGGTTTCCTCATGTTTCCGCTTGGTTCAAGTCATCGGACGACTTCTGCATGCAGAAGGTCTTCCGAGTAAACGGAACCCGTGCGCCGACCAAGATCAACCTGTGCAACGCGTTTCTAGAACGCACGTTGAGCCTCTTGCGTCCAGGCGGTCGCCTTGGCCTTGTCTCGGCCGGAGGCATCTTGAATGACTTGGCCGGACGAACATTGCGCGACTTCATGTTCGAGCGGACTACCCTTGACCCCTTCATCGCGCTCTCGAATGAGCGTGACGCCTTCGAGGGCGTCCACCATGACTTCCGGTTCTGCCTCGTGTCTCTTGCCAAGCGCGGATCGACAGCGGTAGTGCGGACACGGTTTCGCGTGACGGTAGCTGAAGCGTTGCGCCCCGATCAGCTCGGAGACTTCCTGTCCAGGAGCGATGACGCCGTCGAGTTGCCGGTGGCCGTGATCCGGGAGTTGTCGCCAGAAACGCTCGCAATCATGGACTTTCGCCAGACTTCGGAACTCGTCGCCGCCATGAGAATCGCGAGGTTCCCGAGACTCTCCGACTGGAGTTGTGAAGACCTGCACTTCAAGCTCGGTACCGATCTCAACATGACCACGGATGGTCCCTTTGAATCACAACCTGCAGCGAATCGCCTTCCGCTTCAGGAAGGCAAGACGCTGCACCAGTACGACCCATACTTCGCACACCCGACCAACTGGTTCTCAGAAGGCAGACTGCGGGAGAAGGCGTCGTCAAAGCGCGCGGCCGATGCAAAAAAGCTCGCGCGCGTGCATGGGCTTCGCTGGAGCGGCAACACAGCGGCGATGCGCTTTGACCACGAGGAATTTCGACTTGCGTTTCGAGATGTTGGCCCGCAGACGAACGAACGTTCAATGATCGCAGCAATTCTTCCGCCGGGAGTTGCGTGTCCCCACACGACATCGGTGGAGCTTGTCTATCAGCCGGTAGTGGTGCGCAGCACGCTGCCCATCGACCTGAACGCGCAGGTGCTGTCCGCCAAGGACCGACTCTACCTCTGTGCGATCTTCAATTCGTTTGTTGCTGACTACTGGCTGCGGCGCAGCCTCACCAAGCACCTGTCCTTCATGCACGTTTACAACCTTCCCGTGCCGCGTCTGCCCGCTGGCGACCCTGGAATGGAGGCGGTCGTCCATCGCGCTGCCCGGCTGACATGCACGACACCATCCTTTGACGATCTCGCGCGCGCCGCCGGGCTGCGCGATCATCGTGACGGGGCCAGGGACCCGGATGATCGGGCACGGCTACGTGCCGAACTCGACGGGCTAGTTGCGCACCTTTATGGGTTGACGGCGGAGGAGTTCGCGTACGTGCTTGGCACCTTCCCGCTCGTGCCGGCGCCGGTGACGCTCGCGGCGGCGAACGCCTGGCGGGACGTGGCGCAAGGGAGGCTGCCGTGAGCAAGCACAAGTTGGCCCTGACCTCGGTGCGCATCCGCAACTACAAGTCGATCCACGACACCGGGACGCTGCAGCTCGGCGCATTCAACCTCGTCGTCGGCAACAACGGCTCAGGAAAGAGCAGCTTGGTAGAGGGCTTGGGCGCGCTTGATGCGCTGACGAGCGGCCTTGCCAACCTCATGAAATTCGGACGCGGCTTTGGTTCCTTCCGGCACCAACCGCCCGAGGATAAGAGCAAGTTCCGGGACGTCGAATGGCAGATCGCCGGCCACGACGACTTCGGCGGCCAAGTCCCGTCCGGTCGAATTCGCCTGAGCACGCGTGTTGGTCCCACGCCCGGCCAGGAGAAGGTCGTGCAGATCCTTAGCGAGTCGCTGCGCCGGATGAACGGCGAGCAATGGGATCGCGACGCCGATGGCCGATGGCTCCGCAACGGCGAGTCCACGCCGTTCAGCACGCCGCAGTTGTCACTTGCCTCGATGCTCGGTCCGTACTGGCGAACTTGGCAGTTCTTGGTCATGAATCCGGCGATCATGGGGGATCCCCGCCCGGCATCGATGGGTGGTGAGCACCTGCAGTTGGCGCCCGACGGGAGCAACATTGCAGAGTATCTCTTTGAACTTCAGAAGCGCGATTGGACCGCGTTCCAGGGCATCGTGGACGCGCTGAAGTTCGTCCTGCCCTATGCCGACGACCTACAGGTGCGCATGCGAAGCGAGGCGGACCGGTCGGTCTGGCTGGAGCTCAAGGAAGGCCGCCGCACGATTCCCGGCTGGATGCTATCCACCGGCACTCTGCGCACGGTGGCTCTGCTCGCCTGCCTGCGCAATCCGACTCCACCGCGCCTACTCGTGATCGAGGAACTGGAGAACGGCCTTGACCCACGGACGATAGGCCTGATCATCGAGGAGATCCGGAACGCGACGAACTCGGGGCGGACGCAGGTCATTGCGACCACACACTCCCCGTACCTGCTCAACCTCGTGCCCATCGAAAGCGTGATTCTCGCACAGCGTGAGGACGGCGCGACGGTCTTCCGAAGGCCGGCGTCGGATCCGGACGTAGTGCGCTGGGCTGAGAAGTTCGCGCCGGGCGACCTCTACACGCGCGACCGTCTGACAGGAGGCCGTTCATGAGATACGGCCTCGTCGTGGAGTGCACGAAGGGCGGGCCTGACGCGCAGGTCTTCGAGGTTCTCTTCCGGCGCTTCTGGCCGGATCATGCCCTTGAGCGGCCTGTGACCTTGTCGACCAAGCCCACCGTCCTGAGCAACTGCGCGGACGACGTACAACTCCTGCTCGACGGGGGCTGTCATCGCGTGATCGTCGCGTGGGATCTCCATCCGGCCGTGTGGGAGAACCACGACCCCGGACCTGAGGACTGCGTCGCGGAGTGCTCGCAAGTACGTCAGCACCTCGCCGTCTCGAAGGTGGACGTCAGTCGGGTCGACCTGGTCTGCATGGTCTTCGAACTAGAAACCCTGTTCCTTGCCGACGGCGCTGCGGTACATGCTGTCATACAAGGGACTTCCGTCCACGTGCCCGAGCGCGTCAACAACGGCAAGCCAGCCAGAATTTGCGAGCCGAAGACCTACTTGATGAAGGTGTTCAACAAGCGCGGCGCGCAATACACCGATAGCCAGCACGCCGTGCAACTCGCGGAGCGAGTGCGTCTCGGGCGACTACGCAAGTGCGAGCCATTCCGACGCCTCGAGAAGAAGCTCGGCCCGGCAAGGTAGCTCGCCAGTCGCTCGGCGTCGGCGGTCACCCGCCCGAATCACGCGACGACCGCGGGCGCCGCCGGCCGCGAAACGCTAGCCCAAACGCTAGCCCAGCCGCCAAGCCGACCCCTCTGCAACACTCCAAGTATTTGAAAATAATCAGTTTCGACTGCCGCGCCCGGGCATGTCCCGCCCAGTGTTCGATTCTCCTGCACTTCCGCCAAATCATTGAGCAATCTTCCGCACCGGGAGC
>JBMOIG010000193.1:0-6940 GCA_049317445.1 Myxococcota bacterium | reverse complement strand
CGCCGGACCCGCGAACTGATGGCGGCCTGATCCCCTCTGGCGGAACCTCACCCGGGGACCCCGCCTTTGGATTGACTTTCCCCGACGCAAGACTAGGATTTACCGCTTCCAGCGCGTCGCCACGCCAAGGCACGCCGAACCTTCCAGCCCGATCCCGCGCGATCCGGCCGACCAGGAGCGACCACGATGAAGCGTCTTTCCCTTCAGGCACTTGCCTTCCTCGGCGTGGCCGCTTTGGCCCTGACGGCTTGCGGTACGACCGACAACGCTGACGGCGACACCACGCCGGCAGGCGACACGGTATCCGACACCACGAGCGACATCACCACTGGCGACACGACGCCGGCCGACACGACCCCGGTCGACACCGTGGTGCCCGTTCCTTGCGATGGCAAGTGCCCGGAAGCCCTGTGTGACACGGCCACCAACACTTGCAAGGTGCCCTGCGACGGCAAGTGTCTTGCGGACGAGTCCTGCAACGCAGAGAACAAGTGCGTCAAGCAGATGTGCAAGGAGCCCACGTTTGGCACCAACCTGCAGAAGATGTCGAAGATCGAGATCGGCGTTGCGGACGATGGCTGCGACCTGAATGACGACGGTCTGGCAGACAACGCCCTGGGCAAGATCCTCAAGCAGCTCAACTTCCTCAGCAAGGCCAACGACACGCTGGTCGAGCAGATCGCCACGGGCACGCTCGTCCTGATCTTCGAGCCTTCCGCTTACAAGACCGACGGCACCCCGTTCGACATGAACCTGCTGCTGGGCGACGGCGACGCTGCGGCCGGTACGTGCGATTACACGACCGGCGCCTGCAAGTACACGGTCAAGAAGGCCAGCTACGACCTGCTCGCCCAAGTCACCGGCTTCTGCCCCGCGCTCGTCAACTTCGGCGGCGCCACCATCACGGACCTGAAGCTCAAGGCCGGCAGCAAGGAGCAGAAGTTCTCGCTTTCGTTCCCGATTTCCGGCATTCCGCTGTCGCTGACGATCAGCCAGGCTCAGGTTGAAGGCACCGTCACGACGGCAGAGAAGTGGGTCGACACCAAGTCCGGCAAGGTCTGTGGCGTCATCGCCAAGGAAGACCTCGAGAAGGCCGTCGATGCGGTTCCGGACGAGACGATTCTCGCCCTCGGCATTGGCGACAAGGCGACGGTCAAGGCCCTGCTGCAGACCATCATCCAGCCCGACATCGACCTCGACGGCGACGGCACCAAGGACGCCGTCTCGATCGCCCTCAAGTTCGAGAGCGTTGAGGCGACGGTCACCGGCTTTACCCCCGAGACCACCACGCCGTAACCGCATCGACTCTGATTGAACGGGTGGCGGGGTGCCTTAGGGTGCCCCGCCACTTGCGTTTTTTGCGTGCGAGCAGGGCTGGGAATCGCACTCGGCAGCCTCGCTCCGGGGGGACAAATCCGGCGCCGCGCCTTGACAGAGATCGCCTTTGCCCGTAGCTTACCGCGTCGCTGAGCGGCATGTGCTGCTGCCCGGTCGCTCTTGGAGTGGTAGTTCAGTTGGTTAGAACGCTGGCCTGTCAAGCCAGAGGTCGCGGGTTCAAGTCCCGTCCGCTCCGCCAATCCCTGACCGTGCCTTGCAGCCGGTGCCGCACCGCGGCGCATGGGCGAATAGCTCAGAGGTAGAGCTTCGGCTTTACACGCCGCGGGTCGCAGGTTCGATTCCTGCTTCGCCCACCCTGTCAGGGAACCCTTTGGAGTGGTAGTTCAGTTGGTTAGAACGCTGGCCTGTCAAGCCAGAGGTCGCGGGTTCAAGTCCCGTCCGCTCCGCCAAGTCCCCAATACGTCAAAAGGAATTCTGCAACGCTGCTGTGCGATTGCGGTGTTCCGGCTTGTCAGTGGTCGTGCTTCCGTCAGACCGGATGCAGGCTTGTCGCGTAGACTTGGGTCGGTCTTGGCTCTGGCAGCGTCGTCAACCTGACCAGTGCCCTTCGTCCAGCCCACCTCGCAACATGCTCGTCGACGCGGATCTGGCTTCCTGCGGCGATTCTCAACAGCACCAGCGGGTCCAGTGCCTGTTCGACCACGCCAGCCACCGAGGGCCGGTGCCCGACAAGGGCAGCTCGCAGCTCCAGCCGCGGCTCGGGAATGTGCGACAGTTGCAGGTGCATGCTCGCAATGGCGTCCAGCAGGTGGCAGACCGTCCCGCGCTCATCGCCGTTGCAGGGCACGCGCACCTCGATGTGGGCTCCCGCAGGCCCCGACACCTTCGCGCCCCACTCCCGCAGGTCGCCCAAGCTCCCCGCAAGGACGTGACGGGCGATTTGCTCGAGCGCCTCAGGACCATAGGTCATGCCGCCTGCTCGCAGCTGACGCACTTCTATCAGGGCATGAACGGCAGCGATGTCGAAGTCGCTGCGACGCACATCGACGCGTACCGCGGGCATTCCGGGGGGCGTGCGGCGCAACAGCGGCGCGGACGGCGGCCGCAGGTTGACGCGCTCCACGGGTTCTCCCGCCAGCTCACGCCGGTGGGCGAGGCGAAGCGTGCGCAGCGCCTGACGAACTGCATGGGTCGTGGTCGGCCGCGCGTCGGGGTCCTTCTCCAGCAGGGGAGTGAGCCAAGCCTCAAAGCCGCGCGGCAGCAGCTCCGGGGAGATCCGGCTGGAGAGTGGCGGCGGCGGCGTGCTCAGGTGGTGCTGGCACAGCTCGAACGAGTTGCCACCGAGGAAGGGCGGCTCGCCGGTCAGCAGCTCATACGTGACACAACCCACCAGATACAGGTCGGTCCTGGCGTCGACATGCAAGCCGCGAATCTGCTCCGGGCTCATGTAGGCAGGGGTGCCGACCACACCGACGTCCTCAGACTGCACGACGGGACCGGGTGCCTGAGCGATGCCGAAGTCCACCAGCTTGCATTGTCCCGGAGTGCCGTCGCGGGGCAGCATCACGTTCTCGGGCTTGACGTCGCAGTGGACGACCCCGGCGTCGTGGCACGCGGCCAGCGCTCCCAACAGGTTGTCCAGCACCATCAACCCCAGCGTAGGGTCCAGGCCGCGACCTTCCCGCAGCACCCGGTCGCGGACGCTCTCGCCTTCGACCAGTTCCATGTCGATCAGCAGGCGACCTTCGCGGGTGCGGCCAAACCGGTGCAGGCTGGCGACCGACGGGTGGGTGACCAGTCGAACGAGCTTGGCCTCTTGAAAGAACCGCTGTGCACTCGAGGCGTTACTGGCGTACTCGTCGTTCAGCAGCTTCAGGGCGACCACGCGCTTGGTCAGCCGGTCCTCAGCGCGGAACACGGTGCCCATGCCGCCGACACCGACCTGCTGCACGAGCTCATAGCGCTCATCGAGTACGTCCCCTGCCTGGCCGACGAATGCCGTTACCAGCTCCAGCGACGAGCCGTCGGACGGACAAACGCGTCTCTGACCGCGGAAGTGCCGGCGGCACTTGCGGCAGAACAGCAGATCGGGTTGGAGATTGAGGCTCTTCATGCGTCCGAGGCGAGCGGAATGGCAATGCGCCCGCTATCGGCGACGGTAGACGCGATCGGTCGAGGCGCAAGAAAATCACCTTGCGCGGTCCGCGGCTCAGCGCTCGGAGCGTGGCGCCCCTCTTTACACTTCGCCGCCGCTGCACTACCAAGGCCCCTCCTTTCCAGACCCGACCGATCGCCCAAGCCCAGCGGAACCCATGCGCATCCTGTTGACCAATGACGACGGCATTCACGCCACCGGCATCGCCGTGCTCGCTCGCGTTGCGGAGCGCTTTGGCGAGGTGTGGGTGGTCGCGCCTGACACGGAGCGAAGCGGCGTCTCGCACGCCATCACCCTCTTCAAGCCGCTTCGGCTCAAGCAGATCCAGCCCCGCTGGTTCGCTTGTGACGGCACGCCGACGGACTGCATTTATCTCGCGCTGCACCAGATGCAGATCGCGCCGGATTTGGTGCTATCGGGCGTCAACGCCGGGCCCAACCTCGCCCACGACGTGTTGTATTCGGGAACGGTGTCCGGGGCGCTGGAGGGGGCGCACTGGGGCGTGCCGAGCCTCGCGATCTCGCACTGCAACAGCAAGGAGACGGACATCGCCGCGCTGGAGCCCATGCTGGGAGAGATCCTGACGACCCTGCTGCCGACCGCACTCGAGTTGGGTGGGGCGTTGAACGTCAACCTGCCGTCCGTGCATCGCGCGCCCTACGCCGGCATTGCGGTGACCAGCTTGGGGCGCCGCTACTACTCGAACGAGGTCATCGAGCGCAACGACCCGCGCGGCCAGCCCTATTACTGGATCGGCGGAGCCAAGGTCACGATGCCGGACCTCGAGGGCAGCGATTGCAACGCGATCCGCGACAACCTCATCAGCGTTACGCCCTTGGGCGACGATCTGACGCGCCACGCCTCGGTGTCCCGCGCGGCCAAGCTGCTGGCCCACCACGGGATGCGCCCCGCCACCACCGCCTCCGCCCCGGACCCGGGAGCCTGAGGACGCCCACAGACCCATCGGAGAATCCCCATGCCGCTCAAGCCCTTCACTGCACTGGTCCGCGATGTGCCCGACTTTCCCAAGCCCGGCATCCTTTTCAAGGACATCACTCCCCTGCTTCAGAGCGGTCCGGCCCTGCGCGCTGTGGTCGATGCGCTGGTGCACGAGAGTCGGTCTCTCAACGCCGACGTCATCCTGGGGATCGAGTCGCGTGGTTTCCTGTTTGCCGCGCCGATGGCCTATGCGACTGGGTCTGGCATGGCGCTGGTCCGCAAGCCCGGCAAGCTGCCTGCCGACACCGTCAAGCTGAGCTATGCGCTCGAGTACGGCTCCGACCAGATCGAGATGCACGCCGACGCCATTGGTCCGGGCCAGCGCGTCCTCATCGTCGATGACGTGCTGGCCACTGGCGGCACGGCACTGGCGACCGCCCAGCTGGTGCGATCTGTGGGAGGCGTGGTGGCAGGCTTCGTGTTCCTGATCGAGCTGGATGCGTTGGGGGGGCGCAAGCGGCTCGAGGGCACGCCGATCGTGTCACTGTTGCACTACTGAGCCAGTGCCGCCGCCCGTTCTCGTGGCCATCCAAGTGCCTGTGTCCGTGCCGTGCTTGGGGGACTCACCGGGCTTCCGTCTTGCCTTTCGGAGCCAAGCCGTTCGCCGCCCGGAAGTCGTTGACACCTGAGCGGTGCCTATGCGTTACTCCACCCTTGGTACCGTCCCGACCCTTGTCGACAAGAGGACGCGCAGTCCCATCGGCAATTCCGGGGATGCGTGGCGGGGACCGCGTCGAAGTCGATGTGTTCGAACCATTGGGAGTGGCATGAGCCAGTTCGAGGTCATCCGTGACCTGGGAGAGACGCTGAAGGAACTCCTCAAGGAGGCCTTCAAGTCCTCTGGCTTCACCACGGTCACGGTGACCACCGACCGCCCCAAGAAGGACAACATCAAGAACCTGCCGATGGTGAGCAGCTACCTGTATCACGTCGGCTTCGCACAGAACTACCGCGAGCGCACCGAGTCGTTGGTGTCCACCCATGACAAGCAGGGGAACATCGTCGAGTTCTTCCGAGACGCCCCCGTCTACTTGAACGCGCATTACGTGGTATCGGTTTGGGGTAACTCGCCGGGCGAGGAGAACCTCCTGCTTGGCCTGATCATCAAGACGTTCCTGGAGCACACGATCCTGACGGGAGAGGACCTGCGCGGCGAGTCGTTCTATCCGGACGACAAGTTGAACATTTACCCAAACCTGCAAGCGGATCACAACGATCTGATGTCTTTCTGGCGTTCCATGAACGAGGAGATGCGTCCGGCGTTGTTCTACTACGTGCGTTTCCGGGTCGAATCCGACCGCAGGTCTTCCGAGGTGCGCCGCGTGATCGGCAAGGACATTGCCGTTCATCGGTAGCTGAGGGGACCAAGCCCGGGCACACGTGCCTCCCGGGTCTAGCGAGCGAGCCCGGCGGCGCATCCGGGTGGACGGCACGAGTGGACTACGGCAGCCGTCGGGGCTGTCCGAGGGAGTTTCCTAGCAGGGGCCATGGGGGCTCCACGACAGAAAGGGGATGAAGCAATGGCAACTTCTTATCTTTCGCCAGGTGTCTACGTCGAGGAAGTCGATCGGGGCACAAAGCCTCTTGAGATGGTCGGCACGAGCACCTGCGCCTTCTTGGGCGAGTGCACCGTGGGTCCTGTCAACGAGCCTATCCTGTGCACCAATTGGTCGCAGTACACGAAGCACTTCGGTGACTTCCAGAACAGCGAGTACTTGGCTCACGCGGTCTACGGCTTCTTCAACAACGGCGGTTCGCGCGCGTTCGTCCTGAACGTGGGCAATTGGGAGGAGGTCAGCAAGGCCGATCCCAAGGACGGCAAGCCGAAGCTTGCCAGCAAGGCGGCGCTCTACATCGGCACCGACAACGGCCCGGGCACCCGCACCGGTCTCAAGGCGCTCGAGGACGTCGACGAAGTCAACATCGTCGCTGCCCCCGGCCAGACCGACCCGGTCATTCAGGATGCCGTGCTCAGCCACTGCGAGAACATGCGCTATCGGTTCGCGGTTCTGGACTCTCCGGAAGTCATCGAGAAGGGTGGCGTCGACAAGCTGCCGAAGCCCCGCGACTCGAAGTACGGTGCGTACTACTTCCCGTGGGTTGAGATCTACGACCCCTTCAAGGGCAACATCTTCCAGCCCCCGAGCGGCTACATGGCCGGCGTCTACGCCCGCAGCGACTCTGAGCGCGGCGTGCACAAGGCTCCCGCGAACGAGATCGTGCGCGGCGCCATCGGCCTGAAGTACAACATCACCCGCGGCGAGCAGGACCTCCTGAATCCCAAGGGCATCAACTGCATCCGCAGCTTCCCGAATCGCGGCATCCGCGTTTGGGGCGCCCGCACCGTGTCGTCTGACGCCTCCTGGCGTTACGTCAACGTGCGTCGTCTCTTCAACATGGTCGAGCAGTCGATCGAGCTCGGCACCCAGTGGGTGGTCTTCGAGCCGA
>JBMOIG010000192.1:0-7041 GCA_049317445.1 Myxococcota bacterium | reverse complement strand
CAGTCAGGACCTGCTCGTGATGTTTGGTCTCGTGTCGATGACGCTCGCGGCGGTCTTCATCGTCGGCCAGCCCGACTTCAAGCGGATGCTCGCCTACTCGAGCGTCGAGCACGTGGGCATCCTGGCGCTGGGCGTGGGCTTGGGCGGTGTGGCCGGCGTGGGTTCGATGCTGCACGCCGTCAACCACTCGCTGACCAAGGCGGCGCTGTTCATGGCAGCCGGCAACATCCTGGCGGCGTACCGCACCAAGTCGACGCGCGAGGTGCGCGGCGTGGTGTCGGTGCTGCCGGTCACGGGGGCGCTGTGGGTCGCGGGCTTTCTGGCCATCACGGGCACGCCGCCGTTCGGGGTGTTCCAAAGCGAGCTGATGATCCTCAAGGGCGCCGTCGACGCGGGTCGTCTGTGGATTGCCGCGCTGTATTTGCTGTTGCTGGGCGTGGTGTTCGTCGGCATGGCGCGCATCGTCATTCGCATGGCGTATGGTCACCCGGCCGGCCTGAAGGGCTTGAAGGAGACGGGCGGCTGGTCTGCCACCACCGGCGGTCGGCGTGAGGCGCGCTGGTCGATCGTGCCGCCCGCGCTGTTGGGCGCCGCGGTGCTGGGGCTGGGCCTGTACGTGCCGCCGGTCTTGCGCGACCTGATCGAGGCGGCAGCTGCCGCGCTGGGGGCGAAAGGATGACCGCCGTCGCACGCACCATCCGGGTCCGCAACGCGGTCGCCTTTCAGGTCAAGGACTGCCCCGTCCTGGGCGAGCGCGAATTCCACGACGAGGTCGTCTCGACCGTGCGCAACGGCGCCTGGATCGCGGCGCTGTACGGCGAGGGCCAGCCCGACGGTTCCGTGAAGCTGTTCGCCGTGATGGCCGACGATGCCGCGCACGAGCTGGCGATCACCTCGACCGTGGTGCGCGACAAGTACCCGTCACTGACGGCAGATCTGCCCCAAGCACAGGCTTTCGAGCGCGACATCGCCGAGGTCTGGCGGGTTCGTCCCGTCGGCCACCCGTGGCTCAAGCCGCTGCGGTTCCAAGCCGCCCGGACGGACGCCCCTGATGTGCTGACGCCTGTCGAGCGCAAGATCGGACAATCGCCCTTCTTTTCGATGCTGGGAGAGGAGATCCACGAGGTCGCCGTCGGTCCCGTGCACGCAGGCGTCATCGAGCCCGGCCACTTTCGCTTCCAGTGCCATGGCGAGACCGTCCACCATCTGGAGATCTCGCTGGGCTACCAGCACCGCGGCGTGACCAAGGCGTTGGTCGGCGGCCCGAACAAGCGCACGCAGCACTACATCGAGACGCTGGCCGGCGACACGTCGGTCGGTCATGCGCTGGCCTATGCCCAAGCCAGTGAAGGGCTTTCCCGCGGTGAGGTGCCCGGTCGCGCCGTGCGTATCCGCCAGATCGCCCTGGAACTGGAGCGTCTGGCGTGCCACACCGGCGACCTGGGCGCCCTGTCCGGCGACGTGGGCTTTCAGCCGACCGACGCCTTCTGCGGCCGACTGCGCGGCGACGTGCTGAACCTGACCGCGCTGATCTGCGGCAATCGCTTTGGCCGCGGCCTGTTGCGCCCCGGTGGCACCCGCCACGACCTGGACGAAGCGCGGATCCAGAAGGCGCTCAGTGCGCTGGACGCCTATGCCAAGGACATCAGGCAGGCCGTCGACTTGCTGCAGTCGACCGCGTCGGTCCTCGCGCGCTTTGAGAGCGTGGGCGTGGTCAGCAAGGAGCTGGCGACGGAGATCGGGCTGGTCGGACCTGCTGCGCGAGCCTCGGGGCTGACACGCGACGTGCGAGCCGACTTTCCCACCGGTGCCCACCTGGTGCGGCCGTACGTGCCGGCCACGGCCACGACGGGCGACGTGGCGGCGCGAGCCAAGGTGCGGGCGCTGGAGATCGAGAAGTCGATCGACCTGGTGCGGCGCGAGTTGCAGGCGCCCTGGCGCGACGGTCTGACGTGGCTCGAGCCGGGGGGGCTGCGGCCGAACGAGATGGTGGTGTCGCTGACCGAGGCATGGCGCGGCGCCGTCTGCCACGTGGCGAGAACCGAGGCAACGGGCCACTTCGCCTGCTATCAGGTCGTCGACCCGTCGGTGCACAACTGGTTCGGTCTGGCGTGTGCGCTGCGAGAGCAGGCCATCTCAGATTTCCCCGTGTGCAACAAGAGCTTCAACCTTTCGTATTGCGGGCACGATTTGTAGCCCTCGGAGCGACGCGGATGTTCGAAGCCTTCATCGCCCGCCTGCAGCAGGGCCACCGCACGATGCGGTACCCGGACGGCCCGGCGCCCGAGTTGCCCGACCGGTTCGTCGGTCGCCCGGTGCTCGACAAGTCCGGCTGCCGCGAGTGCGGCGAGTGTGCCGACGCGTGCCCGGTCGGCGCGTTGACGGTGGTCGACGGCGGCCCGCAGTTGGACACGGGCGCGTGCCTGTTCTGTCGGCAGTGCGAGCTCGCATGTACCCATGGCGGCGTGCATTTTACCAAGGAGCATCGGTTGGCCGGGGCGCGGCGCGAGGACCTGATCGTCAAGCCCGGACCTGCCACCATCGCCAAGGCGTACAGCGAGGAGATCCACAAGCGGTTCGGGCGGTCGCTGAAGCTCAGGCAGGTCAGTGCCGGTGGGTGTAACGCGTGCGAGGCCGACAGCAACGTGCTGAATACGCTGGCGTGGGACCTGGGGCGATTTGGGGTGCAATTCGTGGCGTCGCCCAGACATGCCGATGCGTTGCTGATCACTGGCCCCGTGACCGAGAACATGCTGCTGGCGCTGACGAAGACCTACGAGGCGGTGCCGGCGCCCAAGTTCGTGATTGCCGTGGGTGCGTGCGCGATTGCCGGTGGGCCGTACCGCGGACATGCCGAGTGCCACGACGGGGCCAGCGGGACACTGAAGGTCGACTTGTTCATTCCCGGGTGTCCGCCGCATCCCTTGACGATCTTGGATGGGATTTTGCGGGTTCTTGGGAAGGTGGGGGAGTGACTCGGGCCGGGCCAATCCCCCGGCGCGTGCGGGCGCTCAGGCGACCAGTGATGCCGGGTGAACCGCCGCGATGGACCCACCGACGAAGTCCTTGCCGTTGCGGGTGACGATCACGTCCACCCCGATCTCCTGGCCGGCCGCCAGCGTCACGCCATCCTCGAAGTCGTCGAGCGGTCCGGCAAGGGCCGCCCGCACCGTGGCATCCGTCACGGGTGCGACAACCAGCCGGCCCAGCAACTGACCTAGCACGGCCTTGGCCCGCGCGGTTCCAACGTCGCGTTCGAGGACGTAGAAGACGGTCGTGACGGCATGCGCGGAAACGAAACCGTGCACGCGACCGGCCGCGACGGCGTCCAATGCCCGCGCGGACTCGACGACGTGCGGCTCGCGAGCCAGCAAGACGTCCAGCAGGACGTTGGTGTCGTACAGCACTCGCTTCATCGTGCCCCCGCTGGCTAGCTGTGCTTTCGGCCGATGCGGTGGCGGACCAGTTCGCGCACCTCGTCGTCGCTGCGGGGACCGGCCACCCCAACCAATTGGCGTGTCCATGGCGTCAGGGTCTGCGTCTCGGGCCCCGCGATGGAGATTTGCGAGAACAGGTCGGCCACGGCTTGTGACAGAGAAATGCCCTGCTGATCGGACCATGCCTTGGCCCGAGCGATCAGGGTCTCGTCGAGTCGTAGGGTCAGTTTCGTGTGCATGGCGTGCCTCGGCGTGGGGTGACGTATACCCGTGTGCACAACGATACGTCACGCGCTGCGTCAATGCAACACGGGTGGGAGTCGGCCCAGGGCAGTCGCAAGACCAGTCGACCCGCATGTTCCGGCACGCCTCGGGCTTCTCCGCCCCACCGCGACTTGACCACCACGCCCGGCGGCGCTATCTCGCCCGCAGTCGACCCCGCTCCGCCCCCACCCACGAGGTGCCGCATGAAGCCCCGGAACACCCTGCCCGCACTGCTGATCTCCGTATTTGCTCTGACCGGCTGCGAGGCCGACGACAACACCACGACCGACGTCCCGACCAGCCCCATCACCGCGTGTGCCGACTTCGACGTCGCGGGGCTGACGAGCGACAACGTCGAGACCTACGTCGCCAAGTACCAGAGCCACATCTGCAAGGGCCTGCTGGTCGGCGGCAACGGCGGCTTGCTGCAAGAATGCGGATTCGGTGGAGACTTGCTGGTGTGCGGCCAGTCCGCGGGGCTGAAGGTGTTCGGCTGCTCGTGCTATCAGGGCAAGCTGAACTGCACCAACGGGCTGAAGGTCAAGGAAGGACTGGAGCAGCAGTGCGCGGACGTGTCCGACGTGACCGACGGAGACCAAGGCGACGCGGCGAACGTGGAAGTCGATGTCCCTGTCGAAGAAGTCACGGAAGTCAACGATGTGCCCGACGTCAGCGACACCGAGGTGGTGGACCCGAATTGTCACTACGACTGCATTCCCGGCTACCAGAAGTGCGAAAACGGTGTCGTGACGGTTGGTGCGTCGGCTGCGATTCCTTGCGAGTATTGGAAGGGCGTTTGCCCATCGACCTCGTTCTCATGCCCGTTCGGCTGCAAGGTCGAGGGCGAATACCTGACGGACGGAAAGCAGTACGGCAACCCCGTCGACATGTGCGCGCCCTGCACCGACACCGCACTGTACGGCGACAAGTGCGACATGTGCTTGGGCGGCCCCGGCTCTACCGGATGCCCCTGTGCCAGCGACGCGGAGTGCAAGGCCGGCAGCTGCGTCGACACGCTTGTGGGCGCCCGATGCGGCGGTCTGTGCAGCGACGGCTGCCCGTCGGCCTTCAAGTGCGCGACGGTGATCGAACTCAGCCGAGACGCCAAGAACATCTGCGTCTCCATGTACGGCAAGTTGTGCAAGGGGTGCGTGACCACCGCCGACTGCCAGATCCCCGGAAGCCAAAGCGCGACCTGCATTTCGCAGGGAGGCGGCACCTTCTGCGGGTCGGCGTGTACGATCGGTGACGAGTGCCCGACCGGCTACGTCTGCAGCGAGGTCCCGGATGTAGCCGGCGCCAAGTCCAAGCAGTGCGTGGTCAAGGATGGCGGGACTTGCGGGACGTAGCCAGCAGGCGTCCCGCGCCGTCAGCTTCCAACGCGAACTCCCGAGAACCGACCGACGGGTTACGGGCACGCACCGGGCGTGAACACGCAGCCTTTGGCTGGGTCGCAGGTGTCGCTGGTGCACGGGTCCTTGTCGTCGCACTTCTTGACCACTAGGGAGCACTTGCCGGTTGTGGGGTTGCACGTGTTCAGCCGGCAGGCGGTGTTCTGCGATTCGTCGCACTTGATCACCGTGTTGGGGTTGACCGTGCAGCTGTAGGGGAGCTTCAACTTGTCGCAGTAGAGCGTGCCGTTGCAGAGGTTGCTGTCTTCCTTCTGGGCGCAGGTCTGGTCGTTCAGGCAGCAGCCGAGGTTCACGCCCGAGAGACACTTGCCTGCCTCGCAGAGGTCATTGCCCGTGCACGGGTTTCCGTCCTCGCAAGGCACCCACGAGAGCGGTTTGTAGCTGCACGTCCCGGACTTGCACACGTCCTCGGTGCACGGATCGCCGTCGACGCACTTGGACGCGAAGGTGTGGACGCAGCCTTTCACCGCATCGCACGCGTCGTCGGTGCACGGGTCGTAGTCCTGACAGTCTTTCGGCGCCATCAGGCAGCTGCCCGTGGCGGGTTGGCAGGTGTTGACGAGGCAGGGCTGGTCCTGCTTGTCGTCGCACTTCACGACCGACGCAGGGTCGACGTAGCAGCCGGTCGTGCACTCACCCGGCGAGGAAAAGTGGAACTCGCAGTGGAGCTTGAAGCAGAGGTTCTCCTGATTCGCCTGGCACGCCCAGTCCGCATTGCACGTGCAGGTGTTCGTGCCGGAATTGCACTTCCCCGCGACGCATGAGTCCCCGTGCGTGCAGCAGTTCCCATCGTCGCAGGCGGCTCCGTCCAGCGCAGTCGCGTGGACACACCCCAACGCCTTGTCGCAACTGTCGATCGTGCAGGAATCGCCATCCTCGCACTTCACCTTGACGTCGATCGCCGCGCCCACGCACTTGCCGTCCGCGCACGTGTCACCCGCGGTGCAAGCGTCGCCGTCCGTGCAAACCCCCGACGCCACAGCGACATGTCCGCACCCGATCACCGCGTCGCACGAGTCCGACGTACACCCGTTCTGGTCGTCACACGCGACCGCCGCGCCCTTGCACAGGTCGTCCACACACGTATCCGCCACCGTACACGCGTTGCCGTCGTTGCAAGACGCTCCAGGAACGAACGCATACGAGCAAGCCCCCGACAACACGCTGCACTTCCCCGTCACACACGGCTCGTCGGTGGCACACGACTTGATCGGCCCCGCCTTGCACACCCCCGCCTCGCACGCGTCGTTCTGCGTACACGCGTTCTCGTCCGCCTCACACGCCCCGCCATCCACAGGCGCAAACAAGCACCCCTTCGCCGCATCGCAAGTATCCGTGGTGCAGGGATTTCCATCGTCGCAAACCACCTTCGCGCCCGACACGCACTTGCCGCCCACGCACGCATCCCCGGCCGTACACGCGCTCCCGTCCTCGCACCCCACGTCGTCGGTCACGCCGTTGCAGTCATTGTCCTTGCCGTCACATACCTCGACCCCAGGCGGCGGCGCCAGGCAAGCGCTCAGCCCGCCCCCTGCCGGCGCGTTCGGCGCATTCTCCTTCAAACACGCCCGCTTGCCCTTGCACACCGCGTCGCCGGTCACCACCACGCACGTCGTCTCGAGCTCGAGCGCGATGGCCGCAGCGCTGCACGTGCAGGTCGTTCCGTCCGTCAGCGCGCACTGCTTGGTGGTGCCGCCGCCCACGTCCAGCGCATCGACGCACTGGTAGCCCAGCGGACAGTCGGCACAGTCCAGGCACGCGAGGCCGCAGAAGTTGCCGTCGCTGCCGTACTTCAGGCACGTCGCCCCCGGATGGTCGGCCGTCGCGCAGGCCGCGTTCGTGATGCACGGGTTGCACAGTCGGCCCGGTTCGACCACTGCGTCGGCGGTCGATGCGTCCGTGGCCGCGTCGGTGGCTGCGTCGGTCGC
>JBMOIG010000191.1:0-7133 GCA_049317445.1 Myxococcota bacterium | reverse complement strand
GGTTGTCGGGTTGCGGGTTGAGCCCGGGCGGGGTGGTTGGGCGTGGGAGGAGGTTCAGTCGGGGATGTAGGTCGCGGCGTTGCGGGCTGGTTCGTGGGCGTGTAGGGTCGCGCCTGGCTGGCCGAGGTTGATTGCCGATTGTCGAAGAGGAGGCCGAGATGGTCGATTCGTTGCCGCCGGTGCCGTTCAGGATCGACAGGGACGCGCTGGCTGAAGTGATCAAGGCTGCGTGGCAGGAGTGGGACCGGGCGCGGTGGGACCACGGCGATGTCGTGCCTGAGAAGTCGGCGCCCGTGCTTTGGTTCGGTAATCTTAGCCGGTACGAGACGAGCGAGCGCCGTATCGTCACCATTCGGGTGAACCCTGGCCCGGATACATTCCCGGTGCCGCCCGAGGAAGACCCGTGGCTCTACTACCCGTCGCTCAATGGAGCGCGAGCTCGGGCGCCAGACGTGTACGAAGCCGCCATGGCGGAGTTTCCGCTGCATGAGAGGTACCCGAGTTGGTGGAAGGGGCTGCTCGAGCCTCAGGGCGCGCACTTCACCCCCAACTGCCAGCCGACCAACACGCCCCTCCATCTCGACCTGTCGACGATCACAACCAATCCGCGTTTCAGCAAAGAGCGGGTTGGTGAAGCGGCACGGCAGGTGATGCTGACGAACGGCATCGAGATTCTCTGGCGTCTACTCGCGATTCTCCGCCCTCACGTCACCTTCTTGTCGGTGAAGGCCGACTACTACAACCTCTTTTCGGCAGCTTTCGAAATTCGCGACGCGATTCCATGGACGCTCGGAGTGCATGAAGGATGTCGCGCCGTGTCCGATCGCACGGGTGAGTTCCTGTGGCTCCGCCACACCACGAATTCCGCTGTCTCCGCTGGGTATGCTGATCAGTATGCCCTCGGAAGTTGGATGCTTCAGCCGAGAAATACGCCACCGCCTCATCGCAGTCGAGCCGCCAAGGAGGACCGAATGACACCAGCACAGATGCCTCACAACCCAGAGAACGGGCCGGTCGAGGAACTGGCCATCGTCGCGGCGTTGGAAGAGGTTGTTTCGCTCAGCAATGGCCGTTTCACGCAGCTCGCGCGGCCGGCGCACGGGAGTCTCCATGACTTCCTCCCGACCGCTTGGTTGCGGGGCGACCGACAGCACCTGCATGACCAAGTGCTGACGTTCTGGTTCCAGCGCAGAGGGGGTGGCCGAGTGCGCCTCAACGCACTTGTCAGAAGGCGCGCGAATGAACCGCGGACCGAGCAACTTGTGAAGTGTCTTCAGGCTCGTCTGTGGTGCAAAAGTGTAGCAGACACCACCGAGGGCTGGACGTTCTGGCAAGCGGACGCGGCGGGTGACGATGACGCCGGCACGGCGGTCGAGCAACTGGTGAATGAACTGATGGCAATCCTGCCCGACGTGGAAGCGTGTCTCGCCAGGACGGGACTTCTCGGCGGGAACGGCTAGACCCCGCCTCCAGGTGGGTTCACCCGTTTCGGTGCCTTCTTCATTCCTAGCAGTGAACTCCGGTGCGACTCGCGCCTGAGTGCAGGAGTCCTATGCCCACAACCACCCTCCAAATCGGCAACCACCGCCACGCGAGTCCAACCCAAGGCCTGGCGCACCTCGCGGGCAACGACCAACACCTCCTCGGCTGGCTCGAAACCCACCTGGGCCTGGCACCAGGCCCAGCCTCCCCCGCCAGCCGAATCCGCGAGTACGCGGCGAGGCTGAACGAAGGGCAGGGCGCCACCTACCAAGCCGCCTTCGCCGCCGATCGTTGGGGCACCGCGCGACACCTGCTCGCCATCCGAGACGCCCTGCGCATGCAAGGCTGGACAGGTGCACCGGTGGCGGCGGTGCCGGTCGTCGCCGACCTGGCGGCGGTCGAACGCTCGGCCCTACCTCTGGCCGCGGGCACAGCCGAACGGCTCGAGGCAGTCACCGCCCGCCTCACCGCCGGCCTCCGCCTGCCGCCTCACGCTCTGGTCCTCGACGAACCGATAGCCGACTGGCCACGCGCATGGCGCCCAGTCCTTCGCGCGCTGACCTGCCGCACGGCAGAAGCGCCCACTGCCGCCGCGCCGGCAGCCCTGGCGTTGGGCCAGCTGCAGCGGGCGTTCCTCTCGCGCGAAGAAGTCCAGGTCACCCCCGACGCATCCCTTGCCTGGTGGCGCGCAGGCAGCCCTTCGCTCGCAGTCGCGACCATCGTGTCCTCGCTTGCCGCCGAGCCCGAATCGCTTGCCGACACCGTACTTTGCTGCGCCGACGACGGCCCGGCCGCCGCGGTCGACAACGGTCTTGCCCGACTGGGCCTGCCGACCGCCGGCAGTTCCATCGAAACGCTTGCTCACCCCGTGCTCCAGCTCCTGCCGCTCGTCCTGGCCCTCTCGTGGGAGCCGGTCGACCCCGCGCTGTTGCTGGAATTCCTGTCGCTCCCCGTATCGCCCATCCCGACCTACGCCGCCCGCAAACTGGCCGAGGCGCTTGCCGACCAGCCGGGCCTTCACAGCACCGCTTGGGATGCGGCGGTCCAGCGGCTGACCGTCCCGGCGGCCGACGCGACCCCCGAACGCATCGCGGCTGCCAAGCGCACCGACAAGCGCATCGCCGAGTGGCTGCACTTCCCGCGCGTGCCCCGCGGCGAGTCCCTGCCCGCCGACCTTCTGGCCGACCGCGCCAAGCAGCTCGCCCGGTGGGCGCAGGGCTACGCTGGCCACGCGGACACGGCTTCGTCGCTTCGGCCGCTGCTGTTCGCCCTCGGTTCGGCCGCGACGGAACTGGCCAAACTCGTGGGCGACGACGGGCATCCGGTCAGCGCGCCCGAACTGCCGCGGCTGCTGTCGATCATCAGCGTGCGCCCCGACTTGCCCGTCCATCCGGCGCGGGTCGGTGGGCCGCAACGTATTCGCGGGTTGCACGAGCTCGACCGGCCCTGCGCGCGGTTGGTGTGGTTGGGTCGCCAGGCGGCCGGTCTGCGCGCCGAGCCGTGGTCGCCGCAGGACATCGACGCCCTGCGCGCTGCCGGCATCGACGTAGACGACGGGGTGGCTCGCGTGCGTGCCTTGCGGCTTGCCGAGATCGCAGCGCTTGCCCGCGTCACCGGCCGGCTCACGCTCGTCGACATCACCTCGCAGAACGAGCAGTCCGGCCATCCCCTGTGGACGCGGATCCAGCACGCCGCTAGCCAGGCTTCCCGCGAGAAACCGTGGCAGATCGAGGTGTCAGCCGTCCTCGCCGGCCGCTCCACCCTGGAACCCTGGCACCCGGCGATCGGATCGGTTCAGGCCGCCCTGCCGCCTGCGCCCGCGACGACCTGGCGTGTACCCGCCGAACTGCTCGTGGCCCGCGAGACCGAGTCGGCGTCGAGCCTCGAAAAACGTCTGTCGTGTCCGCTTGCCTGGACGCTGCACTATCAGGCCAAGGTGCGACCCGCGGCACTGGCTTCGCTGCCCGCTACCAACCTGCTGACGGGTCGGTTCGCCCATGCCGTGCTGGATACGGTCTTTCGCGAGCAGGAAGGCCTGCCAACGCCCGAGCTTGCGGCGCGCAGGGCCCAGCAGGTGTTCGACGCGCGCGTGGCCAAGGACGCCGCGACGCTGTTGCGACCCGCCGACCGCTCGCATCGCATCGAGGTGCGCGACAAGGTCGGGCGCACGGCAAGCCTTCTGGTGCGCACGCTGCGCGCCGGAGGCTACGACCGCGTCGAGACCGAGACCGTCGAAGAGACGACGCTGCTGGGCAAGAAGGTGACCGTGCGGGTGGATTGCCTGGCGCGGGATGCCACCGGGCGCATGGCGGTCATCGACATCAAAGGCGGCAAACTCACCTACTACCGCAGTCATTTGCAGAAGGGCCAGGCGACGCAACTGTACTTCTATGCCGCCGGTCTGGCCGAGAAGCACGGGATTGCACTCGACCAAATCCCGGTGGCGTACCTGAGCCTGGGCTCGGTGGCCTTTGCCACGCCCGCAAGCCACCCACTGCCCGGCACCCCGCTGACCGCGCACCTGGCCAAGGCCCCGCCCGTCGCCGAAGCCTGGGGGCGCTTGCTGGACGCCATTGGCGAAGCCGACGCGTGGATGCTCGACGGCGCCGTTCCCGTTCGCCCGTTGCAGGCCGTGGCCGAGTGGCCCGAAGGCCTGGCCCAGGTCGTAGAGGCCCCGGGCAAGGGCAAAGCGCTGCCTGGCGCCTGCGGATTCTGCGACTACCCGATCCTGTGCGGTGCGAAGGAGGTGCGGTGATGGCCCTGACGCTTTGTTCCGCAGGTGCCGGCAGCGGCAAGACCTTTCGCCTGTGCGAAGTGATCGCCGGCCGTGTGCTGGACGGTCTGGATCCGGCGAAGATCCTCGCCACCACGTTTACCCGCAAGGCGGCCGCAGAGTTGCGTGACCGCATCGAGGCGAGGCTGCTCGCGGCGACCGACATCGAGGCGGCGCAGCGGGCCGAACTCGTCCAACGGCTCGACCTCGCCGCGATGGGGACGGTGCACGGCGTCGCACAACGGCTGATCGTCCAGCACGCGCTCGAGCTTGGGTTGTCGCCCGACATCGAGGTGCTGGACGAAGACGCGCAGAAGCGCCACCTGTACCGGATGCTCGAAGAGGCGCACGGGCAGGAAGCGAGCGAGCTCGACGACCTGATGGTGGCGTTTTCGGTCGACAAGCCGGATGAGCACCTGCTCGGCCTGCTGGAGTTCAAGCGCACCAACACGATCTCGGACGAGGCGTTTCGGTCGGGGCTGCTGGACGACCTGGAACTCTGGATCGAGACGCTCGCGCAAGGTGCGCCCATTCAGCGGCCGAACGCCTTGGCGCACCTGCAATCGGTGGGCCGTGACGTGCTTGGCGACCTGAACGAGTGCGTTCGTCTCGGGAACGCGGTGGGGACGAAGAGTGCGGCCGAGAAGCTCGCCCAGGTGATCGAGGCGCGCCAGCCGACCTGGGCGTCTTTCCTCGCGAAGCCGATCTACGGTGGCGGCAAGACCGACGGCGGCAAGGATGCCGCGGCGGTTCTGCTCGCAACCCTTCAGGAATCCCTGCGCTGGACCGGCCTGCACGACGACATGCGCCGGCTCGTCTCGCTGACGGCCGACCGGGTCTGTCGCCTGGGCGAGTCGTGGGAGGCGTACAAGCGCGCCCGCGGTCTGTTCGACTTCGCCGACCTGGAAGTGTGGCTGTTGCGGCTGTTGCAGGATCCGCAGCTCGCGCCCCGCGTCGCGTCTCGCTTCGATCTCGTGGTCGTCGACGAGTTCCAGGACACCAATCCCATCCAGCTCGAGATCTTCCTGCGCCTGGGGGCGTTGGTGCGCGACAGTTGGTGGGTCGGCGACGACAAGCAGGCGATCTATGGCTTTCGCGGCGCCGATGCCTCGCTCGTGCGCGCCGTGTGGGCGCATTCGCCGCAAGCTACCCACGAGAAATTGCCCAAGAACTACCGCAGCCAGGCGGGCCTCGTGCGGTTCGTGAACCAGATCTTTGCCGATCCGCTTCCGGGGTGCGCCCTCGAGCCTCACCGCCCGGCTGCCGGCGCCGATCTCGAACGCTGGGCGCTGCGCGGGTCGACCATCGCAGCAGCCATGGCGGCGCTGGCAGCGGGGGTGCGCGAGCTCACGGCCGAGGGCTGCTACCGGCCTTCGCAGGTCGCCGTGCTCGCCCGCACCAATGCCGGCGCCGCAGCGATCGCCGAGGCGCTGCGCGCGGCCGGGGTGCCCCGCAAGCTCGCGCTGCCGGGTCTGCTCGAGGCGCGCGAAGTGGCCGCGGCGATTGCGGGTCTGCAACTGGCCATCGAGCCGGGCGACACGCTCGCGGCGGCGACCTTGCTGCACCTGCTCCGGTCGGCCGACAGCGCTTCGCCGGCGTGGCTGCCAGAGCGGCTGACCCAACTGGCGGCAGACGCCACCCAGCCGTGGGCCGATCCCCTGCTCGAACCCGTTCGCAAGCTGGCCGAAGCGGGCCTGTCGCCTGCCGCAGCGGTCGAGTCCGTCATCGCCAGCCTGAATCTGTCGAAGCGCGTGGCGGTCTGGGGCGACCCGATCGTGCGCATGGCCCGGCTCGACGCACTGGTCGACCTGGCGCGCAAATACGAGGAGCGCGCCCGCCAGGACGGGACCGGCGCGACGCTTGCCGGGTTCACCTTGGTGCTCGACGAGTTGGGCGGCGCCAAGAAGGACAAGGAGCCCGTGGCGGCAGATGCCGACGCCGTCATCGTCTCGACCGTTCACGGCGCCAAGGGCCTCGAGTGGCCGGTCGTCGTGCTGGCCGAGCTGCACAAGACCTACGATCCGCTGATCGGCAGGCCGGTTGTGACGGGCGGCGACGTGGCCGGTGGCAGGCCGCTCGAAGGCCGCCGGATGCGGTGGTGGCCGGATCCGTTCAAAGGTGGCCTGAACACCGGGGACCTGTTCCTGCAAACCGAAGCGGGCAAGGCGACCCAGCGGGCCGAGGACGACGCGCACTTGCGGCTGATGTATGTCGCGATGACCCGAGCCCGCGACAAGCTGGTGTTTGCCATCCGGTCAGGCAAGGACGCGGAGGCCGACCGAGCGGCGCTGGCTTGCGTGCCAGAGTTCACGAGGTTCATTCCCGACACCGAGCAGCCGGGCGAAACGGCGATCCCGGAACTCGAGACCACGCTCTTGATCCGTGCGCCCGAACCTGCTGAGGAGACTGTCGTTTCCGCGCCCGTCGCCTCGACCCGGTGGTGGCAGCCGGTCGCGCTCGCAGGCACCCAGGCACCCGAGCGCGTGCGGTCGCCCAGTGGCGAGAATCCGAGGGAGGCGGAAGGCATTCTGGTCGAGGTCGAGCCGTTGCCCGGTCCCCTGCTGTTTGTCGTCGGGGCACACGAACGCACCGATGATGAGAACCGCGCGGACTACGGCGACGCGGTGCACGCCTACCTGGCCGCGCTGCCTGCATTGGGTGGACTCGACGTGGCGCTGCGGACTTCGGTGGCCGCCGACTGCCTAACGGCCCACGGCATGGAGCAACACGCCACCCCTGCGCAGCTGGTGACGGCCGGCGAGCGCTTCCAGACCTGGCACGCACAGAAGTACCCCGGCGCCGTGCTGCACACTGAAGTGCCGGTGACCGGTCCGCGCGACGAAGGCGGCATCTGGCACGGGACCATCGACGCACTGCT
>JBMOIG010000190.1:0-7224 GCA_049317445.1 Myxococcota bacterium | reverse complement strand
CACGTGGGCCAGCATCGGCAGCAGCGAGGCCGCGAGCCACGTGAGCTTGAGCTTGCGGTCGCGGGGGTCCGCCAACGCAACGGCGGCAATCGTCAGCCAGGGCGCCGCGGCATCCGACCGCACCAAGGGCAACAACGACGCGAACAGGTAGGCCCACGGACGCGTTCGCTGTGCCACGTCATCGGCGACAAGCTGGCGCAGCGCCAAGAGAAACACGAACTGCAGCAACGGCACCTCAAAGCCGTTTTGCGCCCAATAGCTCAAGTCGCTGCAAACCGCGAGCAGCACAGCCAGCAGCAGCAACGCCGCCGATGAAACCCCGCGCCACTGTCGAGCGAGCTGCAGGGCCAAGCCGATGACCGCAAGCTCCAATCCCGTGTTGATGAGCTTCACCCACAACGCTGCATGGGCGTCACTGGCTCCGAGCGCGTGAACGGCCGCCATGACCAGCGTCCAAAGCGGGTTGGTGTAGCCTTCGACGTATTCGCCTCGATTCCAAACCAGGCCCAAACCCTCTGCCAAGTTGCGGCCATAGCGCATGGAGATCATCTGGTCGTCGTCGAGCCAGAACCAGCGAACGCCGTCGACTTGGACGCTGGCGCGGGTGAACTGAAACCAGCACTGCAGAGCAACAATGGCTGTCGCCGCGAGCATCGGTACCAACAACGGCGACCGAGCCACCCACGTTCGCAGCGTGCTGCCGGGAGAACGGCCACCACTCCCACCCGAGGTCTCACCCATGAACCGCACCTCTCAGCCGCCCCCGCAGCATCCGTCCCCCGCCCGTCGGACGAATTCGCCTGGCGTCGGCGCTCCGCGGTGTACGTGACCCTCCCCTCTCCGTCAATTCTGAGACGGGGTGGTCAGCCCGGCGGTGTGCGCCTTGGGCGATTCGACGTCGGGAGTCGCGACGCCCGGAATCGGCAGGATGACGTGCGGCGCGCACTTCACGTCCAGACACAGCGGCACCGGGCAGTTGGAGCACGGGGTGAAGTCGATGATGGCCAGGTTGTCGGCCACGCGGATGGCCTGACTGGGGCACGCGCGCACGCACAAGCTGCAAGCGAGACAGCCCGCCTTGCAGAACTTCTTGACCTTGGCGCCCTTGTCGGTGTTGCGGCAGGCGATGTAGCTCTTGGCCGAGGCCGGAACCAGAGCCAGTACGCCGCGCGGACAGGCGCCGACGCACAGCCCGCAGCCGATGCACTTCTCCACCACGACGACGGGTAGCTTGGTGCGGGGGTCCATGTGCAGCGCGTCGTGCGGGCAGGCGCGACTGCAGTTGCCCAGGCCCAAGCACCCGGCCTCGCACACCTTGTCGCCGCCCCACAAAAGCGCAGCCGCGTCGCAGTCTTCCATGCCCTCGTAGACGTGCTTGACGCTGCAGTTGTCGTCGCGAACGCCAGCGCACAACACCACCGCCTTGCGCGGGGCGACCTCCAACTCGGCTTTGCCGGTCATGCGTGCGACCACGCGGGCTACGTCGTTGCCACCGGGCGTGCACAGATTGGGCGCGACGTCGGCGCGGGTGACGACGGCCTCGGCATACTGACGGCAACCGGCAAAGCCGCACCCCCCGCATTGGCCCTTGGGAAGTTCTTCGTCGACCTCGTCAACCAGCGGATCGACGTACACGCCCAGCTTCTTGTGGGTCCACGCCAGCAAGAACCCGAACGACACGCCAAGGCCGGCCAGCACGCCGACGAGCGAGAGCGCGACCCACAACGGAGAGATGGCAATCGGCATCGCGTACGTGCTCCCACTACATCGGGATCATCCCCGAGAACCCCAGGAACGCCAGCGACAACAGGCCCGCCGTGATGAACGCAATCCCCAACCCCTCGAAGGCCTTGGGAACCTTGGCGTACTGCAACCGCTCGCGAATCGACGCCATCAGCAGCAACGCGAGGGCAAAGCCCACGCCCGCGCCGACGGCATGGACCAGGCTCTTGCCCAGCTCAAAGCCATTCTCGACGTTGATCAGGGGTACGCTGAGCACGATGCAATTCGTCGCGATCAGCATCAGATAGATGCCCCACATCGCGTGCAGCGTGGGCAGGAAGCGGCGGGTGATGACATCGAGCAGCTGCACCGTGCTCGCGATGATCAGCACGAAGCAAATCGTGGTGAAGAACTCGAGGTGCAGGGGCGCCAGCACCAAGTTGTACATGGCCCAGGCCAAGAACGAGGCGATGGTCATCACGGCCGTCAACGCCACGCCCATGCCGGCGCTCGCATCGAAGCTTTTGGAAACGCCGAAGAAGATGCACAAACCCAGAAACCGCGTCAGCACGAAGTTGTTGACCAGCACGGCAGAGAGGAAGAGGGCGCCGTACTCAAGCATGGCTCACCTCTCCCGTCGCGGCAGGCGCCGGGACATCGGTCGTCGCGGCCACCGCGCGCTTGTCACGCCACTGCCCAATGACGCGAAACAGCCCGATCAACAAGCCGATCGTGATGAAGCCGCCGGGGGCCAGCACGATCATCAGGATCGGCGGATAGTCGGCGCCGAAGACGGGATAGCCCGCCAGCCGGCCCACGCCGAACAGCTCGCGCACCGCCGCCGTAACCACCAGGGCCAGCAAGAACCCAAGCCCCATGCCAAAACCGTCGACCAGTGCCGGCAAGGGCGGATTCTTGGACGCGAACACCTCGGCGCGCGCCAGGATGATGGCGAACACCACGACCAAGGCGAGATACACACCAAGCGCCTGATAGAGGTCGGGAAAAAACGCCGACATCAGCAGTTGCGTCGTCGTGACCAGCGTCGCGATGATGGCGATGTACGCCGGCAGCCGCACCTTGGGGTGGATGAAACGCCGCAGCAGCGACGTGCACAGGTTCGAGAACGACAGCACGAACACGACGGCCAGACCCATCGCCAGTGCAGTCGTCACCTCACTGGTCACAGCCACCGCCGGACACAGCGACAGGGCAAGCACGAACACTGGATTCTTGCTGAAGATCCCGTCGGCGATCAGGCCGCGCAGGGTGGTCTGCTTTGACCCGCGAAAGGGCTCGCGCTCGGCCTCAAGGACCTGGGCGGCCAGCGACCCGGATTGCGTGGTGTGGGTCATGGGCGACCTCCGGGCAGCGTGGCGTGCAGGGCCTTGAGCTCGCGCTCGATGCCGCGGGCGACAGAGCGTGAGGTGATGGTGGCGCCGGTGATGGCCTGAATCTCGCCCAGCTTGGCCACTTTGCTGACCGTGAACTGGCCAAGCGTGCGGCCGCGAAAGCGCTGACGAAACTCGACTTCCTTGGCCTTGGCGCCCAAGCCCGGCGTCTCGTTGTGACGCAGCACGCGGTAGTCGACGATGCGCAACCCGTCATCGACGCCCACCAGCAGCTCGATGGCGCCCGAATAGCCCTTTTCTTTCACGGCGATAACGTAACCGGCAGGCCGTCCATCCCCCGCGTACCCCGAGAACCAACCCTCGTGACCGTCGATAGGAACGAAGCGTGTCGCGGCGGGCAGGACGGCGCGCCGGGCCTCCTCGCGCGCGCGAATCTCGTTCTCTTCACGGATCGGCGCCGTATACGCATTCAGGGTCGCCAGCAGCACGCCAGCAATCAGCCCCGCGGCGCCCAAGTTCAGCGCGATGCGGACCATGCTGTCGGTCGCAGGGCCACCGTGCGCGGCATGTGCCGCAGGTGGGGCGGGTGCTGTGGAGTCGGGGGGGATGGCCGTCATGCGTGGGCCTCCTTGGGCGTGCGCGGCGACACGAACCGGTCGATCAGCGGCGTAAAGCAGTTCATCAGCAGGATCGAGTAGCAGACGCCCTCGGGGTAGCCGCCGAACTTGCGAATCAAGAACACCAGCAAGCCGGCACCGACTGCAAAGATCACCTGACCTTTCGCGGTGATGGGCGAGGTGACCATATCCGTGAGCATGAAGAACGCCCCGAGCACCAGACCGCCCGACAGCACGTGGAACAGCGGGTCGCCGTCGAACCAGCCCGGGCCGCCCAGCACCCACGCCAGCAGCGCGACGGTGCCGATGTAGAAGACCGGCCCCTGCCAGAAGATGTACCGCTTCCACACCAGGAACAGGCCGCCCAGCAGGAGCAGCAGCGCCGATACCTCTCCCAAGCTGCCATTGACGTTGCCCAGGAACAGCGACTGGTACAGACCGGACTGTCCGCCGAACGTGGCGACGACGGCAGACATGCCCTGCTCCTTCAGCATTCCCAGCGGCGTGGCCGAGGTCACAACGTCGACCTGGGTGGTCAGCGCCGTCCACGTCGTCATCTGCACCGGAAACGAGGCGAGCAGGAAGGCGCGACCGGCGTGCGCGGGGTTGAAGATGTTGTGCCCCAGCCCGCCAAACGGTTGCTTGGCGATGCCGATGGCGAACACGGCCCCCAGCGCCGTCATCCACAGCGGCATACCGACCGGGATACACAGCGCCAGCAGCAGGCCCGTCAGAAACGCGCTGCCGTCGCGCCAGGTGATCGGAACCCCGCGAAACTTCTGAATTGAAGCCTCGCAAGCTACCGCCGCCCCCGCACACACCGCCACCTGGGCCAGGGCCCGCAGACCGAACTGCCACGCGGCCCAAGCCACGGCGGGCGCCAAGGTCGCCGACACGGTCCACATGATGCGGGCAATCGACTCGCGCGTGCGCACGTGCGGCGCGGCGGCCACCGTCAGCAGGGCCGCATACAGCCGGCGCTCGTCGTGCACGGGCGGGGTCGGTTCGGCAGCAGGGGGGGGCGTCATGGAAGCCTCCTGGGCGGTCCCGTCAGCGGGTGGCAGCCGCTTGGGCACGCGCAGCGCGGACCTTGGCCTTGAGCACCTGAATCGATTGCAGGATCGGGCGATTGGCGGGGCACGCGTACTCGCAAGTGCCGCACTCGATGCACTCGAGGATCCCGGCAGCATCGGCCTGGCGGACCAGATGCAGCTCGGCCATCGTCGGAAAGTCCAAGGGCTTGCGGGCCATCGGACACACCGTCACGCACATGCCGCAGCGCAGACACGGTCCCTCGGGCGGGTGCGCCACTTCGGCCTTCGACAGCGCCAGCAGTCCACTGGTCGCCTTGATCACGGGCGCGTCAAAGCTGTTCTGGGCCACGCCCATCATCGGCCCGCCCATCACCAGCCGCCCCAAGTCTTCGGTGGGTCCGCCGCAGAAGTCCAACACATCGCGCCACGAAGTCCCGATGCGCGCCAACACGTTGCGAGGGGTCACCACGGCCGCGCCCGACACCGTCAGCACCTTGTCGATGACCGGGATGCCGCGCACGACCGCATCCGCGATGGCCACGCAAGTGGTCGTATTTTGGACGATCGCCCCCACCGACAGCGGCAGTTGGCCGGCCGGCACCCACTTGCCCAGCAGTGCCTGCAGGATGCTGCGCTCGGCCCCTTGCGGATACCGGGTCGGCAGCGCCACCACCCGCACCTGCGGCAGACGCCGGGCGGCAGCGGCAACCACCTTCAGCGCCTCGGGCTTGTTCGCCTCGATGCCGACGTGGCCATGCGCGGCGCCGGTGATCCGCAGCAGGATCTCGATGCCCGTGACCAGGTCCTCGGCCCGCGCGCGCATGACGGCGTCGTCGGACGTCAGGTACGGCTCGCACTCGGCGCCGTTGACCACCACGTGCTCGAGCACCGTGCCCGCGGGGGGCGACAGCTTGACGTGGGTGGGAAACGCGGCGCCGCCCAAACCCACGACGCCGCCGGCGCGGACAAGCTCGCGCAGCGCATCGGGATCCAGGTCACGCCAGTCTCGCTCGGTGGGCAACCCTTCGACCCATGCATCGCGACCGTCGGGCTCGAGGACGAACGCCATGCCCTTGCCCAAGGTCGGGTGCGGCAGCTCGAGGATGTCCTTGATCACGCCCGACGTGGGCGCGTGTACCGTCGCCGACACGTACGCGTCCGAGCGCGCCAGAAGCTGACCCTTCGCCACCAGATCGCCGCGAGCGACGATCGGTTCAGGCGCCGCGCCGATATGCTGTCGCAAGGGCACGACCAGCCGCTCGGGCAGCGGCATCGGCTCGATGGGCTTGCCAGCGGTGCGCTGCTTCTCGTGCCGTACGTGGGTGCCGCCGCGAAAGGAATGGACCATGAGTCTTCCGTCCTATCCGATGGATTCCGGAGGAACTGCGCATGTTTCGCCGTCCGGAATGACGCGCGTGACGACCAGACCGGTGCCGGGTCGGGTGCGCTGCCCGGTCGCCCGCACCGCAAGCGCCGCCGCCGCCAGCGCCAGCCCGCCAGCCAGTGTCGCCAGGACGGCAGGGGGCGCACCGACTCGAGCCGCCAGCGCATCGCCACCCCACGCGCCCAAGGCCGCAGCCAGCAGCGGAAACCAGAACACGAACAGCATCATGCGCAGCATGCGCACCGGCTCATTGCGCAGCTCGACGCGCTGCCCGGCCCGCACCCCAACCGGATCGGTCGCATCGAGCTCGACTTGGGTTTGGTCTGCCGAATGGTGGCCGCAGCCGCCGCAGTACTCGCCGTGGCAGATGCGCACGCGGGCCAGGTGGCCGTCGTGTGACAGGACGGTGCCCCGCACGAACATGGCGCACCTCCGGATGGCAGGGACGCTGCCCAGCCTTGGGGGGGAGGCAGGGCGGCGTGCGCGGGATCAGACGCCCATCGAATCGAGTTGGCAAGCCCCCTGAACGCGTTGGCAGCCCTGTTGACCCGCCAGATGTCAGTCCACCACCCCCTGCAAGAACCACCGCCGCCGCACCGCGTCGAAGAACACCCAAAGCAAATCGCCCCTTTCGGTCTCGACGTAGTAGTAGTCGCGCCGCACCTCGCGCACCCACCAGCCCCCCGTCAGCCGAAACGGCCCCCACAACTTCACTACGCTGCCCTGCCGCCAGTCGCTCAGCAGCCAGCCGTCGGGCTCGTGCTTCGGCCGCGAGGGCAGCGGCTGAGGCTTGGGGTACAGGCGCCGCACCAGCGTGCGGTGCTCAGGCGGCGGTGGGGGGTGCGGCGGTTGCATCTTCTCGAGCACCTGCCAGGCAAACTGCGCTTCCGGCAAGTGGCTTTGCCGCAGCTGCGCGTGCACGACCGCCTGAGGGCCGAATGCCGCCCGCAGCCTCGCCAGCGCCAGCGTCGCCGCATCCAGGTCCCGCCGACCTGCCAGCTGCCACATCCGCACCTGCTGCGCCGTCGCGGGCACCACCCAAGCCACCAGCATCAGCCGCTCGACCGGGGACGGCAGCTGCAGCGCATCCAGCTTCAGGCGCACCAGATCGATCA
>JBMOIG010000189.1:0-7236 GCA_049317445.1 Myxococcota bacterium | reverse complement strand
GGGCCGCCGCTACGCGCCGCGCAGGACGCAAACGGTCAGTGGACCAAGGCCGCAGAGGGATTTGCCAGGGGGCTGGGGCTGACGGTTGACGCCTTGGCCGTACTGGAGACGCCGAAGGGGGCCTACGTTGCCGTCGAGCGCACGCTGCAGGGGCGCACCACGGCGACCGTGCTGGGCGAGGCGCTGCCCGACGTCCTGCGCAACCTGCCGTTTCCCAAGAAGATGCGCTGGGGCCGCGAGCGCGAGGCGTTCATCCGCCCGGTCCACTGGCTGGTCAGCCTGCTGGGCGAGACGGTGGTGCCCTTCACCTTCGCCGGGGTCGCCAGTGGCCGTCTGACCTGGGGGCATCGCTTCTACCGCAACGAGGCTCTCGCGGTGCCGGCGGATCTGGGCGCGTACAAGGCTGCGCTGGCCCAGGCATTTGTGCAGGTCGACCCCGAAGTGCGCCGCGCTGACATCCGCAAGCAGGTCATCGCGTTGTCCCAAAGCGCCGGGGGCACCTGGGTGCAGGACGACGAGACGCTGGAGGTCGTGACCTATCTGGTCGAGTGGCCGGCGCCGCTTCTGGGCAAATTCGCCCCTGAATTCTTGGAGATTCCTGCCCCGGTCATCCGCACGACGCTGCGCGAGAACCAGAAGCTGTTCACGATTCAGGGCCCGGACGGCAAGCTGCTGGACCGCTTTGTCGCGGTGGCCAACACGCTGAGCGAGCAGAGCCGCGAGACCATTGCCCAAGGCAACGCCCGCGTCGTGTCGGCACGCCTCTCGGACGCCCGTTTCTTCGTGCGCGAGGACACCAAGGCGCCGCTGGAGACCAAGCTGGCGTCGCTGGACGACCGCATCTGGTTGGCAGGTCTGGGTTCGATCGGCGACAAGGCCCGGCGCATCGGCAAGATGTCGGCCGCCCTTGCCGCCCGCCTGTGCCCGGCGGAGACGGTTCGAGTGGCGCGGACGGCACAGCTGTGCAAGGCCGACTTGGCGACGCGAATGGTCTTCGAATTCCCTGAGTTGCAGGGTGTCATCGGTGCAGACTACGCGCTGGTGGGCGGCGAAGACCCGACCGTCGCCCGCGCCATCGCCCAGCACTACCAGCCCCGATTTGCCGGCGACGCGATTCCGCAGGATGCGGCGGGCGCCTTGGTGTCGCTGGCGGACAAGATCGACGCGATCGTCGGGTGCTTTGCGCTCGGCCTGATTCCGTCGGGCACCCAGGACCCGTACGCCCTTCGGCGTCAGGCGCTGGGCATCCTGCGCATCATCACGGAAGGCGGCTACGCGATCGCGCTGTCGGAACTGGTGACGCTGGCCATCGAGGGAATCGCCTCGGCCCGTGAGGGGTTGGACACGGTCGCCTTGCGCGACGACGTGCTGCGGTTCTTCCGCGGTCGGCTGGCGTCGCTGTACCAGGCGGACTACCCGGTCGATCTGGTCGAGGCCGTGCTCGAGGCTGGGCACGACCGCCCCGGAACGATTGCGCCACGGCTGCAAGCGCTCAACAAGCTGAGGTCGGGCGAGGGGTTTGCGCCCCTTGCCGCCGCCTTCAAACGCGTGGGCAATCTGGTGCGCAAGGCCGGAGACGACCCGCAGGCCGTCCGCGAGGTCGACCCGAAGCTGTTTCAGGAGCCCGCCGAGAGCGCCCTGCACGCCGCCGTCGCAGGTGTTGCCGAAGCGGTTTCCGGTGCCGTGTCCAGAGGCGACTACGACGCCGCGCTGGGTCACTTGGTGGTGATCAAGCCCGCAGTCGACGGCTTCTTCGACGGTGTGATGGTGATGACGGACGACGAGGCGCTGCGTCGCAATCGTCTTGCACTTCTGAGGACTTGTGCCGGCTTGTTCGCCCAGGTGGCGGACTTTGCTCGACTGCAGGCCTGACGCCGAAACCGCAGGGGGTGGACCCTTGGTCCAGAGCAACAACGCGCGCCGCCACATGATCCGCATCGGCCTTGCCGCCGTGCTTTCGTGCGCGTCGCTCTTGGGAGCCTGCACCGCGCAGGTCGGGCTGCCCGCCGACGACTCCAAGGTCGTCCGGTATCCCATTGCGCTTGCCGCCAGTCCCGCGGGCGACCACCTGTACGTGCTGGGGGCGAACTTCGATCGATCCTTCCGCTCGGGTGTCTTGCGCGTCGTCACGACTCAGGACGACACGTACGTGCCGGGCGTCCAGCTCGAGGTCCCGGGTTTCGGCAGCAGTCTCGCGTTGCAACTGACGGGTGACGTCACGCCCACGGTGCAGCGGATCTTCGTGACGGCCCGTGAGGACGACTCGCTGACCGCGGTCGACGTGACCGGCCCGACGCAGCTGGGCTGTGGCAAGCCGGATGAGAACGGCCGTTGCGACTCCGCACACCGCTTGGCGAGTCCCGACTCGTACCCGCTTGGCAACGACCCGCTGGACGCCCACTTGGCCGTCGGTCCCGACGGACGGCTGCTGATGCACGTCGTGGCGACCAGCGATGGCAAGGTGACGATTCTGGACCTGTCCGGCGAGGCGACAGGAACGACCGCCGGTGTGCCGCACGAGCTCGACTCGTTGAACTTGGGTGCCGGTCTGTCTGCGTCCGCGACTTCTCCTTGGACTGGGCGGACCTACGTCTCGGACACCCGGGCTCCGTCGCTGCACGTCTACCGCATGGAGGCCACCGGCGATGCCGCGTCGCCGTTGCGCGCCGTCCGTGAGCCGTCGATTGCGCTGCCGTCCGCGGGCGTCACCGATTTTGGCCGCGACGTGGTCCTGTCCAGCGACGGATCCAAGGCCTATGTGGCCTTGCGCAGTCCGAATTCCGTCGTCGTCGTCGACATCGCGCCCACGCGCCAGGGTCCGGCGCGCAACGTCGTGGTCGACGTGCTGGGGGTCGGTGCGCAGCCTGCCCAGCTGGCCGTGGCCCCCGTCGGGCCGGAGGGTCGCGACCTCGTGTTCGTCAGCTGCTACGGCGAGGACACAGTGTGGGTGCTCGACCCGGCGCTGCGGTCGACCGTCGCCGTGATTCCGTTCGACTACGCACCGTACGCGCTGGCGACCGTCGACGTGCCCGGCAAGGGCTGGCAGCTGTATGCGGCGCTCTTCAACCACCACGACATCGCTGTCGTCCCGATCGGCCTGTCTGCGGTCGGCCGGTTCACGGCGATCCACAACGTGAAGGCTCCCTGATGGCGAACTTCCGCACCCGCAAGCCCCTTGGCGTCCGCCTCGGCACGGGTCTCGGCGTCGTCGCCGCGCTCGCGCTCTCCGCGTGCACCAACCCGGTCGCGTCCAGTCCTGACGGGGTGAAGAACCCCCGCAGCCTCGCGCTCGTGTGCCTGGGCACAGACGGCGTGCGGCTGGATCTGGCTGATTGCAAATACGATTCCGGCGTGCGCGCGCTGGTCGGCTCGGGGGCAGAGGGGGCTGTCGCCATCGCCCACCCGTCTGGCGAAACCTGGCTCGACACCGACCCGTCAGTGCCGGGCTACACGCCGCTCACGCTGGACGGGCAACCGGGAGCGATGGCCTTCGATGCCGTCACCAGTCAGGTGTACGTCGCGCTGACCGACACGCGAGAGATTGCCCGCGTCGATGTCGCAGAGCTCGCTGCCGGGCACGTGAAGGTGCTGGATCGCACACCGCTTTCCTTCGATCCGGCGGGCATGGTGCTGGTCCACTTGCCGCAGCCCCGTCTCGTCATCGCCGATCCCGCCGGCGGCCGCCTGTGGACGATTGCCCCCGCTTCTCTGGGAACCGATGCCTCACCCACCTCCGTCGACATCGGCGGCAGCCCTGCGACGCTGGCCCTTGCAGAGGCCACCGGTCAGGTCTACGTCGGCCACTTGCGCGAGGGTCATGTGACGGTCTGGGACCCCGCGACCAGTTCGGTCGTGTCCCGCATTTCGTTTACCGCTGCTTGCCAGAACGGTCTCGACGACGATGGCGATGGCCAGATCGACCGCGCGGACTCGGGTTGCGACAGTCCGCTCGACCGCACAGAGGGCAACCCTGAGCTCGGCGCCTTGTGCGGCAACAACGTGGACGACGACGGCGACGGCCAAACCGACGCGGCCGACCTGGGCTGCGCGACGACGCCGACCACCGACACGTGCCGCAACGGCATCGATGACGACGGCGACGGCCTGACGGACTACCCGGCAGACCCCGGCTGCAACGGTTTTGGCGACGACAGCGAATGGAGCGACAACCCCAGCTGCCGCGACGGCTTCGACAACGACGGCGACGGCCAGACCGACGCGGCAGATCCGCAGTGTGCCGGCACCCCCAATGGCGTCGAGGCCAGCGCCCCGGGCGGCCTGCCGGTCGGCGCCGACTACCTGCCAGGATGCGCCAACGGGATCGACGACGACGGCGATGGAAAGACGGACCTTGCGGACTCCGGCTGTTACAACCGCGCATCGGCTGGAGAAATTGCCGCATCGACCGACCCGCTGACGTTGGTGGCGACGACGTTTGGGGGCAAGTACGCCGTCGTGGCCGACCGCGCGCACCGCACGCTGTTCGTTATCGACACGGCCACCCGTACGCTGTTGCAGCCGCAGGTCGGCCAGACTACGCCGTTCGCCCGCGCTTCCCGGTTCGACGTGCGCGAGGGGCTGGCTGGCCTGACCGTGGCGCAGCTGCCGACCGTGCTGGGGCCGGTGCGGTTGGGGACGCGCGACCTGATCGCCGTGGGCCTGTCGCCGACCGGTTTGGTGTTCCTGCAGATCGAGGGAGAGGACGGCGCCCGCAGCATCGGCCTGATCACCTCGAGTTCCGTTGCCAAGACCACGGCGTCGCGGCCGAACCTGACCATCGACAACGTGACGCTGGACATCGGTGCCCAGGCCCCCGCCAAGTACGCGTCGCTTGGGTCGCTGACTGAGCAGAACAGCACCGAGCGCCGCTACTACGGCCTGCAGTTTACCGAGGAGCAGACCCACCACCGCACCGAGACGTGGCGCTTCACCCGCGAGGGCGTGCTGCCGGGCGGCGAGCGGAACACGGGACGCTTCGTCAAGCCCTCCGAACTCCATGATCCGTATGGCGACTTCTGCCGGATGGGCGTCGTGGTGGGCGACACGGTCATCCTGCCGCGGACGGGCGCCCCGGCGTGCGGCGGCCTTGGGGAAGGGCCCGTGCAATACCGTGTCACTGCGGTCCGCCCCGGCTCTTTGGTCCTCGACCCCGCCAGTGGTGGCCGCGATGTGCCGGTCACGGCTGCCAATCAGACCAACTGGGACGCCACGCTCGAGACCTCCGTGCCGCTGCCGGACCTGGGCTGTCTGCCGGAGGGCGGCGTGCATTACATCGTGCGTTCACAGGGTTGGCTGGTGTCGGGCAGTCGCTCGGGTCTGCTGAGCAGCCGCGACTCGGTCGACGGCGCCTGCGCGGTCATCCCCGCCGACGAGCTGCAGGGCTCGCGCTTGCTGGAGCCGACGCTGAAGGCCGGCGCCCAGCTGGCGACTTGTCCGCCCCTGAAAGCCGGCGTGCTGGACCCGGCGCTCGACACGGTCACCCTGCAGCACCCGGTGTTCTCGGCGCGACTGGTGCCCGGCTGCGTCAAGCTCGACTCGACGCAGCCGCCAGCGCTGCTTGCCTCGATCCGCGACGCGGTGTGGGCGGTCTCGGTGTCGTCCGGCTTCGCGGCGCGCGTGTCCGACGTGGGACCGGTGCCCGTCGCGTTGCAGAGCGGCCCGAGTCTGTCCCGCGTCTACGTCGTCGATCAGGGCACAGGCACGCTGAGCTCGGTGACGATCAGCACCGGCGAGGTCGTGACCACGCTGCGCTAAGTCCGCCCGCTTTCTGGGGCCTCGGCGAGCCGCACGCCCTCGACCCGGCAGTCCAGGCTGCCGTCGTTCAACAACACCTCGACCGGCACCCCGACCGCGACGCCCGCTGCCAGCTGCAGGGCCGCGCCGGTTTGCGCCTGCCGCACGATGGCATAGCCGCGTCGCAAGGCCGCCCGTGGGCTCAGCGCGGTCAACAGCTGCGTCTGGCGTCCCAGGGCCTCGCGGCGCCGGTCGACCAGCGTGTCGCCATGCCGCCGCAGCCGCGCGGTCAGCTCCTCCAGCTCGCGGCGCAGGGGGGCGGCAAGGTCGGTCTGGTGCTGCAGCCGCAGTCGCAGGCCGTCGAGCGCGCGTTGCTGAACCGCAAGTCGCCGCAGCGGGTGCGAGGCGTGCAGGCGGTGGCGCAGCTGGGCGTGCAGCTTCTGCGTGGCCGAGATGCGACGCGACGTTGCGTGCGCCAACCGACGTGTCCGGTCCTCCAGCAGCATCGTGCGGGTGCCGGTGATGTCACCGCCGTCGCCCAACCGTGCCAGCAGTCCCCGCAGCTCCTTGCGTTGGCTTGCGACGACCCGGACCGCGCACTGACCGGCGCGCCGCCGCAGCTGGGCCACGCGCTGCAGCAGCTCGTCCAAGCGGGGCACCACACACTCAGCGGCGGCGGTCGGTGTGGGCGCGCGGGAGTCGGCGGCAAGGTCGGTCAGGACCGCGTCGGTCTCGTGCCCCACGGCGCTGACGATGGGTGTGCGACAGGCGGCGACGGCGCGGACCAGCCGTTCCTCGTTGAAAGCCCAGAGATCCTCGATGGATCCGCCGCCCCGTCCCACGATGATGACGTCGCACAGGCCCGACCCGTCCAGCAGCTCGACGGCACGCGCCAGACTCTCAGCGGCGCCCTCGCCCTGCACCTTGGCGGGCGCCAGGATCACCCGGACCGGGAAGCGGTCGTTGAGGATCCGCAGCATGTCGCGCAGGGCCGCCCCACCTGTCGCCGTCGCCAGACCGACGACGCGTGGCAGAAAGGGCAGGGGCTGCTTGCGGTCGGCGTCGAACAAGCCCTCAGCGGCCAGCTTTACCTTCAGTCGCTGCAGAGCCGCCCACAGCGCACCCTCACCGGCCAACTCGATGCGGGTGGCGTTGAGCGCGTACGAGCCCCCCTGCACCCACACGTCCACACGCCCGGTGCAGACGACATGCATCCCGTCGCGGACCTGCAGCGCAATCCGTGCAAGCGAGGTCCGCCACACGGTGACGCGCACCCGGCTGTTGGCATCCTTCAGCTCGAAGTATAGGTGTCCGCTGGATATTTTGGCGTTGCTGACCTCACCCTCGACGCGCACTTCGCGCAGCGGCTGCAGCAGCGCACGGACCTGCTCATTCAGGTCGGTGACGGTCAGTGGCGCCGGCAGCAGGGCAGGGGAGGCGGGGAAGTCCATGCGGGCAGGCTAGCGCAGATGCTCGGGGTGCGCACCTCAGGGCCGATGTGCC
>JBMOIG010000188.1:0-7412 GCA_049317445.1 Myxococcota bacterium | reverse complement strand
GGCCGCGCCGGGAACGGAGCCTCGAAGCCCGGGGCGGGGAACGCGGCCATCAAGTCGTACACCTCGCCGGCCACCCGCCGCAGCACGGCCGGGTCCTCACGCCCGCGGATCGCCTGGGCAATCCACTTGCCGACCGACGCCATCTCGGCCTGCTTCAAGCCGCGCGACGTCAGCGCCGGGGTGCCGATGCGCACGCCAGACGGGTCAAAGGGCGAGCGCGGGTCGAACGGGATGGTGTTCGCGTTGGCCTCGAGACCGGCGAGGTCCATCGCACTCGCGGCCTGCTTGCCGGTGGCGCCCAGCGGAGCGGCATTGAAGAGGATCAGGTGGTTGTCCGAGCCGCCGGTCACCAGCTCCAATCCCTCGTGCATCAGGGCCTCGGCCAGCGCGCGGCTGTTGGCGACGATCTGGTGGGCGTACGAGCGGAACTCAGGCGACGCGGCCTCGTGCAGCGCGACGGCGATGCCGGCCGTGGTGTGGTTGTGCGGGCCGCCCTGCAGGCCGGGGAATACCGCCTTGTCAATCACATTGGCGTGCGCAGACTTGCACAGGATCATGCCGCCGCGAGGGCCGCGCAGGGTCTTGTGGGTGGTGGTCGTGACGGCGTCGGCATACGGGACCGGGCTGGGGTGCGCGCCGCCCGCGACCAGGCCGGCGATGTGGGCCATGTCGGCGACCAGCAATGCCCCGACCTCCTTGGCGATCTCGGCGAACTTGGCGAAGTCGATGATGCGCGGGTACGCGGTGGCGCCGCAGACGATGACGGCCGGCCTGACCTCGCGCGCCTGCGCCAGGATCGCGTCGTAGTCCAGCAGGTGCGTCGCCGGGTCCACGCCGTACTGAAAGGCCTGGAAGAAGCGGCTGGTCACCGACACCTTCCACCCGTGCGTCAGGTGACCGCCCGCGGGCAGGCCCAGGCCCAGGATCCGGTTGTTCTCTGCGGTCTTGGAGATCAGGCCGCAGTACACCGCCAGGTTCGCGGGCGAGCCCGAGTAGGGCTGGACGTTGGCGTGCTCGGCGCCGAAGACGGCCTTGGCGCGCGACACGGCCAGCTCCTCGATCTGGTCGATGATCTGCTGGCCCTCGTAATACCGCTTGCGGGCATAGCCTTCGCTGTACTTGTTGGTCAGCACGGTGCCCGACGCCTGCAGCACGGCCAGCGAGGCGTAGTTCTCGGACGGAATCAGCTTGGCCGTGTAGAACTGGCGCGCTTCCTCCAGCTGGACAAGGCGCTCGAGTTCCAGATCGACGTGGGTCAGGGCGTTGCGGGTCTGCATGGGCTTCCTCTCCAGGGGGGCGTTCGGGGCCGCCACAGGTAGCAGGGCGGGCGCTTGCTGGCAAGCTGGGCAGGCACCAGAACCCGACTCGGCCTGCAACGTTGCCGGGTTGCAGCGCCCGCCGTTGCAACCTTGCGGCCGCCCGTGACAGCCTGACGCCCCACCCGGAACCCGCACCACCGCAACCCGTTGGCCACTGATGCAGCTCGTCGTGCAACCCAGCTTCGACCGGATCCCCGCCGCCGCGTGGGACGCGCTGGTCGACGCCGACCACCCGTTCGTCGAGCACGCGTTTCTGCTGGGCCTCGAGCGCACGGGCTGCGTGGGAGGACAAACCGGCTGGCAGCCTGCACCGCTGCTGGTGGTGCCGGATGGTGTGGCGGTGGACCCGCTGCCGCTTGACGTCGAGCTGCTGGGCGCCGCACCGGTCTATCTGAAGGCGGACTCGATGGGCGAGTTCATCTTCGACTTTGCTTGGGCGGACTTTCATCACCGCAACGGCCAGCGCTACTACCCCAAGGTGGTGGTCGCCGCCCCGTTTTCCCCGGCCACGGGGCCACGGCTGCTGCTGCGTCATGGGCCGCACGCGGACGAGGCGGCGGCGCTGCTGGCGCAAGGGGTGTTGGCGCTGGCGACGCAGGTCAAGGCCAGCTCGGCGCACTGGCTGTACACGCCCGAGGACCAAGCAAGCCTCTTGGAAGGTCACGGCTACTTTCGCCGAGAGACGATTCAGGCCTTGTGGCTGAACCCCGGCTATCGCGACTTCGAGGCCTTTCTGGCCACGCGCAAGGCGCGGATCCGCAAGCAGATCCGCCGCGAGCGCCGCGAGATCGCCGAGTCGGGCCTCGATGTGCGCGTGTGGACGGGACCAGAGATGCAGGACGCCGAGTGGCAGGCGATCGAGCGCTTCTACCGCGAGAACATCGATCGTCACGGCAACGAGGCCTACCTGAACCCCGCATTCTTTCAGTGGATCCGCCAGCATCTGGCCCACCGCGTGGTCTGCACGCTGGCGCGCGGTCCCCACGGGTACGTCGCGGGGACGCTGAACTTTCAGAAGGGCGGGACGCTGTACGGCCGCTATTGGGGCTGCATCGAGCCTCGCCCGTTCCTGCATTTCGAACTCGCCTTCTACCGCCTGATGGAGCACTGCATCGCCCACGGAATCGCGCGGTTCGAGGCGGGCGCGGGCGGCGCGCACAAGCTGCAGCGCGGCATGGAAGCGGCGGTGGTCCACAGCGCCCACTGGATCGCGCACCCGGACCTGGGTCCCAGCATCGAACAGCACGTGCAGCGCGAGCGGGCCTGGGTGGCCGAGGAACTCGCAGCCCTGGACCGTACTTCCACCCGCCGACAGGCGTAGTCAGGAGCTCCCGTGGACGACATTCGCATCGACCGCACCACTGCGCACCAGCTCGTGCGGGACGGCGCGTTGCTGGTCGACGTCCGCACCGAAGAGGAGTTCGCCCAGGGCGCACTGCCGACCGCGATCAACGTGCCCGTGCAGGTGATTGCGCAGACGATCCAGGACCATGCGACCGAAGAACAGACGCTGGTGCTGTACTGCGTGTCGGGTGCGCGCAGCCATGTGGCGGCGATGATGTTGCGCAGCTTCGGCTATGCGAAGTCGTACAACTTGGGCGGATTGGACGATTGGTGACGGTCAGCGCCCCAGCACCACGATCACCCACACGTCGTACAGCGCGTGCGTCCACGCGGCGACGGCGAACCCGCGCACCAGAAACAGCGAGGCGAACACCACGCCGGCCACCGTGCGAAACACGAACGCCGTCAGCGTGAACGGTTCGACGATGTGGTGTACGGCCGAGAACACCAGCGCCGTCGTCAACACCAGCGCAAGCAGCCGCACGCTGGGTCGCCGCCAGTCCTTGCCCAGCCACAGCAGACCGATGCCGCCGATGCCCAGCAGTCGGAACACGAATTCCTCGTGCAGACCCGCACCTGCGCTGACGACCAGCCCGGTGACCGGCCCCATCTCTCGCGTCGTCGACAGCGCCGGCCCCGCCGCCATCAGCCAGCCGACCAGATCGTTGGTGATCGTGCCGCTGATCGACCCCACGACCACTGCGTAGATCGAACACTCGACCAGCAGTGGCAGAAAGTACTTGGTCTGAAAGCGGTTCTTGCTCGAAAGCCACGCCACCAGACCGACGTTCGCCACAATCAGCACGGCGTAGAACGCCAGATAGCCCAAGCCCGTCGCAGCGCCAAACGACGACAGCAGGGCGTGCAGTCCGTTCGACAGGAAATCGACCCCGTTGCGCGCCTGCGGCAGCAGCAGGACGCCCAAGCCGTAGAACACAAGCAGGGGCAGCGTCAAAGCGGCGGATTCGGTCGCGCCAGAGCTGTCGCGAAAGTAGGCGCGGATGGGCCCCATCGGGCGGACGGCAGGTGCGGCAGGCATGCGGACTCGTCGCTAGGTGTGAATGATACGGCCCAAGGCCTTGTGCAGCAGATCGTCATATTCGGGCAGGAATTCGCCTTGTTCGCCGTCCAGTCGGTAGGAGGACACCCGCTCGAGATGGCCCTCGTGAACCTCGAGCACGTTGAAACGCGCCTTGGCTGCGCTGCCCTTGCGCGACAGCGTCGATGACCCGCAACCGATCACGGGAATGTCGGCACCGATCTGATGGGCGACTGCCTGGTCCAGCTTGCGCTCGACCTCGTCAGCGCGCGCAAGTGCTCTCGCTGCCACGACAGGCGCGCGCCGACCTGGAAGGTGACCTTGGTGCGGGTGGTGCGTATGACCGTGCAACACCACCGTCGCGGCAATGTCGTGCATGGCCTCGCTCAGCGCCTTGCGGTCGATCAACGAAGCGACGTATTCCGCAGCACCTACGCGGTGATGCAGGTTGTGGTGTACCAGAACGATGCGGACGCGCACCGTGGGCGGCTCGGCAGCAACCAGTGCGCGCAGGCGGTCCAGTTGGGCACGGCCGACGTGGCCAAACGCCAGCAGGGGCGGCGTGGGAATCGCGCTGGACAGTCCGTAGATGCGCACATGCGGTGCCGGCGCGCGGACGAACGGGTAGTGCAGCCGTCCCTTGGTCAGCGCGGACCGTTGCGAGTCGGTCTCGTCGACCAGATAGTCTTGGAAGTACCGCTCGAACCGGTGGTGCCGCAGCGCTCCCCGCGTGTACATGTCGTGGTTGCCGGGGATCATCGTGACGTAGTCGGGCGGGCCGATGCGCTCGACGACCTGACGCACTCGCGCGAATTCGGACTCGAGCGCCAGATTGGTCAGGTCGCCGGTCAGGATGACGTGGTCGATGTCCTCAGCCCGCAGGCGTTCGGCCAGCAGCTCGGCAACGTGCACGGGATGAGCATTGCGGCGCAGTCCCGCGAGGTTGACGGCACCCGTCGCGCGCTTGTTCAGGAATCGGCTCCAGTGGGTACCGTTCAACTCGAGCACATGCAGATCGCTGATGTGCGCGATTCGAAAGGGCCGCGGCGATGGCCGTGCGTTTGCTTCAACAGCGGTCAAGAAGTGCCTCCAGAGCGGGGGGGAGCTGCAGGTTAGCCCTTTTCGGCGTGGTTCCTGCCATCCCTGATGCAAAACCCTCGTCCCTGTCGACGATTCCAACGCCCGACCGATGCCTCTCCGCACGCTTGCGAACCCCTGCATCTCCAGCTGGCGCTTGACAAGGGGGGAGTCTGGCACTACCTAGCCCCGCCTGCAACGACCCACAGGGCGGCAGGATTCGGAGGCACTCGCATGGCGCGTCGCGTCAAGAAGACCCGGAAAGAGGAACTCAGGGAACTCCAGGCCCCTGAGATCGTCGAGGTCAAGCTGTGGTCGCTGAGCGACTGGATGGAGAAGCACTGGCGGCCCGTGCTCGGCACCATTGCGGCCGTTTCGGTCCTGTGGGGTGGCATCGGCATCTACCAGATCGTCTCCGCCTCGTCCGAGCAGAGCACGGCTGAGGCCACGGCGCAGGTGTTTTCGCAGGCAGCGACTCCGGTCGTGGCGCCTTCGACCACGCCCGACCAGCCCCCGCCGGCCGCAGACGGACCGACGTTTGCCACGGCCAAGGAGCGCGCAGAGGCGGTGCTCAAGGCCGCGCAGGGCATCGAGAGCCAGTCTCCCGAGATCCTCAAGCTGCTCGTGGCCGGCCAGAAGGCGACGCTGGGCGAGTGGAAGGCGCAGCTCGACACCGTCGATGCCATGCTGCCCAAGGTGCAGGGCGAACCGCTCGAGATCGCGCTGCGTGAGCAGCGCGCGACCGCGCTGGAGGCCTTGGACCGTCCCGCCGATGCCGCGGCCGAGTGGGCCAAGTACGGTGAGAAGGTGACGACCCAGTTTGGCAAGGCGCTGGCCAAGGTTCGTACGGGCGACCTGTACAACCCGACGCTGGGAGCCAAGACTGCCGACGCCGCCAAGGCCCGCGCTGCATACGAGCAGGCGGTTGCAGGTGCGCGCAAGGGCGACAAGGATCCGGCCCCCGGACCGCTCGCCTTCCTGGTGGCCGACGCCCGGCAGAAGCTCTCGCGCCTGTAAGCGCCCGTGCGCCGCGCAAGGAAAGGTCCAGACATGCACCCCCTTGTCCGCGGCGGTTCGCCGCTCGTCTTTGCAGTCCATGCCGTCCTGGCGATGGCTGCGACGATCTTGGCTACGCTCCCGTCGCCTTCGGCCCAAGCCCAACCGCAGCCGTTTCAGGCACGTCAGCCGCTGTTCAGCGTTGGCTGGCGGATGCCGTTGGTGGACCCGCCCAGCGTCGACTGGAAGCCCAGAGAGCGTGCCGGCGTGGTCGTCTCGCCCAAGGGTGGCCTGCTGTTCGCGGGTTCGGCGACCGGGGTGTCCGCGCTGCAGACCGACGACGGCAAGCGGTTGTGGCACCACAAGACGACGGAATCGGTCGAGTCTCGCCCAGCACTGTGGAACGGCGTCGTGTACGCGGCGACCTTGAGCGGTGCCGTGTGGGCGCTGGACGCGAGGAGCGGCGAGCCGGTGTGGGAAGCGCCGACCAAGCTGGACGCGGCGGTGCAGGCGCCGATCGCAGCAGACGACAAGCAGATCTACGTCGCGGTCGCCCCCAGCTCCTTGGTCGCGCTGGACCGCAAGACTGGCAAGCCCGCCTGGCGTTACAACGACGAAACGGTGCGGGAGTTCCTGATCACCGGTCAGTCGGGCGCTCTGGTGGTGGGACAGCAGCTCTGGTTCGGCACGGCCTCGGGCAAGCTGGTGGCGCTGTCGACCCGCGATGGTGGCGTGAACTGGCAGGTTTCTCTTGACCGCCCCGACCATGGTCCCTACGCCGACATCGATACGACTCCCGTGTACGTGTCGCGTCCGGAGGCCAAGGATCGGCCGGGCGACTGGGTGCTGGCGGCCAGCTACAACGGCGGGTTGTTCGCGGTCTCTGCCGTGGACGGCGCGGCGATCTGGCAGTACCCGGTCGAGGCGTTGGGCCAACCGATCGTCGCTGGTGGGCTTGTGTATGCCGTTTCGTCGAATGGGGAACTGCACATCCTGGATCTGGCGACCGGCAAGCCGATGATCACCCGCAAGCTCGACGGGTCTCCGTCGGGCACGCTGGCTGTTCTGTCGTCCGGGTTGCTGCTGGTGCCGGGTGAACTGGGACTCGACGCCGTCTCGCCGCGTACTGGACAGGCTTCGGCGCGCGCCATGACCGAGACGGGCTTCTCCGCCGCGCCAACGGTTGTGGGAGACCGCGTGTTCGCCGTGTCGAACGGCGGTGTCCTGTACGCGCTCTCGCTTCGCTGACCCGCCCTTGCGCCCACCCGCGGATTCGCCGAACCTGCCGCCTCCAACGCGTCCCACTCGCCGCACCCCGGCCAGCGAGGCCTCGATGAAGACTCGTGTTTCTGCGGCCTACGGTCTCCCCCTTGCGTTCACGGTGCTGCTGCTCTTCATGGGCTGCGGCACCAAGACGACTTCGACCGGTACACCCGCAGCGGATGTGACGCCGTCCGATGACCAGACCGCGGCCGACACCACCACCGACGACGCTGCGGAGACTGCGACAGGCGAAATCTCTGCCACCGAGTGTGTCGCGCTGGGGCAGGGCGAGTGCGACGCCTCGTCGGAGTGCGGGTCCGGCAAATACTGCGACCCCTGCACGCGCAAGTGTCTGACGGAACGCGGGTTGTGTG
>JBMOIG010000187.1:0-7702 GCA_049317445.1 Myxococcota bacterium | reverse complement strand
CGATGGTCAATTCTAGTTGTCGTCACTGGTCAGTTCTTATTGTCGCTGAGCAGACCCACCTCCATTTGCCGACGACCGTGGTGACCCGGCGACCGTGCGACGTGTGGCAAGTGCGCGGCCGGCCCGGGGAGCTGGTACCGGGGGACTTCGACGACACGGACGTGGCCGATACCGTGGACGCGCCTGTCGATGAGGACCTCGACCCGCCGTTCTGGGACGACCCGCTGAACGAAGCGGGCATCTGAGCGACCGACAAGGTCAGGACACACGCACCTGCGAGGGGCCCCACCGGCGCTGCGCGGGACGGGTGTGCTTTTTGGGTGGGAATTCAAGGAATTGCGAGCGGTTCAAGAGGTTGACCGGGGGGATCCGGCGGCGCAGACTTGCGGTTCGTTGCCCGGAAAGGGCCGACATGGGGTCGGTCTGGCGGTGGGCGATGGTGGACTTGCGGGGTGTACCGTGTTTGCGGTTCCTGGGCCTGCGGCCTACCCTTCGGGCTGGAGGACCGCCGTGACTCGCCCAGCTTCGCCCCCCCCCCCATCGGCGCAAGACCTGCCGATTCGCAAGCAGGTGGGTCGCCCCACGCCCGCCAGTCCATTCGAGCGGTTGGCCGAGTTGAACGCATTTCTCGACCGCGTCCGCCCGCCAGACGCCGAGCACCCCGATGATGACTTCGTTCGAAAGACTGTTGGCAGGGCTCGCGGACGCTGACGTGCGCTTCATCACGGTCGGTGGCGTCGCGTGCGCCATGAACGGCCACGTCCGGGCCACCGAAGACGTTGACATCCTGGTCGACGCGGCTCCCGACAACCTGGTGCGAATGCTGGACTTTCTGGCCAGCGTCGGCGATGGCTACGCGCGTGAACTGACGGTCGACGACTTCCCCCTTGAGCCCGGCGCGGTCCGGCTGGTCGAGGACTATCCCATCGACATCTTCACCCTGATGGACGGGCAGACCTTCGACGAGCTGGCGCCGCACATCCGATGGTGGAGCGGAGGGGCGTCGCGCATTCCCTATCTCGACGCCCGGGCTCTGGCCGACGTCAAGTCGTCGAGTCTTCGCCCCAAGGATCAGGAGGATGTGCGCGTGCTGCAGGCGCTTCTGCCCGACCGATAGACCCTTTGTTGACAGCGACGCCGTCCGCGCACCCTCCGTCGCCTTGCCGCGCAGCAAACCGGGCGACGCGCAACTTCCGCAGGCCACCTGACAGGTTGTCCGGTCCGACCTGACAGAATGGCCGATGCCTCGGTAAGGGAGTCAGGACTAGTCCCCATGCCGGCGCTCGCGCCGGCATGGGGACTAGTCCTGACTCCCTGCCTCTGCAGCCCACCATGATGGCGGTCGAGTCCCCTCGTAGACGGCAGGATCCACGGCATCGGCCACGTCCATGTCGTCGCCCGAGGGAGGCAGGCGCTTCGAGCGCGCTCCGCGTCTGCGGCAGGTGGACGTCGAGGCGCTGCTGGTGGATGCGATCGGCCGGATCGGTCGGCAGCTCGAGCGGCAGCTGCCTGGCGACGAGGACGACCCGCGGGACAGGCTGGCCGAGCGAGAACCCGCGCTTGCGGCGTTGCTGAAGGCGGCGATCCTGGGCCGGCACGCTTCGGAGCGGGAGCCGGGCGCGCGGCTGGCGGTGGGCAAGGGGCCGGTGCAACCCAAGCCTCACGGGCGGAATTGCGCGCAGGCGTTGGGGTTCTCGCCGCACGCCAATACCAGGGTAGGGGAGCTGAACCGGTCGGGGCTCGAGAAGCTCTGCTGCTCGGGATCGGCCGACATGGGGTCGGTCTGGCGGTGGGCGACGGTGGACTTGCGGGTGTACCGTGGTTGCGGTTCCTTCTATGCGCCACAACGAAAAACGGCCGGATCCCGTAGCCCGAAGGCGCTGGAATCCGGCCGTTTTCTGGAGTCGCGGGGGCAGGATTTGAACCTGCGACCTTCGGGTTATGAGGGGCGTGCGGGGAGGTGAGCAGGGAGCCCGCAGCCGTGGCATCCGTTGTCATTCCTTCGCCTTGCGTTGGGCGCGCGCGCCATCCGATGGCACGGTTTGTCTCCCCTTGGCAGGGGCGGCGGGGATGGAGCGGGGATGGCGTGCCGGGGCCGGAGTCGTCGTCGTCCGGCGGCCATGCGGGTGACACGTCGGCGCCGACCGCCCGCGGGACCGCCATGGCGGCGACGTCCACCTCGGCCGGCTGGCCGCCGAAGTTGAGCCGGTCGACCTGCGATTGCATGAAGCCGTGCTGCATGTGCACGTAGGTCCCCATGGTCATCTGCGGGTTGCTGTGCCGCATGAGGCAGGTCAGGACCGGCATCGATACGCCGGACTGCGCGAGGTTCGACCCGTACGTGTGGCGCAGGTCGTGGAACCTCATCGGGCGAGGCTGGGCGACTGGCCAGCGCTTGCGCGGCCGCTTGTGGGCCTCGCAGTAGCGCGGCGCCGCGTCAGGCGCCTCTACCGGCTTGTCGAGGCCGGCGTGCTTGCAGGCGCGACAAACGTGCGAGTAGCCCTCGACGATGCCGGCCCGCGCGAGCGCCCTGCGAAGCACGTCCTCCAGGTGCACGTCCTCGCGCATCCGGTCACCCCCGGCGGCCGGGAACACACAGCGGCCGGGGGCGGCATCCAGTGCGGCTTGCAGAAACGGCACGAGGTGGACGTGGACGGGGATGCGCGCGTGCTTGCCGGACTTGGTCGTGTTTCGGCCATGCGACCGTCGAACGATGATGGAGCGGTTGGCTAGGTCCACGTCCTGCCGTTGCAGTCCAAGGAGTTCACCCTTGCGCATTCCGGTGTAGACCGCGGTCGCGAACAGGGGCCGCCACTTGTCGTCCAGGGCCTCCAGCATGGCGGGGATCTCATTCTCGAAGAGGATCGGCCGCTCCACCTCCGGCACCGGCTTTCGCTTCACCAGCTTCACCGGGTTGGCCCCGATGAACTTCCCGGCGACGGTCGCCTTGTTGATGGCCGCCTGAAGGAAGCCGCGCGTCTGGTTGACGGTCGCCGGCGCGAGCCCCACGCCGGGTGCCTTGCCGTTCGCCAGCTTGCCTTGCAGGTACTCCTCGACGCGGCCGGTGGTGCACAGCCGCACCGGCAGGGCAGCAAGTGACGTGCCAAGGATGTGCTTGTGCAGGTGGGCGAGGTTGCGCGTGTGCGAGGGCATGGGCGCCGAGTAGGTCTCCAGCCACCATTCCATCATCTCGCCGACGGTCCAGTTGGCCTGCTCCAGGGGCAGTTCCAGCCCTTGCTCGACGTGCATCTTGCGGTCCAGGAGTGCGCGCCGGATGCGAGACGCCTCGGCAAGCGTCTGCGCCTCGGTCGTCAACTCGCGGCGCAGCCCCTTCTCGTCGACCCACCGAACGCTCAGCTTGCCGTTCGGCAGGCGGCGCACGCCCTCGGGCATCTTCCCCTTGGTCTTCCTTGCCATGTTGACCTCACCTTGGCCGACGCGCGTTGAACTTCGTCGGCAGCGGCACCACGACACGCCGGGCTACCCCGGGCAGACCCGCGGCGTACGCTTGGATTGCTTCCGGGTCGAAGCGAAGCAGCGCTCCAAGGCGCCGCACCGGCAGCTCCTTGCTTTCGGCCGCCTTGTAGACCCAGGACTTGCTGACGCCGAGGTACTCGGCCACGTCACCGACCTTCCACAACCGCGCCACGTGGCGCTCGACTTGAACCGTCGTCATCGGATGCTCCCATGGGCCTGAAGTTGGCCCCCTTGCCTGGAGCTACGGGGCCGGGGGCTTCAGCGTTGCGGGACTGGGCAGACTTTCTGCATTCGGGGCCCGAAATCGCTGCTGAGCGGCCAGCAAGGCTTTGCTCGTTCGCACACTTTCCACAACAGATGCATCGCCTTGCGCAGCTCTCGCCGTTGCAGCCTCTTCTTGATCTGAGCGCGCGAGTCCTTCGAGGATGAGCATCCTCGTGACGTCCGCTCTGCTCATGCGCAGGCCGGGGCGCTCCTGGCGCAGCCGTTCGGCCAGCGCGTCCAGCCTCTCGATGACGCTCGCCGGCAGGCGGAGCGCGAACTGGGCATCGTGTTCCATGGCATCTTCCTCCAGGGCGGCTATCCAGCCGCCGATGTTGTCTGGGCCGGTTGGGCCGAGCAGGTACGGGTGCTCGGCCGCGAGTTCGTTCAAGCGGGTGAACGCATTGCGGGCGCGGGGCAGGTCCAGAACCGCCGGCAAGGCGTCTGGCTGCCCCTGTGGCGGGCGTTTGCCCGGCGGGCGTGGCGGTGGCCTCATGCAACCATCCGTGCGATCTGCGGGGCTTGGAAGACCTGCCCCGCGCGGGAGCGGAATCCGTGGCTGTCCAGGCCCCTGACCGGGCAGCCGTCCGGACCGTAGCGCGAAGCGCGATCACTTGTCTACGATTGCATTGCATTCGTCACACGCCATGTCATGGCGTACTTCGGTCGCGGTCCGTCGACTATGATTCGAACCTATGGAAGATGCTGCTCATTTCAGTGACGTCCGAGCGTTGGCCGGCTTGAACATCAAGGCCTTGCGAGTCTCAGCCGACATGACGCAGGAGCAACTAGCTCAAAGGCTTGGGTGCGGTTGGCGCCACCTCCAGAAGATCGAGGCCGGTGAAGTCAACCTGACTCTCCGAACCCTGTGCCGCTGCTCCGCCGTCTTCGGCGTGGATGTCTCGACCTTGCTCGCCGCTTCTCAGACGGAGGACGCCAATGCCGAAGCTCGGCGAACTTGACCCCCGCCTCCGGGCGGCGATCTCCAAGGTGACCGGGCTGCGCCCCCGGCGTGTCATCGACCACATCCTGGCGCACGGCGTGGTCACGACCGAGGACTTGGCTCGCATGGGCTACAACCACGCCCCCCGCGCGGCCCGTGACGTTCGAGAGTGCGGCATCCCTCTCGTTACGACCCGCGTCACAGGGTCCGACGGTCGGAGCATGGCTGCATACACCTTTGGGGCCCCGGACCAAGTTGTTGGAGGGAAGCTCGCCGGTCGGCAGGTGTTGCCGAAGGAGTTGCGCGACCGGTTGCACGGGTTGCAGGGTGGTCGATGCGCGACATGCAGCCACGCCTACGAGGCGCGCTACCTCCAGGTCGACCATCGTGTCCCGTATGAGGTGGCCGGCGAGGCCGCAAGTCCAGCCGAGACCGAGCGGTTCATGGTCCTGTGCGGTTCTTGTCAGCGCAAGAAGTCATGGTCTTGCGAGCACTGCGCCAACTGGGAGACGAAGGGCGTCGCAATGTGCGAGTCGTGCTTCTGGGCCAATCCTCTTGATTACTCGCACCTTGCCGGCGAGAGGGTTCGGCACCTCATCCTCACATTCAGCGGCGCCGAAGCCGACGCCTTCGACAAGGTCAGAGCGGCCGTCGGAGTGCACGCGTTCGCCGCTGCTGCTCGACGCGCCGTGTTGTCCGCTTCGGCCGCCAAGAGATAGCTTGCTCAGGCGCCGAACATCTCGAACTGCCCGGCGGGCGCAACTCGGGTCTTCACGGAAGCTGCGCGGACGACGGAGCGCCCCTCCTTGGCCAGACGATCTACCAGGGCTGGAGAGAGGTACAGCGACTCAACCGTCTCGTCCGTTCGGCCGTTGAGGGTGGCCTGCGAGGAACGCCCCATGTGCACGTCGATCTTGTCCAAACGAAGGTGTTCAGGCAGACCCGGGCCGTAGGTTCGCTCTCCACACCGACCGTCGAAGCTGACCATGTAGGACAGCTCACGGTCGTTCGCGTCGGACAGGTTGGCAACGAAGCGGTCGTAGTCCAACCCTTGCACGTAGCGTGCGTCGCGTGTGCCGCTGACACCGACGTAGGGCGGGTCCATGTAGACCACATCGCACCGTTGTGCCTGTGCAAGCGCTTCGCCATAGTCGCCGTGCACAGCGCGAGTCCGGCCTGCCAGCAGCCGGTGCACATGCATGACTCTTTCCCGCATGAGGACCGGCTTCATGCCAAGTCGACGCTTGTCGGGCGACTGGTTGAACTCGCCACCCGCGTTGAAGCGCACCGCGTTCTTGACGCAGCGCGCGACAAGGTACAGCAGCTGGGCCGGGCGGTGTTCTCGGTTGTACGTTTCTCGCAGTTGGTCATAGTACCGCCGCGGGTCAGCTAGCTGCGAAGTCCAGATGTGTTCGTACTCGTCGCACAAGGTCTTAGGATCAGACAGGATCATGTGCCAGATGCCGACCAAAGGCTCCAAGGCGTCGCCTAGCACATGTGCATCTGCTGCCCTCGCCATCGCCGCGCCGATCGTCACCGCCCCCGAGCCCGCGAACGGCTCCCAGAGCGTCCCGACGCTTCCAGGGACGCACCCTAGGATCAGCGGCACCTGTTGGCGCTTGCTGCCCTGGTAGGGGATGGGTTGCGGTGCCTTGGTCTGCGGCATGAACGCTCCTCGAAACCATCGACGGCTCGCGGCAAGTGCCTTGAGCAAGGCCGTGCAGGCTACCACGATGGCCACGCACCGACCACGCTCCGAGCGTGGGCAGCCACGCCGCAGCATTCCCGGCGGGAATCACGCACACGTCCGCGCGATCTGGGGGGGCCAGGAACGTCCGGCCAGCGCGGGACCGGAACCCGCGGCGGTCCAGCTCCGCGGCGACCCCGCGCAGGCTCAGGCCTGCGGAGCGCAGTTCTCGCGCCGCAACAAGCACTTCTGCCTCTGCGGGCTCGGTCTCCAGGTTCACGCCGTCGGCAGCCAGGCGGCGACCGTACGGCACTTCGCCCCCGGTGAACTCTCCAACCTCCGCCTTGTGGCGCAGGGCGGCGGAGGTGCGCTCGCCGGTGGCCTCGCGCTCCCACTGCGCCACGCTGGCGAGCACGTTCAGCAGGAGCCGGCCGGCGGCGCTGCGGGTGTCGATCTGCTCGCCCACGCTGAGCAGCGCCCTCTTGCCGACCGCGAAGTAGCGGTCCACGAGGTCGCCGAGGTCGCGCACGCTTCGGGTCAGACGGTCCAGCTTCACGACGAGGGCGGCGTCGGCCTCCCCGGCACGCAGGGCTGCCAGGACGCGTTGCAGGGCCGGGCGGTCGAGGGTTTTCGCGCTCAGGCCGGCGTCCACCTCGACGGCGACGAGGTCGAGGTCGTAGAGCGAGGCGTAGGCCTCGAGCTTGGCGCGCTGCGCTTCCAGGCTGACGCCGTGCTCGGCCTGCTTGTCGGTCGCGACGCGGATGTAGGCGATCGTGCGGGTGTTTGTGGTCTTCGGAGCGGGGATGGCCATCGGGGCGGCCTCCTTGGTCCGGGACCGTACCGCGGGGGGCGATCGGTTATCTCCGATTCAGTGCAATGCTACTTGCGGCCAGCTTCGGTTACGCTAGAGTCCGAAACATGGTGCAACGAGACCTGAGCCAGGACCTGAAGAAGTACGGTGCAGACCCTGGCAAGGTCTTGTATTTTGGAGGAGATCCGCAACCAGGACACCTGCGCTATCTCGACCTGAGCGGAGCTCCGCCCGGCCAGCGGCCCGATGCTGTCGTGCAGGACCTCCCCGGCCGTGCCCTGGTGTACGTGCTGGACGCACGCGACCGGCTACCTCCGCCAGAGCAGATTGCCACCCATCGCCGGCTCCTGTCCCTTCGAGGTGAGGCAGCCTACCTAGCAGTCGTGCGGCCGGGACGACTCGACGTGTACGAGGTTGCGCTCGACGCCCAGATGGAAGGACAACGGCCCGTCCTTGAAGTCACCGCACGCGAACGGGCCGCGTCGTCAGCTCTTCCGCGCTTGCTGCTCTCGCAGGAGCCAGG
>JBMOIG010000186.1:0-7735 GCA_049317445.1 Myxococcota bacterium | reverse complement strand
TGACCGTGCAGCTCCTCAGCCTTGCGTGCCGCGGCCGACACGTGGTGCCAGGCCTTCACGGGCGGTGGCAGCTTCGGGCGACCGCGCGGCACGACGCGCTCTGGTGGCCGCAGCGCGTTCTCGATGGCGCGGTCGAGTTCCCGCGTCGGCCAGCCCAGTTCGGCCGCATCGTGGGCCAGGCGCACGCGCGTGATCGAGTCGGGCACGCCGGCCAGCGAGTGCAGGTGCGTCAGGTCCAAGCGCGTCCGGACCGACTCGGGCAGCTCGCGCCAGACCGCGTTCGCCAGCATGTAGTTGCGCAGGGTGGAAGGCGAGAGGTTCAGATCGACCAGGTCGTCGCGACAGTCGCGCAGCAGGGCCTCGAACGGGAGGTGTTCGGGCGAGCGGCGGTCGCGGTAGATGCGGATGTCGCCGTCGAACCAGGTGTCGATCATGTAGCGGCCGACTTCGAGGGCGTAGGCCAGATAGGCCGTGCGGTTGAGTTGGCGCAGGTGGCTCAGGGTGGTTTCGTACGGGGCTGGGAGCGATGGTGCGGGTGCGACGACCAGCGGGGGAGTTTGTGTGGTCATTCGGCGCGATTCCTTTGGCGGTGGAATGGGTTGGGGGCGTGGTGGGGCGCTTCAACGGGGGCTGAGCTAGCGCGGCAAAAGTTGGCTTGGTTTTGGGGCGGGGTCAAGTCTCGTAGGAAACCGCTGGCGTGGCTTCAGGGATCGACCACGTGGGTAACAGTGCCCGATTCGAAGCAGAGGGCGATCGGCGTGTACTTCCGCTTCGTCCTGTCGAAGACTGCGCGGACACACACGATCGGCCCGTCATTGCTCCCGCCGTTCTCTCGCGCGAGTTCGACGGCCAGGGCGATCATCTCAGCAATAGCCTGCGCTTCGTAGCCGCCCACCGGATCCACGCGGTCCGGGCACAGGTGGACGTCTAGTCGGCCCTGGGAGGTCCTGACGGTCTTGCGGATGTCGGTCACCATCCGGCGTGAAGCCCAGAGTTCCGTGGCCTTGGCCAGAAGCGGGGCGATGCGTGGGCAAAGCTCCTTCATGAAGATGGCGGCCAGCATCACCTTCGAGCCATCGGCGCAGAGGTCGACCACCAGATCGACCAACAGCGCGATAAGCGTCGGTTCGGCAGCCTTCTTCCGCCACTTGCCCACCAAGATTTCGCCGTCGAGCACGAGGAGCGATTCCACCAGCGAATTGTCGTTGTACAGCGGATACGGCAAGTACAAGGCGATGTGTGGCAGGTCGCAGTTGGCCGCAAGCGGCTCGGTCGACGACCAACTCAGGCCTTGAAACGGCGGCGGCGAATCATCCACGGACTCGATGTCCACGACGAGTTCGAACTCGCCGGGTTCTGTTCGGGCCTGCTCGATCCGCGGATTGCTCATGTACCCGCAAACCGGAAGAGACATGTCATGCTGTTGATGTATGGCGGCGCGCTGGCCGATGTGCGCAACAAGTCTAGACAACTGCAGGCGCGTTAGGCGTTCCCCTTGGCTGTCGAGGTTGGTGGACGCAATGACTCCAGTGCCTCTCCACATGCTCGTCTCCCTGCGGCAAGCACCACCGTACCCATCCTACGCCCCTATTCCGTCGTTCACTTGCGGGTCGAACTCGTCTGCATCGTCGCCATCGTCGTGATCATCGATCGCGCACGGCACAGGTTGCGCGGCGATCGCGATTCCGACGTGCTCCCTCGGTACGGCCCAACGCTCGAGCGCCCAATCGATGAGCTTGTCTCGCCTGTCCTGCAGGCTCGCCGGGCCCCACTCTGCGTACAGGCTCAAGGCGCGCTCCTGAAGCAGCACCGAGTTCGCGTAGCACGGCGCTACCTGTTGGGGATCGCCTTTCTTTCTGTCAAAGGACTTATGGCCCAGCGCACCGTTGTGTTGCGTTAGCACCAAATTCGCAAAGTCGTGGGTCCACTTCTTCAGGTCGTCGGCAGTGAAGCGCGCCTTCCAGTACGCGTCGGACGGGGTCTGCGGTAGGATGTGTTCGATGGTCTTGCTCAGGTCACGCTTCTCGATCTCAGCCCAAGAAAGACGTACACCATGGCCCTTTGCCAGATGCTCCTCGTATTCGTAGAGGAAGTAGCGGATCCCTGGCCAAGCGTAGCAGTCGTCCCCGAACCGCCTGAGGTTGGTCCCGAACCGCGCGTCCGGCTCGTAGTCCAGCAGTTGCCAGTACAACGTGCCCATGACCGCATCAAAATCGAGCCCCTTGTTGCGAAGGGCATAGGCCTTTGACCGGAAGAAGGATTGACCGGTGTGGCTGCGCCACTGCGCAACGCCCGCGCCGCCGTAGACCCGGAATGCGAAACGCTCGCAGAACCAGACCATGGCTTCGTACTTTGCGCCGTCGCCAGGAAACCGGAGCCGGGTCGCGACGAGCAGCGGCAGGAAGGCGGCAAGCGTGCCGATCCGGACGAGTTTCTCGCTCGCGTGCTGGACCTGTGCGGCGGCGAGGCCGTATTCGCCGAAGGTGGCCTGGCGTGCGGGCCGCGCGGCTTCCGCATACACGCGGGCAACATCGCGGAGTGACCGAACGTATTCTTCGAGTTGCGAGAGCAGGACACCGTGACGGCCAAGGAAGTCCCTGAGCGCAAAGCGCTGCTTGACGCTTTGAACCTGCTGCCAGTGCCGGGCGTCAGCGTCCTGTGTGACAAGCCAGTGGACGCGAAGCACGGCGTTCTCGTCGTCTGCTCGGGTCAGTCCGGCCGCCATCAGGCACTCAAGGATGTTCGCCCATGCGCCGTTGATGCCCTCGGCAAGCCCCTCACCGCCGAAGTCCAACTTCGTGGCCAAGTACAGAAGGTAGTTCTTGACCTTGTCCAACTCGGAGAGTTGCTGGCCTCGGTTGTTCATCACCTCGAAGATGACGCCCACCTCCGCGGTGCTGCTGACCTCGTACAGGGTGAACTTCAGCTGTTGGGTTAGCTTTCGTTGGGTCTGCCAGAGCCAATCGGTCCAGCCAGCGCCCAACCGCTCGCGTTGGGCGGCAAGGTACTCGTCGAACCCGGCCTTGGCGTCCGCGAGCCTTCGGTGCGATTGGATGGTGGCAGGCAGCGGACTCGGGCTAGCGGCAAGAATTACGTCGCTCCAGAAGTCCCGGCAATCAGGATTGAGGGCAAGGCGGAGGTGCAACCGGCCGTCGTGCCCGCGCAACGCGATATATGACCGGCCGATACCGTCAGCAAGCGAATTGAGTCCAGAATTGCGCGCTGCGCGGCACACGGCGTCCAGGAGCAACGTTGTAGTTGTCAGCCTTTGTTGGCCGTCTACGACATCAAAGGGCGCGTACTCGGCGCCGCCCTCGTCCATTAGTGGCTGCTGCGTCGGGCACCTGTGCAACACAATCGTGCCGGTGTAGTGGTCCTTGCCCTCGCCAAGGAGTTCAAGGTCGCTGAGGAAGTCGTCGCGGTGGCGCTTCTCCCAAGCATAGCCGCGCTGGTAGGCAGGAACGCGGAAGAGCCGGTTGGCGAAAAGGGATTGTAGGGTCAGCACATGGTCCACGGCGCGCTCCGTTCTCGCGGTTGAATTGTTCTCGTCGGGTCCTCAACCGAACTAACTTGGCGGCGAGAAGATTGCCGCCTGCACCCCAAGAAACCCCGCCCGAACACCATCGACAGGCCCCATCGCGACAAGCGCATCCTGAATCGCGCCGTACTTGAGCTTGAGCAATGGCACCAGTTTCTCGCCATCGAGTTCGCCAACCCCCACGGCCACATACTGCGCCAGCACGAACTCCAGAAACGCCCGATGCGCCGCCGGGAAACGCCCCAACTCCGCCCGCGCCCGGTCCGCCCGCTCCGCCCGCGTCACCATCGGCGCGGCAAACCCCACATACGCCAGCACATCGAACAGGTCGCAGGCGCCACCGTCGAGCGCGAATTGCAACTCCGCCAAGCACGCGCCGGCGAAGTGCCGGTCCGCGAGTGCGGTCAACAGCGCCTTGCGCGTGTCGGGGTGGCTCCAGCGCGCGCGGAGGTCGTCCAGGTCCGTGACGATCTCCGGCAGCGCCCCGAACAGACTCGCCATGAACTGCGCAGCCGACAGGGGCGTGCCGTCGGGGCTCCAGAAGCTGGTCGAGATCATGTGCTGGATCTCTCGCTCCTTGCCGTCTGCGAGCTTCACTTTGAGCGCTACGTTTGCCCCTCCTTCCTGGTTGTCGTCGCCCTCGGCAACGCCGTCGGGCAGTCCCTCATCGCCGCCCACCGGGGGCGGGTAGACGTCATCGCCCACGTCCACGACCGCGGTAGGCTCGCCGTCCCACTCAGGGTCCTGGAAGTGATGGTGCGCCTTGACGAAGTCGATGACGGTGAAGAAGTCCTTGCCGTCGTACAGCCGTGTCCCCCGGCCGATGATCTGCTTGAACTCGATCATCGAATTCACGGGCCGCATCAGCACGATGTGCCGCACGTTGCGGGCGTCGACGCCGGTCGAGAGCTTCTGCGACGTGGTCAGCACGGTCGGGATGGTCTTCTCGTTGTCCTGGAAATCGCGCAGGTGCTGCTCGCCGCGTTCGCCCTCGTCGGCCGTGACGCGGTGGCAGTAGTTCGAGTTGGTGCTGGGTGAGCCCTGGTTGATCAGGTCGCGGACGGCCAGCGCGTGCAGCTGCGTGGCGCAGAACACCAGGGTCTTGTCGGTGGGGCCGATGAGCTTGAGCACGATCCCGACGCGGTAGGCCTCGCGCTGCTTGATCTCGATGATGCGGTTGAAATCGGACTCAGTGTAGAGCTTGCCGGTCTCGGGCTGGCCTTCGAGCACCTCGTCGTCGGGCGTGTAGACGTACTCGTCGAGCGTGGTGGCGACCTGCTTGACCTTGAAAGGGGTCAGGAACCCATCGTTGATGCCGCTCTTGAGCGAGTACTGGTACACCGGCGCGCCGAAGTACGCGTAGGTGTCGACGTTGTCACGGCGCTTGGGCGTCGCGGTCAGGCCCAGCTGCACGGCGGGGGCGAAGTATTCGAGGATGCCGCGCCAGGTGCTCTCGTCCTGGGCGCCGCCGCGGTGGCACTCGTCGATGACGATGAAGTCGAAGAAGTCCTTCGGGTAGTCGCCGAAGTAGGGCGTGGGGTGGCCGCCTGTTGCGGGGCCGCACATGAACGTCTGGAAGATCGTGAAGAAGACCGAGCCGTTCTTGGGCACCTTGCCCTTCTTGCGGATCGACTCCGGGTCGATGCGGACGAGCGAACCCGGGTCGGTGTTCTCGAACGCCGAAAAGGCATTGTAGGCCTGGTTGGCGAGCAGGTTGCGGTCGGCGAGGAAGAGGATGCGCGGGCGCCGGGTGGGCTCGGCCGTCAGGTTCCAGCGGCTCTGGTAGAGCTTCCACGCGATCTGGAACGCGATCGCGGTCTTGCCGGTGCCGGTGGCAAGGGTCAGCAGGATCCGGCGCTGGCCAGCCGCCAGCGCTTCGAGCACGCGGCGCACGGCGATGTCCTGGTAGTACCTCACGGTCCACGTGCCGCCCTTCTCTTCGTACGGCACGTCGGCGAAGCGGTCGCGCCACGCGTCCTTGGCGGCAAACGTGGCCTGCCACAGCTCGTCGGGCGTCGGCCACGCGGCGACGTCGCCCTCGGTGCCGGCACGCATGTCGATGGCGTAGATCTTCTGGCCGTTGGTCGAGTAGGTGAAGCGGATCTCCATCTTGCCGGCGTACGCCTTGGCCTGGGTCACGCCCGAGTTGTAGGGCTTGCCCCAGGCCTTGGCCTCGATGACCGCGAGCTTGGTGTTCTTGTAGACCAGGACGTAGTCGGCGATTTCGGGCTTGTCGCGCTTGCCGTTGCCCAGCAGCCGGCCGGGGGCGATGACCTCGCGGCGGATGCGGCTGCCCTCGACCACGCCCCAGCCGGCCGATTTCAGCGCGGGGTCGATGTGTTCGGCGCGGGTTTCGGCTTCGTTCATCGGGGGTCCTACAGGTTGCCGGTGAAGGCTTGGTGGAGGAGCGAGGCCTTGAGGGATTCGAGGGCGGTTAGCTTGCGGTGGTAGACCGTCTCAAGTTCCGTGGTCGCCTCCCGAAGCGCATCGAATCTGGCGACTACGGCCTGTTGTTCAACGATCGGTAGGTCCGGGACCAGGACTTCTTTGGCGGCCGTCACATTGAAGTGCTTCTGGGCAGCGCCGACGAGGCGCCCGGCTACCAGTTCCTTTCCGAAGGACGAGTTGAAGAAGAGCGCCAGGAAGTTGGGGTCGACCCCCGGCTTGCACCGGACGATGACCAGGTCGCTGCAATTCGCTTCGCCCAACCAGTCCGGGATGACGGCAGCGGTGCCCGGGTAGCCCGTTCGCACGATGGCCAAGTCGCCAGGAAGCAGGCGAGACTTGCCGAGCGACGCGTGGAACTTCTTGTCTATGTAGACGACGTTGTCCAACGACACAGAGAACGGTCGGATGTTCTGCGACCGCAGGAACGGGATGCCGTCTGCCTTGTATTCCGCGGCCATCGAGCCGACGTGGCCGACGGTGATCCTGGTGCAGAGATCCATTGCACGCGCTGTCGGCGAATCGCGCTCGAGCTTCGCAAAAGCCGTAGACAGGCTGCTCTCGAACACTTCCCGCGCATTCCGCAGGTTCTTCTCCGCGTTGGCCTTGGCGGCGGCGATGCCGTCGAATGCTTCATCGAGGATGGCGACGATGCGCCTTTGTTCCTCCAAGCGCGGCACCAACACTGGCAACTGCTCGAAGTGGCGCATACGCAAAGACTTCACCGTTGCACCAACAGCCACCCGGGGGAAGTAGTCCTTGAAGAAGACGAGGTAGTGGAAGAGGTACTTGACGTCAATTCGGCCGGAGAACCCGTGCAGTGCGTAGGCGCGCTGGTGCAGGTCGAACTTGCCAACAAAATGGCGCGGCAGAAACTCGGTCCCCTCCCCAGGAATGATCAACGCTTCGCAGTCGTACAGGTAGCGGCTGCTTCGCTTGATCGACTTCGATCGGTCGAAGAACGCATACGCGCCGTCCGCGACAGCATCCTCCGTATTCGACTTGCCGTTTCGAATAGCGCAAAGCTCGCCTAGCCGACACTCGTCCCACCCCGCCTTCACAGCAACCCCCGAATCACCGCCATGATCTCCGCACTCTCGGCATCCAGCGCCGCGATCTCGTCGAGGATCTCTTGCGGACTCCGAACTGCCACCTCCTCCGCCCGATTCGGGTTCTTGGCCGACAGGTCCCAAGTCGTCCGGTCAACGGTCTCCGCCTGCACCGACCACGACTGCGTCGAGTCCGCAGACGTCTTCTGCAACGTCACGAACTCCGCCAAGTCGGCATCGTTCAAGGGATTCGTCTTGCCCATGTTCCGCCCGGGATCGAGCTGGTAGTACCAGACCTTCTGCGTCGGCGCGCCCTTGTCGAAGAACAGGACCACGGTCTTGACGCCCGCCCCCAGGAACGTCCCGCCCGGCAGATCGAGGATCGTGTGCAGGTTGCACGACTCGAGCAGGAGCTTCCGCAGGCTGACCGACGCGTTGTCCGTGTTCGACAGGAACGTGTTCTTGATGACGATTCCCGCGCGGCCACCCGCCTTCAGGATCTTGACGAAGTGCTGCAGGAACAGGAACGCCGTCTCGCCGGACTTGATGGGGAAGTTCTGCTGGACCTCCTTGCGCTCCTTGCCGCCGAACGGGGGATTGGCCAGCACGACGTCGTAGCGGTCCTTCTCCTGGATGTCGGCGAGGTTCTCGGCCAGCGTGTTGGTGTGGATGATGTTCGGCGCCTCGATGCCGTGCAGGATCA
>JBMOIG010000185.1:0-7798 GCA_049317445.1 Myxococcota bacterium | reverse complement strand
AACCGCAACCGACGGCAAGTGTGGCTTTACATCCAAGCGCGCAACCCCTCGACAAGCCTGGAGGATGTGCAGGCCGCGTGGCGTGAACGGCACCTGACGGATCTGGTGTGCGGCGGCCATCTGCAAGCGGACGACGGCAAGTGGACGGTGAAGTCATGCGACTGATGGCGCCAGCAGGCGCGTGGTGCGCGGCGATGGCCATGGTGCTGTCGACGGGTGCGGCGCGCGCGGCGGACCCCGAGCCGGGCATCCTGCGGTCGCTGGTGCGACTGACGGCGGGAGCCTCGGACCAGTTCCTGGGATCGCTGTCGCCTGACGGTGTTACGCTGTATTACGTCAGCAACCGCAATGCAACCACTCAAGTTTTTTCGCAAAAGACGCACGGTGGCGTGGCCGGGCTGCTGTTCGATGACGGCGCCGATGTGTCGTTTCCGCGGCCCAGTCCGGATGGCAAGACGCTGCTGTACATCTCGACCCGCGACGACGCGACCGGCGACGCGTGCCTGCGCGACCTGCAGACGGGAGACGCACGCTGCCTGACGGGCCCTGAGACGGCCGACCAGCACGCCTTCTGGTTCCCCGACGGCCAGTCGGTTGGCGTCGTGCGGCGAAAGGGGCTGAACGCCGACCTGGAGCTGGTGCGGATCGAGGTCGCCAGCGGGCGCAAGCAGGCGCTGCTGCAACGCAATCTGTCGACGCCCGCCGTGTCGCCCGACGGCAAGTGGCTGGTGTATGTGCCGCTGGAGCGCGCGTCGCAGGACGTCGGCGTCAGCTTCTCGATGCGCTTGGGCAAGGGGCTGGCGCTGGCCCGGTCCGATGGCAAGCAGGTGGGCGAGGTCCGCTTCGATCTGCCTGGCGTCACTGGGTTTCCTGCGTTCGCGCCCGATGGCCGCTACCTGTACTTCGCCCAGCACTTGAGCGACACCAACTTCGACGGCCGCATCGACGGTGACGACAACGCCGTGGTGTTCCGGGTGCCGTTCGCGCCCGACGCCGACCCGCCCATCGACCCCGCGGCGACCGAGCAGCTGACCAGCGCCCTGTGGAACTGCCAGTACCCCGCGCCCGGACGAGACCGGCTGGTCGTGACGTGCCACGCCGACGGCTCGCTGGACCTGTACAGCCTGCCGCCGGACGGTGCGCTGGCGTCCGGTCTGCCGGCCGACAAGCTGCTGGAGGCACTGGAGGCCGCGCGTGACCCGTGGCAGCGATTGCTGGTGCTGGGGCGGTTGGCGCGCGGCGCGTCGGGCGCGCAGAAGGTCGAGCGACTGCGCGAGATGACGTGGCTGCATCTGGCGAACGGCGAGCATGCGTCTGCGGAGTACTACGCGGCGATGGCGGGACGGCTGGCAGCGGGTGACGCCAAGGTGACCGGTTGGGCGGCGGTCGTGGCGGAGCTGGTGGCGCATCGGCGCGAAGAGCGGCTGCTGAACCGCGGCCAACTGCACGACGGTTTCGTGATGGACCAACGCAACCGTCTGACCCGGCTGGAGAAGCTGGCCCAGGGCGCACCCGTGGCCGTGCAGGCGCTGTCGCTGTTGGCGCAGGTCGAGGTGCTGGACGTCATCGGTGACGAGGGCGAGGCAGAGCGGCGGCTGGCCCAGTTCGACGCACGGCGGGTCGACGAGCCGTTCGCGCTTCGGCTGTTCGGCGACCGCGGCGTGGCGCTGCTGCGCGAGCATGGCGAAAACGAAAAGGAGCTCGATGCCTTGGCGGCGCTGGCCACCCGGCCCAGCTTCGACGACGCAGAACGATTGCGGTACGCCGACCGCTTCGTCGCGGCGCTGCTGCGGGGGGCAGGCCATGCAGAGCAGCTGAAACGACTGGATATTTGGCGCGGGCGCTTTGACGCCGAAGGTGAGCTGGCGTTCCGACTGGAGTTGGAGTCGCAGCTGTTGCAGCTGACGCCGGGCAAGGATGAGGAGGTGCGTGCCACCGTGTTCGCGCTGTACCGCCAGAACAAGTCATTTGCGCGCCGCAAGGCCTTGGTGGCGGCAACGCTGCGGCGCGCGGCAACGATGAGCAGCGCCTTGCTGATGTACGAGTTCAGCAATTCATGGGTCTCATGGCTGGGCCGGGACCACGCCGCGCGAGAGGACGCGGTCGAACTGTTCCGCACCGTCGTGTTGGAGCGTGCGTATCTGTCCGAATCGCAAGGCAAGATCGACGACGCCCGCGGCAACTTCTTTGGCGTCACGCTGCAGACCGACGACCTGGAAGCCCATATCGGCTTCATCGAACTGCGGTTGCGTGAGGGCAAGAACGACGTCGCCGAGTTCTACCGCAAGCGGTTCGAGAAGACGCCCGACGCCCCCGTGCCCCGGTTTGCGCGGGCGTGGCTGGCGGCCCGCACGCTGACGACCCTCGCCGACACGGAAGTGCGGCGACAGGCGATCGCGGCGATTGAGGCCGACTTGGCCCCCGCCAGTGGCGCGTTTGTGCAACAGGCGGCGTGGTATGCGTTTCTGGGGTATCTCGCGCACCAACGGCTGCTGACGGGCGACCGCTCTGCCGCGCTTCCGGCGAACGAGAACTACCTGATGGCGCTGGACCTTGCCCGCGACCGGCCTCGACAGGCGGCCAGCGTGCTGCAGGCGCTGGGACAGCTGCAGGCGGCTGTGGGCAACCACTGGCTGGCACTCGACTTCTTCGACCGACGTGACCGTCTGCCGTACCTGCGTCCGGCGTCCGAACTGACCGCCCGACTGGCGCGGGCCCGCAGCCTGTATCAAGTCGGCCGCCACAGGGAGTCCGCCGACGACGCTGATCGGGCGCTTGCACTGCTGGACAAGCATCCAGAGCTGCAGCGGTTTCGCGATCTGGTGACCGACCGCGCCGCGCTGTTGCACTACGCCGCCGGCCACTTCGACCGGGCCTATGCCCTTGCCACGCAGGCGGCCGATGGCGGCGGACCTGCAGCGGACCAGCTGGCCAATCGCTTGCGTTCCCGGCTGTTGCAGGCTGCAGCAGCGCAGGCGGCGGGTCAGGCCGACCGTGCGCTGCAGGCGGTGGCAGCGGCGCGCAAGGATCTGGAGCAGGTGACCGACGAGGCCCTGAAGACCTCGCTGCGCCCATGGGAGCGGCCCGCGCGCGTCGAACGCGATGACGTTCAGCTGGTCCTGCTGGGCATCGAGGCCTCCGCGCTGGAACAGCAGGGGCAGCTGACCCAGGCGCGGGCGGCCCTGCTGGCCAGGCGAGACCTGCTGGCTGGGCGCATGGAGGACAGCGAGGACGACGAGAGCCTGCCGCTGCTGCTGGCAGAGGTCGAAGAGCGTCTGGCCGACGTCGCCCGCAAGCGGGCCCAGCCCGAAGTGGCGATGCGCCATCTGGAAGCGGGTCTGGTCGCGGTGGCGCGCTTCACCAAGCTGACCGGGACGGTGGCGCCGCCGCTGCGCCTGCGCCTGCTGTTTGCCTATGCAGAGGCCACCCTGTATGGCAAAGTGCCCGTCGGCCTGCTGCGCCGCGACTTGAAGGCAGATCTGACGGCGGTGCATCGGGAATTGGCCGCGCGTGGCAACCCGCTGAAGGCCCCGGAACGGTTCCTGCTCGCCACCTATTTGACCCTGTTGGACACTCGAAAGGAGTCCCGATGAAGCGCCTGTCTCCCTGGATCGCTCTGGTCGCCCTCACCCTGCCGCTGGCCGCGTGCGAGACCGTCCTGCCCGACGCCGTCACGACGGTGCGGCCGACGTTCACCAGCATCTACGCAGACTATCTCTACAAATGCGCCGACTGCCACGCCCCCGGTGCGATGGGCAGCATCAACGGCATCGAGCAAAGTCTGGACTTCTCGACCCAAGCGAAGGCCCACGCGACGCTGATGACCAAGGCCAAGGGCATGTCCGGCAACCCGTCGGCCTGCAACGGCACGGCCTTCGTGGTCGCAGGCAACCCCGGCAAGAGCCTGCTGCTGGCCACGCTGGACAGCTCGGTGCGTCAGGCGTTCGACACGGGCGACAGCTCCGGGTGCGACGCAAGCTCCATCACGGACATGACGATTCGGGTGCAAGGCGGTGCGCCCCCGTCCGCCACGCTGACCGCGCTGCACGACTGGATCGCCGCGGGTGCCAAGAACGACTGATTTGGGTTGAATGACGCGCGTCAATTTGCGTCAAGCAGGTGCCTTTGGTGACTTGCAGGCCGCGGCGATCCGGCCGACTGCGGCTAACCGCGGCCCTTCCGCTCACCCCGCAAACTGAACGGAGTGTCGAACACCGTCGGGTCGCCCGCGCGCTCAGTCAGCCGCCCGTTGCGCCACAGGCCGATGCGCTCCAGCCATGCCTCGAATTCCGGCGCCGGCTTCAGGCCATACAGTTCACGGACGGCGGCGTTGTCGTGAAAGCTGGTCGTCTGGTAGTTCAGCATCACGTCGTCGCCCAGCGGAATGCCCATCAGGTAGGTGCAGCCCGCGGAAGCCAGCAACATCTCCAGATTCTCCTGGTCGTCCTGGTCGGCGTCGGCGTGGTTGGTGTAGCAGGCGTCGCAGCCCATCGACACGCCGGACAGCTTGCCCATGAAGTGGTCCTCGAGTCCGGCGCGGGTGATCTGCTTGCCGTCCTGCAGGTACTCGGGGCCGATGAAGCCGACGACCGTGTTGACGATGAAGGGCGTGTAGCGGCGGGCAAAGGCGTAAGTCCGGGCCTCCATGGTGGTTTGGTCGGTGTCGTAGTGCGCCCTTGCCGACAGCGCCGTGCCCTGCCCCGTCTCGAAGTACATGACGTGCGGGCCCTGCGCCGTGCCCTCACGCTTGACCAGATCGTAGGCCTCGTCCATCAGGCTGACCGAGATGCCGAAGTTGCGGTTGGCCTTCTCTGTCCCCGCCAGAGACTGGAAGCACAGGTCGACAGGTGCCTGAAACCGCCGAATCGCGTCCATCTGCACCGTTACATGCGCCAACACGCAAACCTGCGTCGGGATGCGGTGCTGGCGGATCATGTCCTTGACGGCGTGCAGGATGGCGGCGGTGTTCTCCACGCTCTCGGTCGACGGGTTGATGCCGATCAGCGCGTCGCCGTTGCCGTACGACAGCCCGTCCTGAATGGCGGCCAGAATGCCCGCCACCGCGTCGGTGGGGTGATTCGGCTGCAGGCGTGACGAGATCCGCCCCGGCAACCCCAAGGTGTTGTTGCACTTGCGAACCACGCGCATCTTGCGACCGGCCGTCACCAGGTCCAGCGTCGACATCAGCTTGCAGGTCGCGCTGACCATCTCTGGCGTCAGTCCGGGTGAGATGGCGGCGATGTCCTCGCCCGTCGTCTTGCGGTCCAGCAGCCACTCACGCAATCCGGACACCGTCCAGCCGCGCACCGTGCGATAGGCGCGGTCGTCCAGGTCGTCGATGCTGACGCGCGTGATCTCATCCAGCTCGTAGGGAACCGACGGGTGCTCGTAGAAATGACGCAGCTCGAGATCCGCAAGCACGCGCTTGGCCGCCACGCGTTCGCGGGTGCTCTCGGCCGCCAGCCCCGCCGCCTGGTCGCCCGACTTGGGCTCACTGGCGCGATTCAACGCGTCCTTCAGCGTGGGGAAGGTGAAGGTCGAGCCGTGGACGGTCGCGGAGAGCTTCATGCCGCCGGAGTCTGCGGTCTTGAGGACCGTTCGTCCAGAGCGTATCGTCGACGGCGAGCTGGCAGCTCTTGCGCCCCCGGAAGCCCCGTGCCGCGCCTGATGCGCCATGCGTCCACACTTTGGGGGGACGGATGATGATCGCGAAGCGCTGGGCTGACTTGCGAGGAATGGCCGCGTTGGGGCTGGCGGCGGCGTTGTTGGCGTGGCCGACGCCTCAGGCGTTCGCTGTGCCCGCGACGGTGGCGGTCGAGGGGTTCCTGAACTCTACTGGCGGTGGCGCGGCACCCGACGGTGACTACGCGGTGGGCGTGGGCCTGTACGCGGCTGAGCTGGGCGGCCAGGCGGTGTGGAGCGAGGGTCCGCTGACCGTTGCGGCCAAGGGCGGGCACTTCTCGTTCGCGCTCGGCACCAAGAAGCCATTGAATCCAGTCACTTTGGCCGACGCATCGACGCTGTGGCTGGGCGTGACCATCGGCTCGGACCCAGAGCTGCCGCGCAGACCCTTGCACGCCGTGCCGTTCGCGGTGCGCGCGGGCGTTGCATCGGGCCTCGAGTGCTCTGGCTGCGTGACCGCCGGTCACCTGGACCCCCAAGTGCTCGCCCCCTACGCCAAGGCCGCGGACCTCTCCAAGGTCTCGAAATCCGGCGCTTATGCCGACCTGGCTGGCACCCCGGCGCTGGCAGCTGTGGCCAAGACGGGCGCGTATACGGACCTGGAAGGCAAGCCGACCTTTGCCGCGGTGGCGACGACGGGCGCGTATGGCGATCTGGATGGACTGCCGGTGCTGGCCAAGGTGGGCGCGGCGTGCGGCACCGGACTGCTCATGCGAGGCATCCTGGCCGACGGCGCCTATGACTGCGTGTCGGGCACCGTGGACGCGTCCAAGCTGCCGGGTGACGGACTGAACGAGGTCTCCGCCGGCTCGCTGACCAACGAGTTCGCAGACGCCTTCGCAAGCGCCAAGACGCCGGTCGCGATCCCCGACAACAGTCCGGTCGGCATCAGCGACGTCATCGAGATCCCTGACTTGGGTGTGACGCAAGGCCTCACCATCACAGCGGAAGTGACCAACAGCGACACGTCCAGCGTGAAGATCACCCTCATCGACCCGAACACCGACAAGTACGTGCTTTGGGACAAGTCGACCAAGGGCACGGTCGTCAAGACCTCGTGGCCCTCCCCCACCAAGACAGTGACCGGCGACCTCGCGACCTGGATCGGCAAAAACCCCAAGGGCAAGTGGTACTTGGAGGTCATCGACACCGGGTTCGTCAACAACACGTTCGACGGCGCGATCCAGTCGTGGTCGATCACGTCCAAGACCGTGTCCAGCAAGAAGGTTCAGGTCAAGGGCGACCTGGTCGTCGACAAGAACGTGACGGCAGACACGGTGGCGGCCAGCGCACTGACGGCGACGACGGTCACCGGCACGACGCTGAACGGCACCACGGTCAATGCCACCGAACTCAAGGCGACCAAGGTCACCGCGACCACCGTGACCGCCGACACCGTCACCGCCAACACCAAGCTGGTCTCCGGCGGCGGACGGGTGCAGCGAGACCTGCTGCAGTGGAGCACAACGGCCAACAGCCCCACCAAGATCCAGATCAAGACCAACATCAAGATCCAGACCAACACGATGTACCGGCTGCTGGTCGAGGGCTACAACTACGGCGCCTCGGCCGTCATCAACAGCGATGCCGTCGGCTACACCTACTCCGGTTGGTCGTGCATCGGGTCCACTTCCGTCAACAACTACGCAGGCGGTGGCGCCTTGTCGCAATACTGCAGTGCCGACGGCTATGTCGTGCTGCGACTGACCGTGCCGTCCGCTTACTTCATGGGCTTCTCAGTGTCCGCATGGACGGTAAATCCGGCGGGTCAGGGCTTCGCCGTTGAGGCCAAGGTCTACCACCAGGACGCGGACTTGTGAGGCTCGGGCCGTCCGTCGTGCGCGCCGTCGCTGCCTGTCCATGCCGCGCCCAAGCCGGTCCGAGACGTTGACCTCTCGCCCCCGCATCCCCCAAAGTCCGCTCAGGTTCACCCCCTTTTCCGGAGGCCCCATGGGCGTGTTCGTCCGTTCGCAACACCTCGGTTGGTTCCAGCGCGGCGAGGCCGTGTTCCTCTACCACGAGCTCTACGGCTTTCTGCTTGAGATGTCTTCGGATCTGAAGGCGATTGTCGATGCGTTCGCCCAGCCCGTCGACCACTCGCTGGTGGTGGATCAGT
>JBMOIG010000184.1:0-7868 GCA_049317445.1 Myxococcota bacterium | reverse complement strand
TAGCGAGCATGGAGAGGGGTGGCGCCGAAAGGCGACGGGGTGAGGCGCGATCCCGGCTCCAGGGCTACACGTTTCGATCAGACGTACCGGTCGATGCCATGAGGAAGATGCGACCAATCCCTAGGGGCCGGGGGTGAGGGCCACCAACAGCCGCGAACACGTCACCAGTGAACCCGCCCCGTCGACCTGACCGAAGGTGGAAACCACGACCCGGAGGTGTTGCTCGTACCCGCTCGGGGACCCAGAATCGTGACGGCGACACATCCCCCCCGCATCGCTTGACCACAGCCAATTGCGGGTTCAAATTCCCACGTTGTCGGAAATCCCCCATCGTGCAGGAGGGCCCCATGCTCGCTCGTGCCCGACTTGTCTCGACGCGACTCGCCGTCGCCGTCGTCGCCCTTTTCGTCCTCACCGTCCTCGGCGCCCCCCCCGCCGCCGCCGCACTGACTGCCGACGTAGCCGCCGCCGTCGCCGCGGACAAGGCGATGATCAAGACCCTGTACGGCGGCCTGGAGGCGCGGCTGGTCCTGATCCGCACGCAACTGCGCGAGGGCAAGGTGGATCTGGCGACCGCCAACATCCGCCAGGTCACCGACGTGCTGAAGCAGGGCAAGGACCTGACGAAGCGCATCCGCACGGTCGAACCGGGCTTCCAGCCAAACTTGCCGCTGAACTTCAAGGACTTGCCCGCAGCGACGCGGCAGGGCGACTTCCGCGAGGCTCGCAAACGGCAAACTGCGGCCGTTCCCCTGATCACGCAGAACTGCGTGGACGCTCGCAAGGCGGTCGACTCCGTGAAAGGCCGGGCGAGCGCGACAATCTACCTGGTCGCCTTGAAGTTTGCTATCGACAACGCCCCGGGACGGCAGGGCGGTCAGATCGTCGACTTGGTGGTGGAGGGCGTCAAGCGCCTGAACGGCTGGCTGATGGACAAGTACGTGGCCGAGCCGATCACGAACAAGTTGAACGAGGCCGACCTGATCCAACGCAACATGGTCAAGCTCGAGGTGGCCCGGCGATTGGTGACCGCCTGCGAGAAGAACCGCGATCAGGTGCTGGCGCTGGCCAAGACGCTCGATGCCGACGTCAAGAAGCTGGACCCGGCCGTCGCGGCCGAGCAGGCGTGGCTGGCCTACAAGATCGACGCGCCGCAGGCCGTGTACGAGATCGCCATCGAGATCGTGGACTTCCAGAGCCGGGCGATGGAGTTGTCCCTGAACGGCCAGGTGCTGTCGGCCGCGGTGAAGGGCAAGAAGGGCAAGCTCTCGGCACCCTTCGTGCTGTCGGCCAAGGTGCGTGACGCGCGGCGGCAATTCTGCTTGGACAAGCGCAAGTACGCCCAGACGGCCATGACCATTTCGCTGGATGATCCGATCGGTGAACCCGAGGACTCGCTCGACTACCGCAACACCGTCACCTACGACTCGGTGTCGTGGCAGATCGAGCAGGAAGGGTTCGACTGGAAGCCTTCGTTCAACTCGAAGGTCGAGGACTATCCCCTGGTGCCGCGTGCGGCGTACTGGAAGCTCGAGCGCGGTCGGATGCGCTGGACGTTCCCCGCCAACGCCAAGCCGGGCGACACCGTCAACGTCTTCGTCCAAGGCAAGGTCAAGTGGCGGCACCGCAGCCAGATTCGCAACCAGCCGAAGGAGGAATTCGAGACCAACGACGGCACCGCCACGCTGGTACTGAAACTGCTCTAGCAATGCCAAGTTGACGTGTGTTCCCGGCGCGATCCGAGCCGCGAGCCTCCGCCCCCCCCCGAGGTCGTCATGTCCCCCCGCACACACTCGACGCCCTGCAGAAGCTGGTTGCCTTTGGATCTTCTGCCAATTCTGGCGGGTCTGGCTCTGCTTGGGTCCTGCGAGTCCTCCGACGCAACGGCTGATCGGTCGGTGGGCGGCTTCGAGGTCGTCGAGGCCGCGCTGCAGGCCATGGACTGGAATCCACTGAACCTGTCCGCGGGTTCGATGGTGCTGTACGAGGTGCAGGTGCGGTCGGCCAACGCTTGCGACCCCTCGGTGGGCTCGGCGACGCAGAAGGCGGCGTGCACGGCCAAGGTGGCGCCCAAGGTGTCCTATCAGGCCGAGGGGATGACCTGCAAGGACCTGACGAACCTGCAGAAGATCAAGCTGGGCACGCTGGACGACATGCTGGCCGACACGGCCGACTACCGGCAGGGCATCACGCTGCGCTACATCCAGGAGAAGGTGGGGGCCAACACGGTGTGGCTCATGCCGATCTTCCCGAACAACGCCAAGTGGAGCATCCCCGACGCCTGCGACAACTTGGGCTCGCCGTACGCCGTGCGCGACTACTACCACGTGCAGGGCAAGCTCGCGCAGACGTGCATCAAGGCCGGCAAGGACGAGGACTCAGCCACACCCTGTTGGGGCAACACCACGCTGGATACCTTCATCGCGCAGGCACACAAGCGCGGCCTGAAGGTGATGCTGGACCTCGCGTTCAATCACTTCGGCCACAATTACCTGCTGTATGACACAACGGAATTCGTCCCCATCCGCGAGCGCATCGCCGCGAACGAAGACCTGGAAAAGCTGTGGAACTTCACCGCCACCTACGACGCCGGGCTGCTGAAGCCGACGCTGCTCGACACCACGGCCAAGCTGACCACGGCGACGGGCAAGGCGGGGTCGCTGCACCAGAAGAACCTGGCCGCGCTGAAGGCCAAGTGCCCCAAGTTGAGCGGCGACAACCTGGTGCGTGCCTACAACGTGTGGCGGGTGGCCCTGGACAGCGAGCGGGCAAAATTCCCCTGCACGTCCAGCTACCTGGAGTTCGCCGCGCCGGGATTCTACGTCGGCGCCGACCATTGGAATCCGTCGGTCGGTGCGGGCGACAACTTCTCGGGCGACGGCTTCAACACATGGAAGGACGTGAAGTTCCTGTACCACCACGAAGCCAATATCGCCCACAAGCACGAGTTCTACCGCACCCGCGAGTATCTGTTCCGCGTGATGAACTACTGGACCTCGCGCGGCGTCGACGCCTTCCGCTTGGACCACACGACCGATGCGTTTTCCGGCATCGACCCCGACGAGTGGGACTACATCGTCTCGAAGGTCAACTACTACGCGGTGAAGCGCGGGCAGAAGGCGCCTGTGTACATGGCTGAGGAGTTCCACGACCAACCCGGCATGAACAAGGTCGTCGACATCATGACCGAGGGCTACGTCACCGACATGTGCGGCCGCAACGGGGTGACCAAGAACGCCGCCCACGTCGAGAAGGTGCTGAAGAACATGCAGCGCTTTGGCGACCATGCATTCGTCATGACCGCACTGGAGACGCACGACGAGAAACGGCTGCTCGACGGCACGGGCTTCGACGTCTGGACGGGCGCGGGCTTCTGGGGCATCGGCGCCGCCTCCCGCTCGACCCCCATGTTGCTGATGGGTCAGGAGTTCGGCGAGCCGTGGCAGCTGGGCTTCCGGAAATCCGACTACCTGCGTGCTCGCTTCGAGGGAACGACCAACTACACCAGCCAAGGCGACGTGCTGCGCGAGTACTACCGCAAGCTCATTGCCGGACGCATGGCCCCAGAGAACCGGGCGCTGCTGGCCAGCGGACAGGCGTACCTGCGCACCAAGGCCAAGAACGCGATCGACCTGCGGCTGCTGGCGATGGTCAAGTGGTCGCCCGATGGCAACGTCTTGTTTGTCTTGCACAACCTGTGGAACGAGAATGCGGCCCAGACCTACTACCTCCCGCCTGACTTGAAGAAGCGCATCAGCTTGCAGGACGGCCTGAAGTACAAGCTGGTCGACGTGCTCTCGGGGCAGCCACAAGGCTCGTGCAAGACCGGGGCCGAGCTGGCGTGGGAATTCTACGTGTCGCTGCCGTCTTACGTGCGGGCACAGTGGCTGCGGCTGGAGTTGTGTCCTTAGGCTGCGGCGTTCTTGCCCGACCTGCCCCGCTGCGCCACCATGCGGTCCATGAAGCTGCACACCGCACGACCCCGAAGCTCGTCGTATCCACGCTTTTCCATTGGGTTTCTGTCCCCGTGGCTGCTGCTGCTCGCGCTCGGAGGCTGCAGCAGCGACCCGGGGGAAAGCCCCGACCTTGGTCCGCCGCCCGCGACCTGGACCGTCGCCGGTCCCAGCACCGCCAACACCCAGTGCAATCCCATCGCCGCCGAGTGGGACTGCCTGATGCCGTACCCCAGCAACTGGTTTCTCGCGCCGGACGCGACGCTGCCCTCGGGCTTTCGCGTCGACGTGCCGGAGGACGCAAAGCCGCTGCGACAGGACGGCAAGCACTTCAGCTTCATGGACTTGCATCCGGCCGACGGCTTCTCGCTGCTGCCCCAGATCGCCGTGCGCATCCCGGGCGGGGTGCTGGCTGCGGACCTGACGCCCTTCCTCGGCGACCTGGCCAAGTCGCAGCAGCCGACCCACCGCACGCTGCTGATCGACGCCGAGACAGGAGCTCTGGTGCCGCACTTCGCTGAGCCCGACCCGCGCCCGGAAGCCGCCGATGACCGCGTGTTGTTCCTGCGGCCGGTCGTGCGCCTGCAGGCGGGCCACCGCTATGTCGTTGCGCTGCGCGAAAAGGGCGGCGACGGCGGGTTGCGGCACGAGGACGGCACCGCCGTGAAGGCGCCCGCGGGCTATGCGGCGCTGCGGGCGGGTCAGCCGCCGATGGGGGCCGTGGGGTGGCGGGTGTGGCGGTACTTTGAGGCGCACGTGTTCCCGGTGCTGCAGAAAGCCGGCGTGGCGCGCGGCGACCTGCTGCTGGCGTGGGACTTCACGACGGAGACGGAAGCGCACGCGATGGGCGACCTGCGGGCGATCCGGGCGCAAGTGCTCGATGCGTTTGCCGAAGCGCCGTTCGCAGTGACTGCAACCAGCGTCGAAGAGCCGCCATCGGGCGCAGTTGGCCGCAAGGTGCTGGGCGAGCTGACGGTGCCGCTGTTCCTGACCGGCAAGGGTGAACCGGGCGAGCTGCTGATGCGGGGTCCCGACGGTCGCCCCCTCCGCAACGGCACCGTGCAAGTGCCCTTCACCGTGATCATTCCGCGCAGCGTGCTCGATGGCAGCAAGCCTGGGCCAGCGCGGCTGCTGCAGTTCGGCCACGGCTTTTTCGGCACCCAGCTCGAGGTCGCCGAGGACTTCATGACCGGATTTGCCGACCAGACAGGCATGGTAACGGTCTGCGTCGACTGGTGGGGCATGTCGAAGAACGACGTCGGCCTGCTCGCCACCGATCTGGTCAACGAGACGGCGCAGGCGTTCCGCTTCACCGACCGCGTGCATCAGGGCATGGCCAACCAGATCGCCGTGGCTCTGGCGGCCGAGCAGACGCTGGCGGCCTTGCCCGCGCTGCAGAAGGGTGGAAAACCCCTCTATGATCCCGCCCACGTGTACTTCTACGGCATCAGTCAGGGTCACATCCTGGGGTCGGTGTATGCCGCGCTGTCACCCCGGGTAGAGCGGGTTGCGCTGGGCGTGGGCGGCGCGGGTTTCTCTCTTATCGCCACCCGCGCCGCGCCTTTCCAAAGTCTGCTGGTCCTGATCGACGTCGCTACGGGCAAGCCCGAACAGTCGACGCGGGCCATGCTGACGGCACAGACCGTGTTCGACCGCATCGACCCCATCACGTGGGCTCCCGAGCTGCTGGTGCCGACCGAGGCCGTGGGGCCCAAGTCGCGCAAGGTCCTGATGCAGGACGGGATCTCGGACACCCAAGTTCCCAATGTCGCCAGCCACGTCCACGCCCGCACGCTGGGCCTCGCGCTGCTGCAGCCGGCGCCGCGACCGGTGTTCGGTCTGACACCGGGGGGCGCGCCCTACGATGGTTCTGCCCTGCAGGAGTTCGACTTCGGCATCGCCGCGCCCGACCTGATCGGCCAGCCCAACACCGAGATCAACAAGGTGCACGAGGCGGTGCGGCGCCTGCAGGCCTCGATCGCACAGATCGATGCGTTCCTGCGACCCGACGGCAAGATCGTTGCGCCTTGCGACAGTGTTTGCGACCCGGAATAGGGGTCAGGTATGAGCAGTTTACAGTTTCTATTTGGCTTTTTTGCTTGTGCGACAGGGCGTTAGAATGGTGTCAGGTATGCGCAGTTTACAGTTTCGTCGGCCGAACGACCCGGCGACGACGGCGCCCTCGTGACATCGTCGGACCCCGTACGACACCGCCCTCGTGACATCGTCGGACCCTGTCGCCGGAGCAATTCCAGTCAAGAAACCGCTCGAGTCACCGCGACATACGCGCCTCCAAGGAAACATCCATGACCAGGATTTGCCGACCGAACGAGAACTCGACCGGACGGCTCGCGCTCTGGCTTGGAGCGTGCCTGATCGCCGCCATCGCGTGCTCCGAAACCCCGGACACCGATGTCCCGACGGCGGCGCCGGATCCTGCGCTGCTGGACCACGCAGGTCCGCCGAGCCTGTCCTGCGCGGTGACGAGAGGCGCCCAGGAGCTTCAGGCTCCCGGCATGGTCCACACGGGACACGCGGTGACGGCGACGCCGACCGGGTTTCTCCTTTCCCAGTGCGCGGTGGCGTGGAAAGCGAACACGGGCGTGCATGGCGTCAGCATCGTGCCTGCGGCGGCCGACGGTACGCTGGGCGTGCCGGTCGGCGTGACCGTCGACAAGAACGACCAAGCGGCAGATTGCATCGCGACGGCCTCGGGCGAGGGGGCTGGCGTCGCCTGGCGTCAGGAGGCGTCCTCTAGCAATTCCAGCACGATCCACGTCGGAAGCGTCGACGCTACCGGATCGTGGACCGTCGGCCCGTCGCCGGTTGCGTCCATCGACCCGATTCCGTCGGGCGCTGGCGGCCTGCATCAAGTCGTCGCGAACGGAGCCGATCTGGCCGTGCTCTGGTCAGACGGCGCGGGCTTGTGGCTCGGTGAGTTCGCCGCGAGTGGCGCCCAGAAGGGCAACCCCATCCTCCTGACTTCACTGGCGGTTCAGGACGCGCGCGTCGTGCGCACCGACAGCGGCTGGATCGCGTCTTGGGGCCAGCCCGGTGCGGACGACAGCAGCGACGTCTTCTCCATCCACGTCGCGGGAACCGACACGCCCCCACAGGCACCGGTTCGCATCTCGCGTCCGTCCTCGGCCACGCGCCAGACCCGCAACGGCGACCTGATCCATCACCACGGCACGACGCTGGCGGCGATGGAAGAGTGGGTGACGCGCGGCGACGTCACGTGGACCGGCAGACCCGGCGGAACGTGGGCGACGCCGCCGAACGGCAGCCGCGAGTCGGTGGTTCGTCTGGTGGCCTTGGACAAGGACGGCGCGCCGATCGGGCCGTCGCGCCCCGTGCAAGTTGCTGTTCCACATGTCGAAAACGTGCAGCCCGTGCTCCACGCCATGGGCGACGACGTGGCGTTGGTCTGGTCGACCGGCAGCGTGATCTACAGGTGCGGCGGGTGCATCTCGAACAACGACCTGCGCCTCGTCGTGCTGCGGAGAGGGGACCTCGCGCCGCTCAGCCCGGTGGCCGAGGTGCCTCGGGTGGGCGAAAATGGGTTGAAGCGTCCGCACTTTGCGTTTCATGGCGATGTGTCCCTGCTGGCGTTCTCGGTCGACTATCACGCAACCTCAAGGGTGGGCACGGCAGTCGTGGCTTGCGTGGCGAAGTAACAGGTTGCGTTGGGGTTCGGGTGCCGGATGTCGTCGGCCACTCGCTACCGACAGGCCGAGACCCCGAAGTGGGCGACGGGCGCGGGCTTGCAGCAAGCCGTGGGTCCATCCCAAATTATGGGCAGAAACGATCGAGAAATGTTCCCTCCTGACGCTGGGTCCAATGGCACGCGAGATGCCGCTGGGGTGAGGTTCCGCCAGAGGGGATCAGGCCGCCATCAGTTCGCGGGTCCGGCGC